>CAYGDM010000010.1:0-15893 GCA_964348685.1 uncultured Candidatus Peribacteria bacterium | reverse complement strand
GGATGCCGAGCTGCAGTAGGAGGACCGCCGCCGACGCGAGCGCCACGAGCAGCCGCCGCGTGTCGTCGTCCTCCATGGAGGACGCCAGCCACAGCGCCACGCCGTACACGGCGATGCCCGCGACGAATGCTTGGCCCATGCGCGCGAGACGCATCCAGTGTTGGCGGTAGTAGAACCGGAAGTGTTCCCCGTGGCTCATGCCCGGGAACGACACGGCCGACGGCGAGGTGTTCGTCACCATAGCCAGAGGACGGCAAGGACGATCGCCACGCCGAGCGCGATGGTGTGGCAGAGCGCCACGAACCGCATGCGGCCCGGGCGGAAGAAGCCGATCGACGACTGGTCGTGATCGGTCGGGAAGATGACCGGATCGACGCGCCGTCGAAACATCCGCCATAGGATGAGCTCTCCGACGAGGAGTGCGCCGACCAGGAGGATGATGACGAGGAAGAGCGGTGTCATGCCAACATGACATTCTCCGCTTTTTCAGCGAGAAATCAATGATTTACACCGTGGAATACTTACCGAGCACCTCATCGATGCGCTGCTCAAGAAGCGGCGACATCGTGACTGTGACGGGCAACGCGACGAGTTGCTCGCCGATTTTGAGCTGCACTTTCTCGCGGCCCGGGTAACGCAGGAACACGTCCTTCAAATCGAGCAGCAACTGTTTGGGGGCGCGCGGCGGGAGCGTGACGGTGTGGAGCGAGATGTTTGCCGCGTCGGGCGACGCTTCGACGGATACCGCCGACGGTTCGTCCATGGGGTCTGTCGGGGGTGTAGGCGCAGCTGCCGCATCAGTTTCCGATACGGTCTCCGCGATCTTCGCCTTCACGACGTTGCCGTCGTCATCCACGTGGTCGACCACGTCGCCGTCGTCTTTGCGGATGCGCGACAGGCCGTTTTTCGCCTCTTCTTCGTCGAACAATTTCTCGTCCTTCGCGCGCTGGATCATCATCGACAAAGACGATCGCTTCACGGCGTCGACGCGCATCTGCAGCATGCCCGCGCGTTGGTCGATGATGCCGCTCGCCACGAGGACCGTGTCAGGCTGCTCGAGCACCGCGGCCGATTCGGCGTAGGTCTTGGGGAAGAGCGTCAGTTCCATCTTTCCCGTCGGGTCTTCGAGCATCACGATCGCCATCGTGTCTCCTTTTTTCGTGCGCAGTTTCTTCACGCTTTCCACTATGCCCGCGAGCGTCGCCTTCTTGCCGACATTTTTGCTCGTGAGATCCGTAATCATCGTCGCTTTGCGCGCGATGTACTTCTTGAGACCCGCGAGCGGGTGGCTCGAAACATACAGACCCAGCGTTTCCTTTTCCCATTCCAGCTTCTGCTGGGCTGACGCCGGTGGGGTGGGGCGGAATTCGATCGTCGCGCGCTCCACGGCGCTGTCGAGACCGTCCAGGAGCGATGCCTGACCGTTGCTCGCGCCTTCGGCTCCCTTCGCGTACGCCACGACTGCTTCGTACTGTTCCACGATGGTGCGGCGTTCGGCGAATACGTCGAGCGCGCCCGCCTTCGCGAGCGATTCGAGCAGTTTTTTGTTCAGGATCTTCGGCGGCAGGCGACCCGCGAAGTCTTCGATGCTGGTGAACGGCCCATTGTTTTTCCGTTCGTCGATAAGCTCCGCGACCGATCCTTCGCCCACGCCTTTCACCGCCGCGAGACCGAAACGGATAGACCATTCGCCGGTTTTTTCCTTCGGGGGAATCACGGTGAACGCGCTGAACGATTCGTTCACGTCCGGCGGCAGCACTTTGATGCCCATCATGCGCGACTCTTCGATTTCGATCGTCACGCGCTCGGTGTCGTCCGCGTCGGAGGTGAGCAACGCCGCCATGAACTCGGCGGAGTAATTCGCTTTCAGGTAAGCCGTTTCGTACGCGATGCGGGCGTACGCAGCGCCGTGGCTTTTGTTGAAACCGTAGCCGGCGAACGGGGTGATGACGTCGTCGAAGATGTTCTCGGCGAGCTTCTTGTCGTAGCCCTTGCTCGTCGCGCCCGTGATGAATTTCTCGCGCTGGGCGTCGAGTTCTTTTTTGATCTTCTTGCCGATGGCGCGGCGCAGCAAGTCGGCCTCGCCGAGCGAGAATCCGGCGAACACCTGTGCGATTTTCAGGATCTGCTCCTGGTAGATGCCGATGCCGAACGTGGGTTCGAGCACGGGGCGCAGGTCGTCGTGCACGTATTCGATCTTCTCTTGTCCGTGCTTCCGTTTGATGTAGCTCGGGATGTAGTCCATCGGGCCCGGGCGGTAGAGCGAGACCATGGCGGTGATGTCATCGAACGCGGTCGGTTTCAGCTGCTTGAGGTAGCGGCGCATGCCACCGGATTCCAACTGGAAGACGCCCGTCGTGTCGCCGCGCTGGAGGAGCGCGAACGTTTCCTTGTCTCCCGTCGGGATCTTCGCGATGTCGATTTTCTCGCCGCGCGTCCGCTCGATGATCTCGAGCGCCGTCTGGATGACGGTGAGGTTCATGAGGCCGAGGAAGTCCATCTTCAGCAGGCCCAGCGATTCGAGAGGTTTGGCCGAATACTGCGTGATGACCGTGTGGTCGTCCTTTGGCGCCTTCTGGAGGGCGGTCCACTGCGTGGTCGGGGCGGGCGCGATGATGACGCCGCACGCGTGCACCGACACGTGGCGCGCCTTGCCTTCGAGCTTCAGCGCCGCGTCGATCACCTTGCGGTAGAGTTCGTTGCTTTCGTACGCGGCTTTCATCTCCGGCACTTCGAGGGCCTCCTTCAGCTTCGTGCCCGGTTTTTCCGGGATCATCTTGGCCAGGTTGTTCATCTCGAGGAACGAGATGCCGTACGCGCGGCCGACGTCCTTCACCGCGGCACGAGCGGCGAGTGTTCCGAACGTGCAGATCTGCGCCACGCGGTCCGCGCCGTATTTATTGCGCACGTAGTCGAGGATTTCGTCGCGGCGGTTGTCGGCGAAGTCGAGGTCGATATCAGGCATCTGCACGCGCTCCGGATTGAGGAAGCGTTCGAAGAGCAGGCCGTGCTCCATCGGGTCGATGCCGGTGATGCCGAGCGCGTACGAGACCATTGATCCCGCGGCCGAGCCGCGGCCGGGGCCGACCGTGATGCCGCGCCGGCGCGCTTCGGCCATGAAGTCTTGGACGATGAGGAAGTAGCCGGAGAAGCCGACCTGGATGATGATCGAGAGTTCGTATTCGAGGCGCTCGCGGTATTCTTTCGAGCCGTCGGGATAGACCCGTTTGAACCCGATATCGGCTAGTTCGCGTAGGAACGATTCTTCGGTTTTGCCGTCCGGAATCGGGAAGACGGGGATGCGGTTCTTTCCGAATTCGAACGTCACGTTGCATCGATCGGCGATGATGCGCGTGTTCTCCAGCGCTTCCGGTACGTGGGCGAACGCTTTCTCCATTTCTTCAAATGGCCTCATCGAGAAATCGCTGTCGCGCATCGAGAAGCGCCCCGGGTCGGCGACGTTCGCGCCTTTCTGGATGCACAGCACGATGTCGTGCGCCTCGGCGTCGTCTTGCCGGCAGTAGTGGCTGTTGCACGTGGCAACCACGGGCACGCCGAGTTCTTTGCCGTAGCGGATGAGCTGTTGGTTCACTTCGGCCTGGCCCGACACGCCCGGCAGGTCCATGAGTTCGTAGTAGAAGTTTTCTTTTCCGAACCATCGCCAGTACTGCTCTGTCAGCGCTTTGATGCGATCACCGTCTTCGAGGAGCGCCGCCTGGCCGATCTGGCCCGTGATCGGGCCCGAGAGCGCGATGAGCCCCTTGCCGTATTTCGTCATGAGTTCGTCGTCGACGCGGGGTTTGTAGTACATGCCCTCCATGGCGCTGAGCGTCGCGAGCTGCAAGATGTTTTCGTAGCCTTCGTTGTTCGCGGCGAGGAGCGTGAGCGGGAAGCTCTTCGTGTCGGTGCCGGCTTCGCGATCGTTGCGCGTGCGCGCCGCGACGTAGGCTTCGAGGCCGAGGATCGGCTTCAGGCCGTGCTTCTGCGCGTACTGGTAAAACTCCACGAGCGCGTAGATGTAGCCCTTGTCGGCCAAGCCCACCGCCGTTTGGCCCAATTCTTTCGCGCGTAAGACGACCTCCTCTGGGCTTGGGAGTGCTTCCAGCAACGAATACGTGCTGTGGTTGTGGAGATGGACAAAATCTTCAGGCTTCACTCCAGCAGTATAGCTGCTTACTCGGGCGGGGGAGGCAGGATTTCTTCGCAGTTTTCGGGCAATTCGATCTGGTTATCTTCCCCATCGTCGACCTGGATGCACGCCGCCATGGCGCATTTCTTCCAGCGGGGGTTTTTGGGGGTGTCTTTCAGGAAGTCGCCGTCGGTGTAGGGGAAGCAGGCGTCCTCGAGGCTGATGCGGATGATCTGTTCGAGTGACCTCTGGCACGGGCGGAAGACGCACGTGCGGCGGAGGAAGTACGCGAAGTCGATCACGAGTGCGCGGACACCGGTCTTCGTGCTTGCGAGCCGCGAGAGTTCGCCGATGCTTGCGCGCATGTCGCTCAGCGACTCGGCGATTTCTAATTGGCTGTCTTGGGCTTCGGGGAAAATCCATCCCTCGCCTCGCCCTTGGATGCCGCTGATGTTGCGGAAGTTCTGGCGGATCGTCGTTGGCACCATGCCCGGGATCACCTCGTCACCCGGCCGTTCTTCCGTCGAGTAGCCTTCCGGCAGATCTTCGATCGGCGCCCATGCCGCGGGGAATGTGCGCGAGAAGCCGTCTTCGATGCGTTTCTGGGCGAAGTCGGTCAGCAGGCGCAGGTGGTCCGTCGTGTACGAGAACGCCCCGCGCAGCGCCCGCTTGGGGATCGTGGGCGATGAGTCGTCGCGCAGGCACTCTCCCTTCCCCTTCGACGCGCAGAATTCGGTCGATCCGCAGACGAGCTCCGAGTCGTCGCTGCAGAAGCCGGTTTCTTCCTGGCAGCCGATGAGCGTCAGGTGCGGACGGCGGGCGGACGGCCCCTCCTCCGATGGCGCATACGGCTCGACCGAAAACAGGAACCGGTCATTCACATTTGTAAGCATGTAGGCCGGATTCGTAACGATGATGCCCGTATTGTCGTGCCAAAAGAACGCGTTGATGAACACTTCTCCGTCGGACTGGTCCAGATCCATCGTATACTCCTCGATTTTCTGACGAAGCACATCCATGTTGATCTGCGCTGCGCCTTCGGCGGCATCCGGCGAAAGGTCGGTGAAAAACATATTTCCACGATCCGACGATTCGAGCACGCGGGGAGGCCATGTCGTGGTCGCGAAATCGGACAAATTGGGGAGGTTGTTGGGGTCGGCCTGGCGAGCCGTTCCGATCGTCACGACGACCCGCACCTTTTTGTTGCCCGTCGACGCGTTCATCAGATCCGTGATTTTTCGGAATTCTTCGATTTCGGATTCGATTTTTTCGAGCGCATCGAGTTCGGCTTGGGCGAACGACATGTCGCTCGCGTTTGAGACGATGGTTTCGAGGACGGTGGTATCGCACCCGTAGCCGGTCATCCGCGGCGGCGTGTAGTCGGAGTGGAAGGGGCAGAGGGGTTCCGAGAGTTCCTCCGGCTCGTTCTCGTCGAAGAGCTGGTTGAAATCCCATCGGCCGTCGGCATAGCTGCCGTCGGCGCTGCCGAGCGTCAGGTGGTCTAGGCGTTCTTGCAGGAATAAGACGAGTTTCTGCAGGCGCATGATGCCGACGAACGATCCGCGCTCCAGCTCCGCGTCCATCGCTCGACGCACTTCGTCGATCTTGCATTCGAGCAGGATCTGGTCGTAGCGCAGGCAGGCCGTCGCGTCCGAGAGGTCATCCGACCGGACCGTAAGCGCCTGGCGCGAGTTCACGAGCGCGGCCATCGTGCCGCCGATGTTCCTTGCCCAGCCCGGCACGTACAGCGAGAAGAAGTCCGCCGCTTCGCGCGAAGCCGTCGCGTAGGCGATGCCCGCATTGGCACGGTCCAAGGTCGGTTGGACGTAGTGCTGTGAGATGGCGGGTAAATCGCTGATCGTCGCACAGTCGATCGCGGCCGCCATGGCGGGGGCTAGGAGGAGGGGGAGGCCGATGGCGAAGAATCGCAGGCGCATCAGACGTCGATGGAGAGAGGGCACATGTTCGTCGGGAAGGTCACGGTGATCGCTTCTTTGAGCAGCATATTGGCGAGCGCGACGACCTCCGAGAGCGTGCGCGTTCCGATGCGCAGGTACTGCCCTTGGATGTCGGTGCCGATGCGTGAACCGAGCCCCGCGGCGAGCCGCTCCACGAGGAGCGTGGCTTCGCGCTGCTCCGCGCTGTCGTACTGCAGGCTGCGCGCGGTCGCCGCGCCGTCGGCCAGCGGGACGGCTAGACGCCTCGAGGGCGAGAACGCGCAGAGGTGCGGGGGAGTCGCGGCGGGCAGGCCCTGCAACTGGCAGAGCGCGTCTTCCAGGATGCGCGTGATCATCTGCGGTCTGTACGACGGCAGCGGTGGGCTGGTCGCCGGCACGGACCGCAGGACCGTCGCGAGGGCCTCGCCCATACGCGGATCGTCGTGCGGGAATGCGCCGTCGCCCACGGTGGCGGGGGAGCGTCCGCCCGTGAGCCTGTGCAGCTCGAGCGATTCTTCCACGCACTGTCCGATGTAACAGGCGTTGTTGCCGATCGTGTTCTTATATTCACTCTCGGTGCCCGGCGTGCACACGGGGATCTGACGTTCGACCGTCCTCAGGCGCGCTGCGATCTTGGCATCCATCGTGTCGAGGTCGGTTGCTTCATCGTACGTATCCGGGAGGTCCTCCGGGTTTTTATCCTTCATGGCTGCGATCACGGCCGGGGCATCGTTCAAATCGAGAGTGGTCGACATGGGGCACGCGACCTCTCGACCGAGCACGCCGTTGCATGACACGATTCGCATGAGCTCCATGCAGATGTGCGGCGTGATCTCGATGCCGTCGATGACGAGCGGATTGCCGTCGTCGTCGTTGAGTACGCCGTCTTCCATCATCCTCTTGCAGCTGACGAGATGTGCTTCGCCTTCCAACCGGCAGCAGAGCGCGTCTGCGTCGTCATCGTCGAGCTTGCCGTAGATATCGCCCGCCGGCATCGAGCAGAACTGCTGGGCGTGCACGAGTTCGTGTTCCATGGGATACGTGATCGTGATGCCTGTGGAATCGTCGAGACACACGCGTATTGTTCCATCCGCAGCTTTCTCCGACGCGCTCGCGGCTTGGCCGCCGGGGCATCCGCCCTGTTCAAAGACGACCGAGCATCGTTGCGACTGTTCGCCGTTCAAATATTCGATCTCGCGGCAGACGTCGGGCCCCGCCTCTGTGAGCGTGGGCTGTTCCTCGACCGTGCACGATAGAAGCGTGATGACGTTTTCTTCCTCGGGCGTGTCTTCTGGTGCGGGGCATTGGTCCTCGTCCGTTACGCGCAGCGGCCGGCAGAGGTAGCCGCGTTGTGCGAGTGCCATCGAGCAGAGGCCGCGTCCGTCGATCGGGGCCTTCGTTTGGCCGGCGGGCAGCGGATTGCCATCTTCGTCCGAGGAGGCTTCATACGCCGGTTCCGGCGGGTAGCGTCCGCCGAGGATAGGAGGATTGTTTTCCTCGAGGCTGATGAGCGACGGCAACAGGGGCTCGGTCGGGTACTTCCACGCAAGGCCCACATCGCCGAGCGGGTGGTTTCCTTCGCCTGCACCCGGTTCGTACGACGCGCCGTCGACGCGCGCCCACACGAGTACGTTCGGCGGCAGCATGCCTTGCAGCGAATCGGTGAAGAGGATGTACGCGGTTTCGTTGTCGCTTAGGGGAGGGTCGAAATCGTCGCGGTCCTTTGGGAGGATGTCCCAGATCTCGATGAGCGTTTGGTCGAGGCCGAGCCAATCGTCGTGGAAGATGTACTGCCGCTCGGTGCCGGGGCCGCTTTGGTCGTCTTGGAACGGCGGGGGATAGTCGGGATTGCGGGAGCCTGCGAGTAAGCGCACACCGTACTGGAAGTGCCACACTGCGGACGTGGACCATTCGGGTTCTTCGTCAGAAAGACGTTGCTCGATGCCTTCGAATTTCGAACCGAGTTGCTTGATTTGGTCCGTCGTGAGGTCCTTCGTGCGGACGAGAATGCCGCTCGCGGTCTTCTGCACGCTGCCCGTGCCTGCGCGCCAGATATTGACGATGCCCGAAAGGTCCGTGGCCATGTGGAAGGGGCGTTCCGGGATCTCCGAGAGTGGCAATTCCTGCGCCGAGGCCATCCGCTGCAGGTCGCGGCCGAATGCGCGCAGGTGCTGTTCTTCGTTCGCGAGGAGTTTGATGTTCGGCAGCGCGCGGCCGCATTCGGATCGGTACGCTTCCGCCGCCCACGAGCCGTCGTCCGTGGTGCCGCACGCCCCCATGACGTTGCCGTTCAGGGCTGCTTTGATCTCGTCGCCCGACATATCCCACTCCTTCTGGTACACGCTTCGCACGAACTCGATGACCGTTTCGTCGAATTCTTCCTTTGCGTATTCGCGGTTCGTCTGTTCATGGAATAACTCGTAGAGGTTTTGTTCTTGCGCGATCGCCGCGATTGGAGAGATCACGAGAGCAAGGCCGGCGAGGGCGAAAAAGCGCTTCATTCGGTTAGGTCGCGTAGGGAACCGCGGGCATCCCAGATCTTGGGCATGCACGCCGCCGCGCCGGCGAAGTTGCCGAAGGTATTGCGCAGGTCGAGAGACGCGCGCTTGAGGCATTCGAGTTCGGCGGAGAGCGGGCGCAGACGGTCGATGCCGCCGAGGAACGCGATCGTCTTGTCGAGCGCCGGTCGCGCTGTGGAGAGTTCGCGGTCGATGATGTTCCGTTGGCGGACGTTCTCCTTTAAGAGTGCGCTGCGCTCTATCTTGGCGTCGGTTGCGATGAGGACCGGCAGGAACTGCGCCCGATATCGCAACGCGCATTCGTAGGTGCGCAGGTATTCGAGGAGCACGGGGGCGAGGTCGGCTTCCGAGAGTTCTTCGACGCGCGACGAGCCCCACTCGGGCAATTGCTCGGCCAGGAAGCGCAACTCTTCGGAGGGCTGCAGCAATCCGCGGTAATCGTTCGCGGTGCACTTCAGCTGTACCGAGGTGATGTCTTCCAATTCGTTGAGGTGCGCGTCGATCACGCTGGCGACCGTCGAGTGGTACGCGCTCACGGCGGAGTCGAGCTGCAGCGCCTGGAAGGGCGTATCCGTCGAGACGCATCCCGGCAGCTTGAGGATGCTGTTGCCGACGCCGCGTTCCGATGCGCCGCACGCGGTGAGCGCGAGCGACGCGAGGACCATGCCGGCGAGGAACCGTGTGTTATTCATTGCACTCGGCTTGGAAACATGGGATGCCCTGCAGGCCGCCGAATGCGCGGACCATTTGCCAGATCGGTTCGATGAGCGGCAGGCGGAACTGCGTGAGGAATTCCTGGAACATGCCGGCGAATTGCGCGAGCGAACGGTACGACGCGTCGTACGACACCGTCAGCCGTAGCAGTTGCATCTCGCGCTGCACGAGTTCGCGACGCGCCGCTTGGCAATTGCCGGGCAGCGTGTTGGAGGCGGTCGAGGTCAGCTCGCGGCAGCCTTCCATCACGGGGTAGGTCATCGGGAGGCAGCCGTCGATCTCGATCGTGATCGTGTCGCCACGTTCTTTTCCCGGAGATTCCGATGCCACGTCGCACACCGCGCGCAGGCGGCATTGCAACGCGCGGACTGTCTGCACGATCGGTTGGATGAGGTCGCTCGTCGGTGTTTTTTTGATTTCGAAGATGCCGCGGCGCGGGAGCGTGACGCACGAAGCCGCGAGCGGATTCTCGTTATCTCGACAGAGCAGGTCGCGTTCGCGCATGTCGTCCATTCGCGCGTCGGGCCAGGTATCGTCCGCATTGTCGTCCGCGGGCGATTTCCACGTATCGTCGTCGGTTTTCACCCACGGGTTTCCTTCTTCATCGTAGAACACGCTCGTGATGGGTGCGCGTTCCGCCGAGGGTGTGCCGAAGAGCACGGCGCGGGCAAGTCGGTGCTCGCGGCCGAACGCCGCGTAGAGGTCTTGCACGCAGGACGGATCGCTCGGCGGGTCGACCAATTGCGCATGAACCGCGGACGGCAGAAGCGTCGCGATCAGGAGGCCGGCACTGAGGAAGCGGTGGATCGTCATGGCGTGATGTCGATGAGCGGGAACGATTGCAACGGCGCGGGATCGTTTTCGTATGGGCGGAGGATCATCGGATCGAGCGTGCCGAGAGGCGGAGGCTGCGTGAGTTCCAGAATGCGCGTTTTCAGCGCGTCGATCGGCGCGTCGTTGGCGCGTGATCCGCGCACTTCCCATCGGAAGCCGGGGTCCGTACGTTCGGCGTTGAGGATGTGGCAGGCGTCGTCGTCAGGCAGGCAGTTCGTCGGTTCCGTGCGCGGGGTGCCGATCGATTCGAAATGTTGCTTCAGGAATATGAGCGGGTGCGATCCGATGCGTCCTGCGATTTCCCATAGCTGCATTTCGGGATGGTCGCACGGCAACGTGTTCCAGTCCGCGCATTTCATCTCGGTTTTCAGCTCGATCTGGCGGTTGAATTGTTCCTCGCCCGGCTTCAGCGGACCGATGCTCTTCCAGAACGTTTCGTAGCGTTCGTTCATGCGGTTCGCGGTTTCTTCGATGCGGAAGAGGACGTCTGCCGCGTCGCTGAGAATGCCATCGTCGAGCGGTGGAGGGGGTTCCATGAGTGGCGGGTCTTCGAGCTCGTTGATGACCTCGGGGAGTTTGCCCATAACATCATCCATCGCGGCGCGGATGTCACCGACAGGCGGCAGCTCCGCGAGTTCGCCGGGCTTCGGCGGCGCGGGAATATCGATGCGCACCTGCACCGGTTTCAGCACGGGGATCTTGAGTGTGCCCGACATCGCGGCGACGGCGGAGAAGTCGATGATCACGTCTTCGGGGCGTTCCACCAGCGGCAGCACGGGCAGCCCGAGCTCGTTGACCGGCGCGTTTCGTCCTTCGCGCGAAGGGAGCCACGGGTCGAGCTGCGAGTAGATCGGCGCCGTGAAGCGCTGGTTCATGCACCACGGCAGGTTCGATTGCTCGTGCAATTTCGCAATCGCTTTTTGCGCGTTCTGCCAGATCGGCACGAGGTCTTCTTCCACGCGCCTGCGGGCGTTCACGATGTCCTTCAGCCGCTGTTCGTTGTCTTTGAACCATCCGGCGATCGGTTCGAGCAGCCGCTGTTGCAGATCGAGCACTGCGCCCGCGGTTTCCGCCAACTCCGCGCGCAGTTCGCGGTATTCGTCGATGCGCTTGGCGTATTCCTCCAGCCGCTCCATCACGTCCTTCACCTCCTGCGGCGCATCGTCGCACGTCGTCTTTGCGTTCTGGCTCTTGTACCAGTTGCACCAGTCCGACGCCCGCGCGCGGTATTCGGCCGGGGAGCCCATCGGCACCAGCACGTGGATCGGCTCTTCTTCGATGTGCAGCAGGAGAGAGCGTTCAAGGTACGCGAGCGCCGTTCCGAGGATGTCCTCGTCGGCTTCGATCTGGAGTTCGATGCGGTCGCTGCGGTCCGCGCGCTCGGTCGCTTCGTCGGCGCCCGTCTCTTGCAGGAACGGATCATCGGGATCGAGGCCCACGAACCAGGCGCTCGGCAACACGATGCGCAGTACGGGGGGGCGCATCAGCGCGGCCATCCGCGTTTCCTGTTCCTGCCACCAGCGCGTGTAGGCGCGCGGGTTGCCCGTGTCGTCGAACGCACGCATGAGGTTGCTCTCGGCGATGAGCTGGTCCGGCGAAATCTGCGGCGTCGCCTCTGCCTCTGCGTTGTCGAGTTCGTCGAACGCGAGGAAGACATTGCCGAGGTCGCCGTCGTAACGGCTCTGGAACAGATTTTCGTTCACGAACGAGAACGCGCCGCCGAGTTTCTCGTACCAGGTGTCGCTGCCCGATCCGAATCCGCCCGCGATGTCGTCGGGTCCGCCCCGACGCTGGTTCTCTTCGTCGGTCGGGTCTTTGTCGAGCACGCCGGCTTCTTTGTACTCGGCCTTCCCGAGCTGCGTTTCGCGCATGTCCTGGACGTCGACGTTGATCACGCAGCGGCGGTCTTTGTCTTCCGTTTGGTGCGTTTTGGGGTCGTATTCGTCGTAGAACCCGAAGCACGTCGATTGGAATTCTTTCGACGCGACGTCATCCGGTACGTGTTGGTCCATGCGGTCGCGGTCGTAATCCGCGTCCGGATACAGGCGGTAGTACGAGAGGTATTGCTCGTCGAAACGCGGCGAACGGAGGCACTGCGCTTGGTCCTGCGTATTGGGGCAGCGGCATTGGTCGCCCACGCACATGCGCGAGTTCGCCCATTCCTCGAGGTCCGGGTGCGGCACGAAACACGCCTGGTTCCACACGTCCTCGTGCACTTCTTCTTCGGTGCACACGTAGCGCAAGCCCTCGCGTTCGCAGACGTCGATCGTTTCGAAGCGCGTCAGCATGTTGCCGTCTTCGTCGAACCCGTCGAACAATTCGATCTCTTCCGGGCGCACCTCGAGACAGTCGGCGTAGGTGAAACTATTGAGGTAGCTGCAGAAATCGTTGCACGATCCGTCATCCTCGTATCCGTACCTTTTCAGGTCTTTTTCGTACTCGAAGATTTCGCCTTCGTTCAGCGGTATTGGTGGATCTGCTCCGTCTTTGATGCGCCATTGGCACGGCGGGTCTTCGAAGTACGGGTGCGCGAATTCCGCCATTTGCGGCCCGTACTCAATCTCGATCCAGCCGTCGAATTCCTCCCACTGCGCGATCGGCCGCCACACCTCGCGCATCACGCGGTCAACGCCTGTCCAGCATGCGGTCATGAGGCCTTTGGCCGAATCGGGATAATCGTAATCGTCGTCCGGGTTGCCGTTGCCGTTCGCATCGATGCGCGTCGCCATGCCCGAACGGATGTCTCCTGCCCAATCGTGCGGCCGGCCTGGGAGGTCGTGTACGTTCGCGATGAATCCTCCCACGTCGAGTTCACGGTCCCACCCGCCGCACTGCGCTCCTTCGAGGTAGGCGGGAATTGCCGTTTTCTCGTCCTCGCCGCGCATCGCTTCGTCGACCGCGCGGATCGATGTCGGCCGCGCATCGGGGATGCTGAAACCCGCGCGCGCATCAACGGACTGGGCGGTCGTCAAAACCGCCAGCAGAAGCCCCATGCACGCGAATGATCGCATGGCAGCGAGTATAGCGCGCACCCATGCCGTTTCTGCGATCGAAGATGCGGTTTTCACCACAGACGCTTTCATTGTCCAACCAATTCTACGTTCGTCGCATCATGCAGCGTTGGGCGCAGCCTTGTCCGCGCTCCGCGAACCGGGGTACGCTCGTCCTCCATTCTTCCCTCACTTCGTATGTACTCCCTCAATCGCGTGACGCTCATCGGCTACCAGACGCAGCCCGTTCAGGTGCGCCAGACGCCGACCGGCACGAGCGTGACGGACCTCAACCTTGTCGTTCCGTCGCACATCAAAACCGAGAGCGGCGAGACCATCGCGAGCAAGAGCTTCCACACCGTGACGCTCTGGGGTCCGGTGGCCGAAGTCGCGGGACAGTTCATCCGTCCGGGATCGCAGTTGTTCATTGGCGGACGCCTGCAGACCGATAGCTGGGAAGACGAGAAAACGGGCGAGAAACGGTCAAAGACGAAGGTCGTGGGCAACGAGATGATCATGCTGGATCCGAAAGCCGGGCAGACGCCGGCGCCGTCGAGCGACGCGGTTGCGGGCGGCGTGAACCGCGCCGAAGTGGTGGGCAACGTGACGAAAGATCCGGAGATGCGCACGACGACGAACGGTCAGAAGGTGCTTACAATCGGCGTGGCAACGAACGACCGTTGGAAGGACAAGGCGTCGGGCGAGATGAAGGAGAAGTCGGAGTTCCACAACGTCGTGGTGTGGGGAGCTCTCGCGGAAGCGGTCGCTCTCAACGCGAAGAAGGGTGCCCGCGTCTACGCGACGGGCCGCGTGCAGAGCCGCAGCTGGGAAACGCCGACGGGCCAGAAGCGCACGTCGACGGAAATCGTCGCGGACCAGGTGTCGGTCCTCGGCGTGAAGAACAAAGTCGCCGACGAATCGTTGCGCCTCGACGAAGGATCGTTCCGCCAGTCGGCCCCGAGCAACGATTCCGCCTTCGCGCAAGACAACGCCGCGCCGTTGCCGGCCATCCCGAACATTGAGTATAAGTCGGCGGTATCGGTTGAAGATCTGCCGTTTTGATCCCATTAGAAAAAGGCCCCCTGCATCCAGCAGGGGGCTCTTCGATATGCCGCTTCATCCAGCCAAAAGGTTACGTCGCTTTGTCGTCTTTTCTCAGGGTGTACCGGGCGTTCAGCCTGCTCGTTCCGCTTTTCCACCCGATCCAGTCTTCCGTGACCAGCTCGTTCAGAAACTGTACGACCATTTCCTGCGGACCCGATACGACATGGATGCGCGTGTTTCCCATGCCGGCTTTGCCGGGAGGGTGCCGATACAGCGCGAGCGTCGCGGTCTCGGGAGACGTGACCTCCGCGAGGTACGAGATCGTCTCCCGCTCGGGGTCCCCGGTAAGGTCTCCCAGCATGGCCTTCAACGTCGCGAACGCAGGATCGGTCGGACCTTTGAGCCACGTGTCCGCTAACACTTTCAGAAGCTGAACCTGGTAGATGTGTTCCATTCGGTTTACTTCCAGTGACAGCGGGAAGTCCGTCTGTTTGCATGCGCCGAATTTGATCGTTACTCCCGACCGCGTCCGTGCAGCCTTCGTGCGAACTCCATCCAAAATGCTTGTCGGTGTGATCATCTGTGATTCCTCGTGAAATGACATTGTTGACTGAATGTGACTACGCCTCTCGCAACGTTCCGTCGAACCCTGTGAGAGGAGTAGTACGCGGCGATGCGAAAGATCCCTGCGTATCGCAGGTCGGGAAGTGTATCGGCTGTAAGCGGCGTGTCAAAGATAGTTGTCAGCCTATTTCTTTGTCTGAGCGACGGGGTTCGGCGTGCCGTTGCTGTAGTCGACGATCGCTTTGATGCCGCCGCACGTCGTGGCCAGGATGAGCGTGACAACGAGTGCATCGCGGATCGTGAATTGGTCTGAGCGAGGCACGGCCAGCAGCTGCTCCGGGAGCCGCGATTCCTCATAGAAGCCGTCCGGGACGTGCGTGAAGATCGACACTGGCCGACGATGCTACCGTTTCATTCTCAAAACGCCAGCGAACCGTCCGTTTCGATAAACCGCATCTCGACGTCGAGCGGTTCCGTGATCGTCGAGCGCACTTTCTCTACAACTGCTTTTGCATCGGCATACGTAGCGTCGCCTTTGTTCAGTAGGAAGTTCGCGTGCTTCTCCGCGATCTGGATGCCGCCCGTTTGGTGCCCCCTCAGGCCAGCTGCGTCGATGAGTTTCCACGCTGGCGTGTCGCCCACCGCCTTGAAGCACGAGCCCGCGGTTTTGAGATGCGGCTGCGTGTCGATCCTCACCTGCAGCAGACGCTGCACCTCGGCCTGGATCGCCGCGGGTTCACCGGACGGAACGCTCAGGACAACCTCCCAGATGATCGGCATGATGAGCCATTTATCCATTTGCTTCGTCCACCGTTTGAACGCGCTCTCGCGGTAGCCGAAGCCGCATTCTTCTTTCGTGAACGTTTTCCACTCGCCGCCCATGTAGGCCGTCACGCTTACGACGTACGAATCGAGCCACGTGCCCTTCGGTCCTTGACCCGCGTTGCCGAAGATCGCGCCGCCGACGGTGCCGGGGATGCCCGTGAGGGGAGAGAGGTCGAGGCCCTGCTTCGCGAGGTCGTTCACCAGCATTGCCAGGTTCGCTCCCGCGCCGACAGTCACGGTGTTTCCTTCGATCAAGCAGCCCGTGTTGCCGATGCGCGCGACGAACGCTTCCGTCACGCCGTCGTTGAACACGGTGTTGCTGCCGCTGCCGAGGAGG
>CAYGDM010000009.1:0-25621 GCA_964348685.1 uncultured Candidatus Peribacteria bacterium | reverse complement strand
GGTTTGGCACCTCGATGTCGGCTCATCGCATCCTGGGGCTGAAGAAGGTCCCAAGGGTTTGGCTGTTCGCCAATTAAAGCGGTACGCGAGCTGGGTTCAGAACGTCGTGAGACAGTTTGGCCTCTATCCTCCGTGATCAATTAGAAACGTGAAGGAAGCTGCTCCTAGTACGAGAGGACCGGAGTGGACGAACCTCTGGTGTACCTGTTGTCGCGTCAGCGGCATTGCAGGGTAGCTATGTTCGGACTGGATAACCGCTGAAGGCATCTAAGCGGGAAGCCACCTCTAAGATTGCGTTTCTCCATTAGCCCCCCGGAAGACTACCGGGTTGATCGGTCGCAGGTGTACGCGCAGTAATGCGTTTAGCCGAGCGATACGAACGGGCGATTGAACATTTTCACATCTGTTTCTGTACTGTTTATGTGTCACAAGGCGGGCGGAATATGTCCATGCGGACTCTGCCACGGTTCTTTCTTTTCATTCACCCGGCTTCGTCTTCGGACTACGCCGTGGCAAGCAACATTGTCGATCGTTTTGTCCTGGTGTCTCGAGCGAAGGGGTCACACCTGATCCCATACCGAACTCAGCAGTTAAGCCCTTCAGCGCCGATGGTAGTGATCCGAACGGTTCGCGAGAGTAGGCCGATGCCAGGACTAAACGATTGATCATCAAAGTAGCCCCAACGGGGCTTTTTTGCGTGTCAGTCTACGAATGGATCGATAATGACGATTTGGCTCATTTGCTTCCTTCCCGCATCAGTCATTTCAGCCAATATCTGCAGGATTTTCCCATTGTCGATCGCCTCCTGCACATTGGCGCAACCGTGGTGAGACAGTGATGCTGCGATATGTAATCCGCAGGGCGTGATGTCTTGTCCGTCGCATTCAACGACGATTTCTCCTTCCGGCGTTACGCCTGCTGAATATGATCGTGACATAGCTTTAAATGGTATCACGAACAGATACTCGCACAAGCTTGCCCTGCCCGGCGGGGCTTTTTGTCGTGCTCAGCGTTCTTTGATCGCTTTCTTACCCTGCCGTTCCACGCGTGCGTTACCGACCGTTTCCAGCCACTGGCTGAAGGGGTGGAGGACCGTGAGCATGAAGAGCGCGAGCACGGTGCCGACGATCGCATGGACGGGCATGTTCGCGCCGACGGCTAATCCGATGGCTGCCACGAGCCAAATCGTCGCTGCCGTTGTGAGGCCTGAAATATGGTCGCTTCCCTTCAGCATCACGCCCGCGCCAATGAATCCGATGCCCTGCACGACGATCGATGCGATGCGGGTCGGGTCCTGCGTGCCGGCGGCATCGGCATATCCTTCGCCTGAGATGATGGCGAACAGGCACGAGCCCATCGCGATGATCATACTGGTCCGGAGGCCCGCCGGCCGGCCGTTCAGGTCGCGCTCGATTCCGATGACGGCGCCGAGAAGCGCTGCGAGGAGGAGCTGCAGAAGGGGGGTCCAACCGAAGGAGAAGTCGAGCATGTACGAAAGTATACGAACAGGTGGTCTATGACGCGAATGCTTTTTTCACTGTGTTCTATGCGGCAAAAGAACCAAGAATAGCTCTTCTATAAGCCATAAATCGTATGTGCCCGGCGATGTGTGCCTGCGCCGATTTTAGGTGTCTGCTGAAGTATCCCGCTACTTCTTCTTTCTTTCCCTATGCGTACCTCGCTCGATGTTCTTGATCACATGCTCGATGCCCCCGTGTCACGCCGCGCGTTTCTCTCGCTCTTCTCTGCCGCGACGGCCGCTGCGTGTACCCATGTATTATCCGCCGAACGCGAGCCGGTTGATCCGCTGCGTTTCGATGGGAAAGAATCCTTCGCTCGCATTAAGCATTTCGCGTACGACGGTAGCCACCCTCTCAGTATCGAAGTGACGACCACGCCGGACCGTATCGATCGCGACCAAACGATTCTCGGGAATCACCACAACGGGGGACTGGGTTTCGTGCTTGAAAAAGGCCGTTGGACGTTTTTGTGCCATAACGGCGAGCAGTATGTGAAAGCCGTATCGGATGAGCCCGCGACGGCCGGCGAAGAAGCGTCGCTTATGGCCGTGTGCGACGGCCGCGCCGTTCGTTTGTATGTGAATGGCGTACTGCAGGAAGACGCTCCGCAGTGGAAAGGTCATCATAAAGCGTCCGATCAGCCGCTGCTCCTCGGTGCCGATCCCGATGGCACGGGCAAGCCGCAGCATCACTTTGCAGGAACCCTGCGCGATATCCGGATTAGCGCGATGACGGTAGATGCGCTCAAGAACTGGAAAAAGCTGGATCTCGCTCGTAGCCGGCCGGATCACCTCCTTTTGATTGATGGCCATACGCAGGGCGTGGCGACCGATCGCTCAAAAGCGCGTTTGCAGATCGAACTGCGTCCATAAGCATGTATGATGCAGTTCCTTCTATGATGGAGCGATTGCAAAAAATATTATCGGCAAGAGGAATAGCCAGCCGGCGCAAAGCCGAGGAGTACATCCTTGCCGGTTTGGTGACGGTGAACGGCAAGAAGGCGGAACTTGGTCAAAAGGCCGATCCGGAGGTCGACAAAATTGAAGTCGACGGCAAGGTGATGGAGGAGCGCGCGGAGATGCAGTACTTCCTTTTGTATAAGCCCGTCGGGGTCGAGAGCACGAACGTGCCCGGAACGCCCGATGCGCCGACGATCCGCGATCTGCTGCCGCCGGCACAACAAGGGAAGCTCTATCCGGTCGGTCGTCTCGATAAAGACAGCGAAGGACTGATCCTGCTCACGAACGACGGCCCGATGAGTTACCGCCTCACGCACCCGAAGTTCGAGCACGAAAAGGAATACGAGGTCACGTTAAAGGAAGAGGTGAAGGAAGGCGCGCTCGATAAGGTCCGCATGGGCGTGAAGCTCGAGGGGGAGATGACGAAGCCCGCGACGATCCATCGCCTCGCGCCGGATGTGATCCGCATTGCCATTACGGAAGGTCGCAACCGCCAGATCCGTCGCATGCTCTCGAAAGTCGGGTCCGAGGTCATTCGCCTGCGGCGCGTGCGCATCACGACCCTGACCGACACGACATTGCAGCCGGGAAAGATGCGTCCGCTCACGGCGCAGGAAAAGGCTCAACTTTTGGCCTCCATTGGGCTATAATAGGAACCACACACATGCAGATCATCCCACATGGCGCGGCACAGGAAGTGACTGGCTCGTGCCATGAATTGCGTATCGCCGGTAAACGGATCCTGCTCGATTGCGGGCTTTTCCAAGGGCGCCGACAATTGTCCGCTGAGAAAAACGCGACATTCGCGTTTGATCCTGCGAAAGATATCGACGCGATGATCCTCAGCCATGCGCACATGGACCACGTCGGCCGCGTGCCGGTCTTATGGAAGAGGGGATACCGCAATGCTGTCCATTGCACGTACGCAACGAAAGACTTGGCGGAGGTGATGCTCGCCGACGGCGGCTACATCCAGGAGAAGGACGAAGAGTTTTACTGCAAGCATTTGAAGAAATCGATGATGCAGTGCGACGGTCCGCTCTATACGCAGAAGGATGCCGAGTCCTGCATGGAGCTGTTCCAGGGCAAGAACTACAACGAATGGTTCCAGGTCTTACCGGGTATCCGCGCGCAGTTCATCGAAGCCGGGCACGTGCTTGGCGCCGCAATGATCATCATCGAAGCGGAGGAAAACGGGAAAACGCGCCGCATCGGCTTCACGGGCGACCTCGGTCGTTCGACGCTGCCGATCATTCGCGATCCCGCTCCCATGCCTCCGGTCGAGGTCCTTATTTGTGAATCGACGTACGGCGATCGCTTGCACGGCGACATCATGAAATCGAAAGATAAGCTGAAAGACGTGATCGTTCGCACGGCCGAACGCGGCGGCAAAGTGCTTATTCCAGCGTTCTCCCTCGAACGCACCCAGCAGCTCGTGTACGACATGCACCTCCTGTGGGACGCCAAAGAGATTCCGGCGGTGCCGATCATCATCGACTCGCCGCTCGCATCGAAAGTGACCGAGGTATTCCAGAAGCATCCGGAATGTTTCGACGCCGAGATGTTCCGCGATTTCCTTTCCCGCGCCCACAACCCGTTCCAGTTCTCACTCGTGCGCTACACGGAATCGGCGGAGGAAAGCAAAAACCTGAACGGCAGCCCCGGACCGATGGTCATCATGGCCGGATCGGGCATGTGCGAAGCTGGCCGGATCCGCCATCATTTGAAGAACGAATTGCACGATGCGCGTAATACTGTGCTCGCGGTGGGGTTCATGGCCCAAGATACCCTCGGCGCGAAAATCGTTGATCCGACGATTCGCGAGGTAAAGATCTTCGACGAGTTCGTGCCGAAGAAAGCGGAAGTCGTGTACATCGACGCGTACTCAGGTCATGCGGATAAGCAGGACCTCGACGCATTCCTCGCCACGATGACCGGTCTTTCGACGCTCATCTTGGTGCACGGCGAGACGACGCAGATGACGCCGTTCGCGACGAGGACGAAAGCGGCGCACCCGATGGTCACCGTGCATATGCCTGCACGGCACGAAGCGGTGGAGTGCTAAACGAGCAAAATTTCACATCTGTCGCAAGCGAACCGCGAATGCGCGTACGAACCGCTTCCTGTAGGCTTTCGTACCAGCATGGCAGTGCGCATCACCGCCGGTCGCATTATGATCGCCGCCTTCCTGGCGGTGGCCATGGGCGTTGCCTCTTTCGGTCTCGATCGCTTCGATTACTCGTCGACGACGGCTGTGGTGGCACCAGGAGAAGAATGCGTAGGAGGCTATAGGATGTTTAATCATGGTTTCGAAGAGCAGGATCCCGAATCTGGCAGCAGTGAAAGTGACTGGAGTCTCGTTCCTTTTGGAGTGACGCCGATTATATCGGGTAACTGGTGTTATCGCTCGTGCGAATGGTATTGCGAGGAAGAATTTTCAACGCAGAGTGAGCGGGATTTATGCGGCGCAACGTGCAGCGGATGCCATGTGGAACTCCTCTCATGTAGTCTTATGCGTTCCGTCGAAGTTCCAGGAGGGGGACGATATTTTTATCTTCAGGATGAACCCACCTACGACAATACGTCGGAATGCGTTTTGATGTATCCCGATCCGACGTGTGGGTCGACGGGGACATCGTCGAGCACAGACGACACTTCTTCTTCATCGAGTGATAGCAGCGACGTTCCGCCGCCCACGCCCAGCTCATCCAGCAGTGATGACTCGCAATCATCATCATCATCATCATCATCATCCTCCCAAGAGACATCGATGGGAGGCGGCGGTCGTGTCGGTTTCACCCCAGTGATCGTCGTGCTTCCAGATGGTGAATTTGGTTGCGATCCGTTGGCGTGCCAGAACGGCGGAGCGATCGCGTGCGGTATCGACGTGTGCCAGCCAGCCCCCTTGTTGCCGTGCATCCAGTGCGTGCCTCCGGTCGGAGGGCTGTGCACGGGGCGCGAATGCCAGCCTGGACAAGTCGGCTCTCTTGCTGCCGCGGCCGCCGGTATGGAATGTTCGCTGCTTCCCAATATCCCGTGCTTCGTCCTCATTCCGCCGAATACCTGCGGTAACGGACGTATCGACCCGTTGCAGCCGACGACCATCGACAGCGGCTGCCGGACCGCGGGCGCCTCCAATCAGTACTGCATGCCGGCCAACCAGATCCCCGGGGATCCCGGCCAATTTGAACCCGCACACCAGTGTTACGTCGGCGCGCATTGTCAGAACGTGAACGGCCAGTGCACGTGGGAGTCGACGCCTCAACTGGAATCGTGCATCCAGCAGTACGGAGGCAATCGTGAGCAGGAGGGGAGGTGGCAGTTCCGCGGACAGCTCATCGGAAGGGAAACGCCGTCGCCATTGCTCGCGCAGGTCGGCGGTGCAGTCGAAGAAGAGTGCATTCGCGTCGGCTGTTCTGGCGAAATTTGCGTGGCTGCGGATGAAGCGCCCATTGCGACGAGTTGCGAGCTCGTGCCCGGCGCCGCCTGCTACCAAGGAGCTGCTTGTGAGACACAGGCTAGCGGTAGGTGTGGATGGACAGAAACCCCCACACTGACACAATGTCTCTCGAATAACGCCGGCGCTACCGGCTGTTGGCCTGGTCAACCCTGCCTCTGGCGTGATTCCTGTGCGGCCGAGGGTGGAAGTGCTGGGAATGCGTGCGGGGCGAGCCCTGGCGGCGTGTGTTGCTCGGGCATTGTAGGGAACAACCAACCCCTCGAGCAGTGCGACGACGGCAACCGAGCGAACAACGACGATTGCAACAACAACTGCGAGATCAACTGCCAGGTGGATGCGGATTGCCCCGAGGGCGCGTGCGTCGCGAATCAGTGCGTCGCACAGTGCGTGATCGATAATCCGATCGTTCCTCCGCAAGCGCAGAATGGCCAGGGGCAAGCCGGTAATGAACTGCACGCAGCCGCGCCGGGCAACCTTTTTTTGCGCTTGATGGCCCAGGAGCCGGCGGATCAATTCGAATTGCTTCCATAACATGCTGCGCCAGCGACCGCGATCGGCGCTCCGACCCGCTGGCGTGATCGCCAGTTTTTTTCTGATAGCGGTCGGTGTGTTTGCGACGGTGTTGCTGCCGACATCGTATGCCGATTTGCCGGTGTGTGACGGAGATCAGCTTGCTGTGCAATGCCTCAACACGCCGCCCGATCCGCCGACATTCTGCCCCGACGGCCTGCAGCAGCATTCCGTGTTCGTCGTAGCCGCGGATCTTGCGACATGTTCCTGCTTTCAGCGCGAAATAATCCTTGCCCAATGCCCCGGTGACGGTGGAGGTGATGACGGAGGCGACGGAGGTGATGGAGGAGTGCTGCCGCCTGTAGAAGGTCCGGGTGGTCCTGGTGGGGGGCCGGGTGGTGGCCCCGGCGGTGGACCGGGCGGCCCCGTTGGAGGACCGGTCGTGGGACCAGTCGTCGGACCAGGTGGTGACGGGGGAGATGATGGAGGTGTTGGTGGTGGTAATCCGCCCGTGCAGTGCGTCGCGGGATGTGTCGTCGACGCCGATTGTCCTGGGGAGATTCAGTGTTCGAAGGATATGTTCGACCCGGCGAAAGACGCGTGCACGTTGCACAACGGACTATGCGTGAGGAAGTGCACGATGCCCCGGTGCATCGCGAACAAGTGCGTCAGATCCGGTCCACCCCCCGGTCCGCCTCCTTCTCCATATTTGCTCTGTGAAGGTGTGGATGATTGCGCGCCGCCGAGCTGCGGCGACGGTATCGTTCAGGGGCCTCCCGTGCCTTTGCAGCCCGACACCGGATCGTGCAATGCGATCCTCTCTACCTGCGCCGGTACGGCGGGCGCGGCGGTATGCCATATGGGACAGTGTCTCGGTGTGAACGGACGTCCGGTGTTTCCGAAGCCCGCCGGCGCACCGTGTTGGTGCTTTGATGAGAACGGAAACCCTCCGCCCCCGCCGCCGCCCGTGCAGATCGGCGATGAAGAGTGCGACGATGGCAACGCCGTCGCGAACGACGGCTGCGGGCCGACGTGTAAGAAGGAAGTGTGCGGCGACGGCACGGTGCAGGAGCTCGGGACCGATGCGTTGCCCAATACCGCCGACGATGAAATGTGTGACGACGGCAACTTGGTGCCGAACGACGGCTGTGGCCCGACCTGCAAGACCGAAGTGTGCGGCGACGGTATTATCAATCCCTATCGCGAGCATTGCGACGACGGACCGGATAACTCGGATACCGAACCCGGCGCATGCCGCACGGACTGCACGTTCCCGCGGTGCGGCGACGACGTCGTCGATAACGTGGGCCCTTATAAGGAACAGTGCGATTGCGGCGATTGGACGGACGGATTCGTGTGCCCCTCGGAGCGCAATGGTGAGCCTTCGTTGTGCGCGGTCGGCTTCTGTACCTTCATGTTCTGCGGCGACGGGTTCGCCTTCACCTCGGGCGTGGACCGCGAGCGATTTACGCCCGACGACGAAATGTGCGATGCCGGACCGTGGAACAGCGACTATCCGGTGGGAAGCGGCCAGTGCGAGAACAGCGCTCAGTGCGGCGACGGCATTTGCGTGGACAACGAGTGCGTGCAGAAATCGTGCATGACCGATGCCGAATGCGCCGACGGCGCGTGCATCAACAACATGTGCGTCGCCGGCGGGTGTACCGACAGTTCCTATACCATCGGTACCGGTATCGGGCAGCCCATTCATATCAATGCTCCCGGCAGATGTCCGGTCGTGCCTGACCGCACCGGCTTCCTTAATACCAACACCTGTAACAACGGCAGTTGCAACTATTGCGATTCGAACGACGACTGCGCCACTGGTTTCTGCATGATGGCCATGCGCGAACCGGGACGGTGCATGCATAAGATTCCTGGGGTTACGTACCCGCCGGACACGACCTGCCGCCTCGATTGCAAGCCTGCGCGTTGCGGCGATGGGATCGTCGACGAGGGGGCGGGGGAGACCTGCGATGAAGGCGCCGATATGTACAAGTGTCAAACATCCCCGTACGAAACGTGCGAATGTGGCGAGATACTACGGTCTCATACGCAGGTACTGAGTCAGTACAACGGCGAAGAATCGTGTTGCGGCGAGGGAAGAGGGGGGTGTTTGCTTGCCGCTACCGATACCTGCCCTGCTGATTGCGGCATCGGCTCGAATACGACGGGCGCCTGCGGCAACGGGCGGCTCGATACCGGCGAGGAATGCGATATGGGTACGGGGCAGCAGCTGGCGTCGAAATTCAAGATCTACCCGAATCGCGACGGTACGGGGAATGCATTTCTTGCGGAAAACGTCGGTTGGACCGTCGTGCCATCGACCATCGAGACCATGTACCAGGCTGTAGATCATGCGCCGGCTGTTCAATCGCCTGATAATGCATGGATCCTTTCCGGGATGCCCGTTACATCGCGCACGTATTTCCATTTATGGGATATTCAATCGTCGCAAGGCATGGTGACGAGCGTCGCCGTGCGTGTCGGTCTCGATTACGTTGATAGCAATTCCGTTCGCCTCGGAACGCAGTGGACAGTGCATGAGGTGCCATTGCCGATTCTTGAGGAGACGTATCCGAACATGGTCATTCCGGTTCTCGATCTCAATCAGGCGGTTCTCTTTGTGCAGGAGGCACGAGGCGGGGGCCCAACACAGTTGCAGTTCGCTCTCTACCATGCCTCGACAGGTAGGCAGATGACGGAGGTCGGAGCGATCGATAGGCCTTTATCGATACCGGCGACTGCACGGGCCGCTATCGATGCGCTCGAAGTGGAGGTGTTGGCCAGCAGTGTTACCGGAAATACGACATGTTCGTCGACGTGCATGCTTCTGCGCTGCGGCAACAACGTGATTGACTCCGCGATCGGCGAGTCGTGCGACGATGGCAACGCCAACGCGGGTGACGGTTGTGACAGCCGTTGCGCTCCCGAAATTTGCGCCGCTCCTGTACCATAAATTCCTTGCTCTTCTCGCCCCGCATTTCCGGCAGGCGTCTCGTGGCGATCTTCGCGGCGGGGCTGGTGGTGGGCGGCGGCGTGTGGTTTTTCCGCAGCGAATCGTTTTCATTGCCTGCTCAGGTGGGCACAGCGCCGATTTGCGATCCTGCCTTGTGCGGCAATAATATCGACGATGCCGGCGAGCAGTGCGACGACGGCAACCAGATCGACGGCGATACGTGCGATCCGCTCTGCCGTACCATTTGTACCAACGACTTCGATTGCCCTTCCGGCGAATGTTCCGGCGGTTTGTGCGAGAACCTCTGCGGGAACGGCATTGTCGAACCGCCGATCTGCACCGCTGTTGGAGGTATCGTATGTCCTCCTCCGAATGTGAGCCAAGTCAGCCTTGTGAACCTGCCTGCGCAGATTCTGCCCATGAATCACATTCCCGCGGATGTCGACGGCGACGGGAATCTCGATGTCGTCGTGTGGAGCAGTATAGGAAACGGCTCGCGTGATGCCGCAAACAATAATTTCTACACCAGCACGGTCGACGTCATCCTCGGCAACGGTGACGGTACGTTCGAGCCGCGCCGTACGGTCGCTACGACACCATGGAACAGTGGGATAGGGTACGGGTTCGACGTCCTCGACGTCGATCAGGACGATGACATGGATATTATTCTCCATACGCCCGTCGAAGCGTTCTTGTTGACGAATGATGATCTCACATTTACCAGAACGTCGTTGTTCGGAGGGTTCTTTACCTACCAAGTACGGCATCACGATATCAACGAAGACGGCGATCCCGATCTCCTCATACATGGATATTACCTCCCATACGTATTGAATTCGCCGCGATCGTTCGTCGCGTACGGGTTGCCTGGCGGAGCATTCCAAGAAGTCGAACCGATTTTTGACGATATCACGACGGTATACGATACGACGCGCATCGCTGATATGGATGGCGACGGGGATGATGACGTCGTGGGAACGAGTTCATGGATGAATGGATATACAGTGCGTATGTACCGTAACAGCGGGGGAGGATTCTTCGATGCGTCCGTCGAAGTGTTTCGTAGGGACGCGAACCCGCACACCCTCACGCTCATTCTCGAAGACATGAACGGCGATGGATCGCCCGACATCGTGCTTGCATCCAATAACAGAGAGGCCGTCGTCCTGACGAATGACGGCAACGGCGGCGTCGCGCGCAGTGCGATTCTACCTTTGCCGTTCTTGCCGATGCTGTTCGCGGTCGCCGATCCTTCCGACGACGGGATCCCGGACGTCGTGTGGGGATTAAACCAGGGTAATGAGGGCGCGATGAAACGCTTGTGGTATGCCAGGGGTAACGGCGACGGAACCTTTCAGCCAAGCGTTCCATTCGTGACGTGGGATGCCCCTCCCACGACGCACGTTTATCCCCTAAGCGGCCCGTACTCCTCTCCTTGGATTTTCTACGCGAACGGTCTCAAATCGGCCGATTATAACAATGACGGCAGGATGGATCTCTCGATGCCGCACGCGACGTACAGCGATAGCGTGACCGTGTTCCTCTTTGGCGACGCTCCCATTACGCCGTGCGTCGACGTTCCGCCGGTCATCAGCTGTTCGCAGAGAGAAGAGTGCGACGAAGGGATTCTTTTGAATGGCACGCCGGGCCACTGCACCGCGCGGTGTACGTACTGCGGCAATGGCCAGATCGATACGGTGAATACTTTTTTCGAAGAAGAGTGCGACGAAGGAGCACAGAATGGGCAACTGGGGTCGTTATGTACCACGCAGTGTACGAATATCATCATCGACCCCGTCCATACCGAATGCCTCAACCAGCAGTGCGTGCTGAAGCTCGGCCCCGGCACCAACGGGTGCACGGAGGATGCGCATTGCATAGTCACGGAGCATCTTGGCTGCACGGGTGTTGGCGCGTGCACTATCATCCAGGGCCCGGGTATGGATCTCTGCGCTACTGGTGCCGACTGCTGCGACCCCGCTGATCCATTGTGTGTTCACGATCAATGTGAATTCATCGGTGAGACCTGTGATGAAACCCCCGGTCCGGGGCTTCCGCAGTGCTCCGCGAACGTGCAGTGTGAGGATTACCACTTCTCGTGCGAGAACGAGCAGTGTTCTATCCAACCTGGTGATGGGCCGGATACGTGTACCGTGCCCGCCGATTGCGTGCCTCCGTGCATTGAAGACAACTTTTGCGCTGCGGACGAATCGTGCTCCTGTAGCGACTGCGCAAGCGAACCTCAGTGTGTCGGCGACCCCGTCCATACCGAATGTCTCAACCAGCAGTGCGTGCTGAAGCTCGGCCCCGGCACCAACGGTTGTACAGAAGATGCTCATTGCACAGCAACGGAGCATCTTGGTTGCACGGGCGTCGGCGCGTGTACGATCATCCAAGGGCCGGGTATGGATCTCTGCGCTACTGGTGCCGACTGCTGCGACCCCGCTGATCCATTGTGTGTTCACGATCAATGTGAATTCATCGGTGAGACCTGTGATGAAGCCTCCGGTCCGGGATTGCCGCAGTGCTCCGCGAACGTGCAGTGTGAGGACTTCCACTTCTCGTGCGAGAACGAGCAGTGTTCTATCCAACCTGGCGATGGGCCGGATACGTGTACCGTGCCTGCCGATTGCGTGCCGCCGTGCAACCTCGACAACATCTGTGGTGCAAACGAAACGTGCCTCTGCGGCGACTGCGCAGACACGCCCGCGTGCATACCGCATTTGCAGTGTAATACAGTCAACCGCCGGTGTGAGGTTGTGCTCGGTATCGGTACCAATACCTGCCAGCGCCATGAGGATTGTATTCCAAACGAGCACTTGGCGTGCGTGAACCAAGCATGCGTGATCGTACAAGAGCCGGGCATGAACACATGCGCCATCAATGCCGATTGTTGTGATCCCGCAGACCCCCTCTGCACGCATCGCCAATGCAATCCATTCACGCAGAGTTGTATCGTCATCCCTGGGCCGGCTCTCGACCAGTGCACGGGGTCCGAGTGCACGTTGTTCCATTCGGTATGCGTCGGTAACGCGTGTGAAATAGCACTGGGTCCAGGTACGAGCCAATGTAACGGTTCGGCAATGTGCGACACCAATCTGTGCGGCAACGGCCTTCCCGATCCGGGTGAAGCCTGCGACGACGGCAACACCGTGAACAGCGATGCCTGCAACACCCTCTGCCAGCGCACCTGCACGGTCGATTCCACCTTGTGCAACTGCGACGAAACGCTCGGCATCTGCATCGAGCAATGCGGCGACGGAGAGCCCGACCCCGGCGAAGCGTGCGACGACGGGAACACGGTAAACAACGATGCGTGTAACAACCTCTGCCAGCGCACGTGCACGGTCAGTTCTCCCGGTTGCATCTGCGATGCAGGCATTGGCATTTGTATTGAGCAGTGCGGCGATGGAGAACCGGATCCCGGCGAGCAGTGCGACGACGGCAATGCGGTGAATACCGACACGTGCACTACGCTCTGCAGGAACCCCCGCTGCGGTGACGGATTCAGACAAGGAAGCGAGCAGTGCGACGACGGAAACACCGTGAATACCGATGCATGCACCAATCTGTGTCAAAACACCTGCACGGACGATTCCTTTTGTCCATGCGACGAAGCGACTGGTATTTGTCTCAGTGTGTGCGGCAACGGTCCGCCACCGGAATTCGGTGAAGATTGCGACGAAGGCTCGCTGAACCGCACGACGCCCCCGAACGATCTGACGGCGTGGTACTGCAATGCGCTCACGTGCACGCGTTCGGTGTGTTTCGACGGCAGCAGCAACGATGGTGATCAATTGATCGACGCGCTCGACGCCGGTTGTTGGCGCTACGACGTGCAAGCCGCGCGCAATCGCGGTTTCAGTTTCATCGGCTCGCTGCTCGGGCAAACTTCGACGCTCGAGCCGCTCGTGCCCGAGGTGTTCCTGGCCGGCAAAGGCGACGAAAACTGTCCCGCCGAGACCGTCGACCAAGGTGCTTTCTGCGCGCTTACGTGCGAGGCGGGCGATATCTGTCCCGACGGCGAACCCTGCCCCCAAAGCGGCGTCTGCCCCCTGACGTGCGGTAATCAGCTCATCGACATTGACCTTGGCGAACAGTGCGACGACGGCAACCTGATTAACGACGACGGATGCACGAATCTCTGTCGCACGACGTGTGTCGGTCCTTCCTGCCCCCGTTGCGGTGACGGCACCGTGAACGTTTCGGGCGAGCAATGCGACGACGGCAACCAAAACAACGCCGACGCATGTTCGAACAATTGCGCGATCCGCTGCGACGAAGACGCGGATTGCGTGGGAACGTGCAATCTTTCGCTCAATATTTGCACCCCTCCGTCGTGCGGTGATGGGAAAACGAACCAGGTGTGGGAACGCTGCGACGACGGCGATATCGACAATACGAACGCCTGCAATAACCAATGTCAGCCGACCTGCAGCGGCGATGCTGACTGCGAATCGGGCCGGTGCAATCAGGCGCAGCAGGTGTGCACGCCGCTCTGCGGCAACGGCTACGTCGATACCCTGGAACAGTGCGACGACGGGAATTTAATAAATAATGATGGCTGTACGAATCTGTGCGAACGCCAGTGTACCGACGACGCGACCTGCGATTGCGATGAGGCGAGGGGAGTGTGTCGCGCGCTGTGCGGTAACGGACGGCTCGACACGGGCGAAGGCTGCGACGACGGCAACACCGTCGATCGCGATCAGTGCAGCAACAGTTGCCAGGTCCGCTGTCGCGCCGGAACGATCTGCCCCGATAGCCAGGCGTGTCCCCAGAACGGGTTGTGCCCGCCTCCCGCGGCGTGCGGTGACGGCATCGTGAACGGTGACGAGCAGTGTGATGACGGCAACCTTGTCGACGGTGACGCATGCACCGCGTCCTGCACCCTGCGCTGTGGCCAGAATTTAGAGTGCCCGAACGGGCTCGTGTGCCTCGGCGAGGAATGTTCCGAATGTTCGAGCAGCCTACAGTGCGACACGGGCTTCTGCGTCGACGGCCGCTGTCGTCAGGCGCTGCCGCTGTGCGGAAACGGCGTTCGGGAAGCCGGCGAGGCCTGCGATGACGGCAATGCGGATAACGGCGACGCGTGTACGGTCGGGTGTTTGCTTGCGATCAATCAAGCGTGCGAGGCGTCGGCCCAGTGCCAGACGCATCTCTGCCAAAGCGGCACCTGCCAACCCTGCGCCGACGCCGGCCAGTGCGCGTCGGGCTTGCGCTGTTCGCAGGGCAATTGTCTCTTCGGCCCCTTGCAGTGCGGCGACGGTGCGGTGCAAGCAGGCGAAGCGTGCGACGACGCGAACTTCGTCGAAACAGACCAGTGCACGACCGCATGCGTGAAGCCCTTCGGCGTCGCGTGCGATCATGCCTCGCAGTGCGCCAGTACGATCTGTTCCGCAGGCGCCTGTGCGCCCTGCCGCAGCGATAGCGAATGTTCGTTGGGGTTGCGCTGCGCGATTGGCTTGTGCCTGACGGATGCACAAATGTCGATGTTGCCGAACCTGTGCGGCAACGGCCTGCTGGAGACAGGGGAGTCCTGCGACGATGGAAACGCCGCCTATGGCGACGGGTGCACGCCGATGTGCACGGTCGGTTCGACGCCGCTGCGCGCCGAAGTGGGTACTAACACCGTCGTCCAAATGCCGTTCGTGTCCGGCGGTTTGCACGCAGGCGCGGGCGACGGTTTGAGTGATACCGGTCCGGCCACGGTGGCGGTCATGGCCGCGGGCGCCGCCGCAGGCGCGGCGTGGGTCCGCAGGCGACGGAAAGCCAAGCGGTCCTGACATCTCGGATATTCGATATTGCCTCCGCTTTTTCTCCGGCGGTGGTATGATCGGTACCGATGATCCTCCGCTACGCGCTCGGGTTCCTCAGCGCCGCTGCCATCGGGTTGACGGTATTCTTCGTTCAGCCGAGTGCGCAGCGCGATGCGTTGCTGGGGAGTGTAGGGTCGCCGTACGTCGCTTCGGTCGGGTTCACGGACATTATTGATATCGTTCAAGGGAGTTCCTCCTCCGCTCCGTGTTTCGATTCCGGCGAGAGCTGCCTGACGGATACGGACAATTGCTGCACAGGTCAGACGCCGCCGCTTTCGTGCCAACTATCCAAAACGGGTGTGCCGGAGTTGCTATGTTTGCCTCCGCCGTTATGCGTGGGCGAAGGGGCTTCATGTACTGACGATGCTGATTGTTGCAACAACGTCTGTGTTGGCAATACGTGCGATGCATTTGGGGTGTTTACAAGTTCGTCGTCGTCCAGCGTCAGTTCCATTATTATTCTGGAAGAGTATTGCGGCGACGGCACGGTCGACGAGGGCGAGGAGTGCGACGACGGGAACGACATCGATACGGACGTTTGTACCAATCTGTGCAAAGATGCATATTGCGGCGATTTCTCCGTTCGGGAATCGGTTGAGCAATGCGACGAGGGTCCGCAGGATACGGTGACGTGCAATTACGGCCAGGGTGGCGGTGATGAGTCCTGCACACTCGCGCAATGCGGCGATGGTTATGCGAACGCCGCGGCAGGGGAGGAGTGCGACGACGGCAATCGAGTAGGAGGCGACGGATGCGATCTTTCGTGCGAATGGGAAGCATGCGATAGCTGCGCGTCGGCCGGAAGCGATGAGAACGCATGCGCTGCGCGCCCGAATTGCATCTATAACCAGAACTTCTTCCAGTGGCTCATTGGTTCCGGCACCTGCGGGCCCGACCCCGTGCAGTGTGAAACCCACCCGCCAAGCGAGGCAGATGTAAACATTGCATTCGATGCCAACGGTAATGACGGAACTGTGTTTATTGAAAATATCGGCGTCGAAACGGCGCAGAACGTACGCGTTATGATAGAGGCCTCCCCGCAGCTCTCTTTCAATACGTCGCAACTTTTTAGTTTGATGAATGTCCCGTGCGTCGTCACCGCGAATCGTATCACCTGCGATATACCGCAGATGACGACCGGCACTCATGCGTCGGCAACGATGAGGATCTCTCCCGCCAGCAGCACAGCACCATGCGGGATCTACCCCGTCATGGCGATTATTTCGACCTCCACGCCGGAATCCGATACGTCGAATAACAGAGACGACGCGGCATTTGAGAAAGCATGCGAGAAGCCGTGTTGTGTGGTCGATACGGTGGATGGGGAGGAAATCTTCCGAGGATGCAGCATGGCGCCGACTGCGCAGAGCTGTTTGAATGATCCGTTCCTTCCCACCGGGGAACCAAGCTGGCGCCCCGATCTGGCGCAATGCCCCGCCTCGGGTTCCACCGACAATCCGTGCATGAAGCCGGATCTGGATGTGGTGTACGATGTTGGTTTTGGTGATATCGAGGTTGCGCCCACGGGTACCATGACGAGCGCGGCGGTCCGTAATATCGGTGGCGCACGCGCACGCAACGTCTCGTTCACGATCAATATTCCCGCGGGCTATGCGTATAACGCGGCGGTTCCTCTCGTCGTTGCAGGCGAAGGGTCGTGCACACCCACTCCCAACCGCATCAACTGTTCCGCGGCGGTGCTCCTGCCCGATGCGTCGATCGTCGTGAACTTCAGCGTGAAGTCGGTGTCGCAAATGTCCTGCGGGGCGCTGACCCCCGCGATCGCGACCGCGACGACGATCGATACGGAGGTGGATGAGGAGGTCATCATGAGCGAGAGGAACAATATAGGCACTATTAAGTATCTTTTCAGCTGCGGCGTCTGCTGCGCAATGAATACGCGGGCATGCACTCAAGTCGGTTTCTCTCAGTGCACGTTCCCCGGCGATTCATGGCTCCCGCCCGGCAGCAACTGCGGTCAATGTCCATGGCCTCGTTCCAATCCATTCTCCTCCTCTTCGAGCCGGTCGTCTTCCTCGAGCTCCGTGAACGCGACCGAGCCGGTCGACCTCGCTATTACGAAGTCGAAAAGAACAGAAGGTCCTCATAATGTCGGTGACATCATCGTGTTCGACATCACCGTGACCAATAAGGGTCCCGGCACCGCCGTCAACGTGCTAATTATCGATCATTATGAATCGGAGTACCTTCAGTATGTTGGGGCTATTGGGGAAGGAGGAGGCATCTCGTGTACGACGGAGGGTGCCGCTTCGTGCACCTTCGGCGTTATGCTGCCTAATACGTCGAAGGCGGTCGGGCTCCGGTTTCGCTTGAAACCGCGTCCGGAGCCGGGTCCCCTATGTCCACCGGTAGGCAATCTCGCCACCGTGAGCACGAGCAACCCCGAAGTGCAGTCGAATCCGCCCGTCACGCCGAATCCGTTCGCGCGCGACAATTACGTCAACATCACCCCGTTCAACGCGTATTGCGCTGTGGCGGAGCAGCGATATTGCTGCCCGGTTGGCGCGACAACATGTTCGCTGGTGCCGATGACGAACGGGCAATGCCCGTCGTATAAGCCGTCGACCGCTGCAAGCGGTTACGGTACGCAGCTGACGTGCGATACGGCGTGCGCGGCGCCACCGGTCAAAAAATTCTGCTGCAGCGATTCTTCCGTGCCGGTGTGTTCCGAACAGACGCTTGTCGATAGTAAGTGTCCGACGCCTGTCCTTGGTACGACGGCGGTCGGCGGGTATGACACGTCGAACTGCGGCGGGGAATGTGTCGTGAAGCATCCGTGCTGTTTGAAATACGAACGAGCGGGCGTCGTCGTAGGATATTCTTGTACGGCGACCGCCACCGCACAGGAGTGTGAAGAGCAGAAAGGGCAGACGGAATTGCTCAATCAACCCGCCGAGATCACGGAGGTAAAGTTTAAGGCCGACGAGAGCGCTGATCAATGCACCGCCGGTGCATGCCGCGACTCGTTCATCAAGGCGCCGTGCTGCGTTTCGCTCGCGCCGTTCGCGCCTGGCAATGCGTGTACGGTGCTCTTACCGAGCGAGTGCGCGGCGGCAGGAGGAACGAGGGGGAATGGCACTGATTGCACTGCGCAGAATAGATGCGATCCTCCGCCTCCACCCGAAAAGGTGGTGTGTTGTTTGAGCAATCCGAACCGCTGCACGCTTGAGACTGTCATCGCTTGTACTGGTCAATCGAAGGAAGGATTGAAGGTCTGCAGCCTCACCGCATGTCCGCAGCCGCCGGGCGGTCCCGCCGACCTCTCGATCGAGAAGACGATGCGTCGCAATCCCGATGGAACAGTCTCATACGACGTTATCGTGAAGAATACGGGCGAATTGAAAGCGACGGGCGTCACATTGATCGATACATTCCCGACTAACCTCGACGTTGGGTCGATGTCGGCAGGATGCACGCATAACGCTCCGTTTGGCCGGACCATTACGTGCGCGGGTCTTGAAGTTCCGGCGAAGGATCAGATTACCCGCACGTTCACGTTCACGGTGTCGCAGCCGACACAGTTTTGCACCGGCACAAGGGAAGTTGGGCAGAATGTCGCCGCGTTGCAGGCATTGTTTGAATTCAATACGAATCCGAACAACGACACGGCGCGCGTGGACGGCTTTACGGTGCCCTGCGCCGGGAAGTGGGAGGTGCAAAAAGTTGCGGTGAATCCTCCGTTCAAGAAAAACCAAACTGTCAGCTACACGCTTACCTTTACCCGCAGAGGAACCGACTACGCATCGAACGTTATCGTGAACTCAGATCAAGAACAGTTCGTCGATATATCGAAGGAGATCACGTTCCTGCCGATGCCCGGATGTTCGGTCAGTTCTAATGCGGGTATCAGCACGTTGAAGTGCTCGATGAAGACGACAATGAAAGACCAGCAGTATACCGTGACGGTGCTGGGAGTCGTGAATAGCAGCGCCTGTCCGGCAGGCAACGCAGTGAATACCGTGAAGGTACAGAAGAACAATGGCTCGGTAGACCTGGGGGCGGCGAGTAGAACGACCCCTGTTTCATGCGATGTGTCGGCGCAGTATTGCTGCAGCAAGGATGCCAGCCCCGTGTGCATCGATTCGAGCGATGCATCGAAATGCGGCGCATCGGTTGATCGATACCAAACGCAGACGTGCGATAACGCATGTGCACCGAGTGCGAAGGTATATTGCTGTGCGACCGTGAATGGCACGCACACATGCGCCCAACAGGGGCTTCCGGGCGTGACGTGTTGGGCAAACGGTCCCACGTATGGCGATAACAAATGCGGCAACAACGGCGTGTGCGTTCCGCCGCCTCCGCCGCCCGTGACGAAATACTGCTGCCTCGCGAACAGTAATAACACGTGTTCGCCGTTTCAATTCTCGCCCGGAAGCGTGTGCCCTAACCCGCAGCTCGGCTCTGATCCGGCGGGGTATCCGACTGCCAATGGGTGTTCGTTGCAGTGTTCCGGTTGGGGGATTCTGAAATCCGTTGAGGGAGGCCAAGGCGCGGCCGTTGGTGGAACCGTAACGTATAAAATTAACATAGAGCGTCTACCTGCCGAACTGAACGGCGATCGATATCTGGTTTCTGAATTTTTGCCCGAGGGCATGGGGGTGATGGCGGACGATGGTACGATCTACACCCCGACCGCTACCCAGGATGGTACGATAGCCAGGGCAAACATCGGCGGTCTGAGCTGCGCGATCAATCACAATCCTTCGCGCAATAGATTCCTTTCTGTGGAGTGCGATATACCACCCGCCGTGGTGCAAGGTAACGCCAGATTGGATTGGCGTATAAACGCAGTCGTAACGAATGCGAGCTGCGCGCCCGGTACGAACCTCGTGAATACGGCGATGGTCACAAAATATGATGCTGCTGATCCGCGCAATTCACCTCGCTTGGCGGTTGCATCGGTTCCGACACCCGTGAATTGCGGCGTCATTCCCGTGAACACCTGCGACCCGACGAGGTGTGTCGCGAAAGTGGCCGGTCAGCAATGTCCGGAGTTCCTACCGAGCGAGCCCCCTGACAATTTCGTCCAGCAGCCGCATTCGTGGTGGGCGCGCCTCACGGGTTGGTTGACCGGTTCGTCGTTGCAGGCGCGGCTGATCGAGGAAAGCCCCGGTTGCTGCTGCAAACCAGTAGCAGAGACGACCGCTGGTGGAAACGGCACGACCACCGCTCCTATTCCTGATCCTGTCCCTGATCCGATTCCCGTTCCGGTTCCCACTCCCGTTCCTACCCCTATTCCGACACCCGTTCCGACTCCGGTTCCCACTCCCGTTCAGAAAGCGTGCGGTCAGTGTCCTTCTAGTACCCTCGGCGAGAAAGCGTGTCGCGATTCTGTAACCGCATGTGTGTGGAAGGACGATGTCTTCCCTACGCTCCACTGGATGTTCGGCATGCCAGGAGGCTCGTGCGAGCGGGAATTGCCGCGGTGCGCGCCGTTGGGTGGGACAACGGGCACCACGAGCAGTAGTGCTCCAATCGGGGCGAATCACAGCAATGGAACGATCGGCGCGCTCGACGAGTCATCGTCTTCCTCTTCCTCCATCTCTCTTTCTTCGTCGTCCGCACGCCGCGAGCTCGCATTCGAGTGGAAGAACACTATTGTCTACGGCTTATCGAGAGTGCAGCAATGCGGTGATTTTATCGTGCAGAAAGATGAGGGAGAGCAGTGCGAGCCGGGCTTGAATAACGCGGGTCGTTCCTGCACCGACGCATGTTTCTGGAGTCAGTGTCCCGCCGGGGAGACGCTCACGGTGGCCGGTTTTTGCAAAGCAGCTCCTTTATGCCCTCCGTCCGAGATCAGCGGCGATCCGTCGTTGCTTACGCGTCATTGCACCGGCGTATGCGACGACTCTGTCGATAAAGCGCGTTGCGCTGCGTCGTGCGTGTGTTCGTGTAGGCCGGGCGCCATGGCGAACGCGGGAGAGGCTGCGGCGTCGTGCGTGGGTTCGTGCCTCGAGGAGGGCGGTATCAACGGCACATGCGTGGGTCGGCAAGGAGACCTCCTCGCACAATGCTGTGCAAATACGTGCGTCGGGGCGGCGTGCCCCTACGCAGCGATCGAAGTCTGATCGATCCTCTTAGCGGATGTCGTCCACGACACGCAAGATATAGTCGATCGTGTTCACGCCTTCCACGAGGCGGAGTTCGCCCGTGAGGTTGTTCACGATAACGTACGACGGCGACACCTTCACCTTCGCGTCGAGCGTGCCGTCTTGGATGTCGCGTAGGACGTGGTCGCGGGTGAAGTCATTTTCCAGGCAGGTGCGGAATGCGACCGAATCGAGTCCTTGGGAAGATGCGAGGCTTACGAGGCTTTCGAGGTTTGGGTTCGTGAACGGGAAGGCGACGTCGTGGTAGGCCCAAAACTTCGCGTGGTCGCCTCCTTGGAAGTACGCGCACTCCGCCGCCTGAGCGGGCAACACGTGCTGGTCGTCGAGAGGGAAGTGCCGAGCGACCCAGTTGATCTCGCCGCCGTTTGTCACGGTTAGCAGATCGGGGTGGAGCAACGCCGCGAGCTTGTTGCCGTAGTTGCTGTATTCGACGATGGAGAACTCGGCGAAGGGTCCGCCCCGGATGTGGTCATCTTCGTCGAACGGGGGGAGTTTCATACCGGGGAGTGCCGGTGGCAGCGGTTTTCCGCGCATGAGGTCTTCTATGTCGGCCATCGAATCGACGTCGGGTTCCACGACTGGCAAGTCCAAGGGCCGTTCCGTGACGATGGGTTCTGTGCCTTGGCCAAGCCAAAAACTGCGCAGCGCAAATGCGGCGACTGCGAGCAGTGCGATGACGATGGCTGCGATGACGACGCCCCGCCAGCGGTGGTGGTCAGTCGGTTGCGGCTGTTGCTGCACGGGGGTGTTTTCCATAGGTGGTGCCAGCGTACGCACGATCGTGTGTACTGCCTAGCGCTGCGAATTGACGACCGTCGTCGAACGATGACTGGCCGCTTCTCGCGTGATGGAGGAGTGAATGAGCATCGAATCACAAATGGATGTTCCCGCAAGTACAAGGTGCGCGCGTGCGGGAAGGCGCTCTGGTACTGTACGTTCAACGTATGTCACCGCGTTTGAACGCCGGTCCCCTTGGCTTCGGTGCCGTCCTCCTTGCGACGGTGGCCTGTGTGGCGGTGACGGCCGGCATCCTTGGGCAGAATTGGCTGAATGATCGCGTCGAGCTCACGGCGCAAGTGGGAGGGAGCTACGATTGCGACGCGTCCGGTCGCTACTGCCGTTGCAATTTGGAAGCGTTGATCACCGAGGTCGCGGCAGAGTATCAGCGGCAATTGACGGAACAGGACATTCCGGTGACCCCGGAGGACGCCACCGCCTTCGCAGATTCCTACGCTCGGACCACGCCGACGAAGTATTGCTGCGCGACGACACAGAACAATTTCCTGAAGACCGAGAAAGCTGCGCTCGAGGCGTGCAATGCGGCGGGCGTCGGTCTCGATGCCGATTCGTGTCCGGCTGCAGAAGACGCGCGGCGCCAAAAAGAGAATTTCGATTACGAATTCATCACGTACGGGTGCAATGTGTCGGGCCCTCCTAGTGATGCCTGCAAGGCCTGGATGGAGCAAACCGGTGAGCAGAACGGCTTTACGATGACCGGCCCGAACTGCCCGCTTGTAACGTGCACAAGTTGCAACGAGGAAGTCGACGGCATCATTCTCCTGGAGCGCGCGCGCTCGTCGTCTTCGTCGTCGACGTCCAATTCCCGGGCGTCGCGGTCCGATGCATCGGCGTCTTTTTCTCGGCCGTACAGCCAAACGCTGAAGTGTTATTCCTGCTCTGTTGGTGGCGGAACAGAACCGTATCAGTTCACAGGCAATATTCCCACAGCTTGTCCCGAGGGCTTTAGTTATGAGCCTCTCACGTGCGGCTCCTCTAGCTCGTCCAGCGACTCGTCGTCGTCCTCTTATTCGTCATCGTCGCGGTCCTTCAGCTTCGCCTTTGGTCCCGGCATTATCGCCGGTCTTCTGCGTCCCGAGCAGCCGTGCTGCGTGAAAGAGGCGCCGCTCGCGGGGCGGGCCATTCGTTGCGAAATACTTTTCCCGCACGTGTGCGAGAACCTCGGTGGGGAAGCCAGGTGGTTCGATCCGCCCGAGGCGCAGATAGCCGCCGCGAACGATAACCTTGCCGGCTCGACCGCGCCCCAATCGGTCGCGCAGTGCAAAGTCGATTGCGCGTGGTGCGGCGATGGCGAACTGCAGCAGGGCGAAGCATTCGACCACGGCGATCCGAACACCGACGATCCGTTTGCGATCGCGGTCGGCCCCCGCGAAGGAGTCGAGCATCCGGTGGCGGGCCTCGTGAACGTACCCTTGAGCGTGGCAAACGCCCGTGAGGAACAGCCGAGAGGCGAGCCCGACGACAACGACTTGGTGGGCTTTTTCGACGCCTGGCTGCCGATCTTAAAACACCCCGAAACGAAGGGTGCGCAATGCGCCGAAACGGAGTGCTTGAAGCTCTTCCGACAAAACAGCACGAACGGTAGGTTGAACATGGGCGCCCAAGGCCTCGGCGTGCCCGATGACAACACACCCGACAATAAGCTCTTCATGTGTTATGCGGTGTACGAAAATTGTCCGAAGGCATTCATCACCCAGGTGTGCGATAAGGATCTCGATGGCGTCGTGCGGGCGAACGAAAAATGCGCGGTTCCGCGAGATTCCGCGAAGTGCAAACCGGACGAAAAAAATAATTATCCGAATATTCCGGAATGCTTGCCCCGCATCAACTGGCCGGAGCTCGTGAAGTGCGGCTTCATGCCGGGGCGTAACCAGACCGGCGACGTCGATAAGTTCAGCCAACCTGTTCCGGTCATTCCGCCGGTGATCATCGGGCCGGATCAGCCCGCCGCCCCCGCGGCGGTTCCGGGCATGATCAACCTCGAGCCGGTTGATTCTGCGCCCGTCGTCGCAGAGCTTCTTTCCTCCAGCGCGACGCCGATGGATTCCCCTGTTTCTCCGCTCCTCGCGCAGTTTCAGGGACAGCAACAGCAGCAACAGCAACAGCAACAGGATCCGCAGCAGCTACTACTACAACAGCAACAACAACAAGCTTTTCAGTTGCAGCTGGACCAACAGAGAGCGGAGCAGGCAAGGATTGCAGCAGAGCTGGAAAGATTCCAAGAGTTGGAAGACAGAAGGGAAGAGCAGAACGACCAATCGCGCCTCGATTTCCAGGCGGCGAACCCGGGGCTTTTGTGTGCGAAGCTTCAGGAGAAGTGTTCGGAGAGAGGTTTCTTGGATACGAATAAAGATGGCGTTCGTAATTCCGGCGGCAATCCGCCCGACGGCCCGGGTTCCGTCTTCATCGAGGGATACGTGAGTAACGATCTCAAAGGGAGGGTGTTGATCGCGGCGCAAGCGAACTTGGAAAGCATACAAGACCCCCCGGGGACAAAAGTTGTCATCAAGGAATTAAAGGCTGTGAACAGGGTGATCGCGGGTCAGCCAGTGACCGAGTACCCATGCTTCGATTCCTCTCTCTGCGCGACGAGGTTGTGTTATAAAACCGTCGCCGGAAAGAAGGTCGAGTGCAAACCGAACGACATTTTGAATGGTAAAATAACCGATTGCTTGGAGTTACAGGAGGTTATGGTTGATGGTTTAGAAGAAGTCGAAGTACCGGATAATGGTCCTTTTGCTAACGGAGGTACTGTAAAGGTGAAAGTGCAAGTAAAAGAGCATCACTATAAGTCCATCGGCGTGTGCTCCTCTCGAGAAGAAACGGTACTCGACCCCATTTGCTGCGACGCGGCCGCGATGTGCACGAGAAACGGTTGTTGGATTCCGGCCCTAAAGAAGCCCAAGAAGCCGAACGGTTCCAACCGCATGCCTCCGCAGAATCCTCCCGCCCAAAAACCTCCCGAAATGCCAAACGTGAACGGCGGAGCGAACGCCAATGGGCCGGGTGCGAATGCCGGGAGGCCCGGTGGTGGTAATGCAGGGAATGCTGACAATAACGACGGAACGAACGGAACAACGCCTCCCACCAACGGTAGTGACGGCGGTACGGGCGGTTCATCTCGGTCAACCTCGTCGCGCTCCTCATCCAGTCGATCTTCCCGCAGTTCTTCCACGTCGAGTAAGGGGCAGTACGAATGCCCGCCCGACGCCTGCAACATCGATAACGATAGCGTCCCCGGGCCGGATGGCGTGCGCTTCTGCGCCACCGATCCTGATGGTCCCACGACGTGCGTGAACACCGGTAAGTTCCCGTGCATCGCGTGTCAAAAGCCTGGCAGTTCCAGCAATCGGTCTTCCGTTCGTTCGTCGTCCGTTCGGTCATCATCGACATCCAGCCGCACATCGTCCACGTCTAGCCGCTCGTCATCGACATCGAGCCGCTCATCATCCTCTTCCAGTC
>CAYGDM010000008.1:1906-25770 GCA_964348685.1 uncultured Candidatus Peribacteria bacterium | reverse complement strand
CACCCCGGCCGCTCTGCCGTCATCCGCGTCGGCAGCGTCGTCGTCGCGCAGGCTTATGACGTGCGCCCCTCGGTGCTCGCGGCGTTCGATCTTCCGCACAGGGCATCGACGGCAATCCTCGACCTCACCGCGCTCGATCAACTCACGGGCGCCGTGAAGAAGGCGACGCCGCTCGCCGCGCACCCCGCGATCACCTACGACCTCACCTTCCGCCGCACGCACCAGGACGTCGTGGGCCCGCTGCTCATGAAGCTCCGTGCCGCGTCCCCAATGCTCGAGAGCGTCGTCGTCCGCGATCTCTACGACGGCAAAGTGCCGAACGCGGAGGCCGGCTCGTACAGCATCACTCTGCGCTTCACCTACCGCGCTTCGGACCGCACGCTGACTGAGCAGGAAGCGAAGGCGGAACATGAGAAGGTGCTGGGGGCGAATGGACTGGCGGTGGCGGCCTAAGTAAAATGGGCGCATGACCATCGTCACCCGCACAGGAGACACAGGCACCACCGGCTTGGTCGGAGGAAAACGGGTCTCGAAGACGGACCACCGCATCGCCGCGGTCGGAGACGTCGACGAATTGAACGCGCTCCTTGGCGTCGTGCGCTGCGAGACGCTCCCGAAAGACGTGGAGGTCGCGCTCGAAGCGATCCAACACAGGCTCTTCACGCTGGGCGCCGACATCGCGAGCCCCGCCGGAACGAAAGCCCACACCGAACGCATCCAACCCGCGCACATCCTGGTCCTCGACGCGTGGATCGGCCGCATGGAGCCGCAGCTCCCCGCCCTCATGAACTTCATTTTGCCGAGCGGCATGTCCGCCGGCGCGCACCTGCACCACGCGCGCACGGTCTGCCGCCGGGCCGAGCGCAGCGTCGTCGCGCTCTCGCAGGTCGAAGAGGTGAACCCGGAAGTGCTCATTTTCCTGAATCGCCTCTCGGACCTCCTCTTCGTGGCCGCACGGGCCGCGAACGCAGCATCGGGCGTGCCGGAAGAGACGGTGAAATACGAATAACCCGTGTTACCACGACGACGTTTCGTCTTCTTTCGCCGGAAGCATTTCCATCATCTTCGCGTACCACGGACCTTTGATTTTTCCGACCAGGAATTCTTTGAATCCGTCGTCCGTGAACGTGGTGAGGAGCAATTCGCGCAATTGTTCATCGGTCTGCTTGCAGCCCTCGACGGACTTGCCGTTCGCTTCCACTATCTGCTTGGCTTCCCGGAATACGTCGTCGAAATCAGCCGCATCGAGAATATCGGGAAGTTCGGCGCGTACCGTCTTCGTGGAGAACTCGCGCACCCACTCGTCGGTGATGCGCGTCTGTCGACGGCCCTGCACCGCCCAGCGGTTCCAGTAGAACGTGCCTTCGATCTGCAAGCGATAGTGCTTCATGAGGGCATCGAGGTCATGACCGTCCTCTTTCAAGAGCAGCTTCATGTCGTTGTACGCGATCTCGTCGAACGACTGGGACTTGAGCGCGAACAGTTGCGGCGAGACGACGCCCATCGACACGAGCGCGTAATCGGCGACGGTATTGCCGAATGGAATTTCATACTCCGATTGCTTCGAATTCTTACCCATCTGCCGGAATCGATCGGAAAAACGCATCATCATGCGCTCCGATACGAGGAACGAAATACGCGGCAACACGACGAGGTCGCGGAAGAAATCCTTGAACGGCGTTCCTTCGCTGTCTTTCAAGCGCGAAAGGAGATCGAACGAGCTGCTCACGCCCTTGATATGCGGTTTCAGCAACGTGGCGACGTCGATTGCATCGCGTAAGTCGTGCATGTGCCGTCGTGCCATCGCTTTATCGGGGGCGATATCGACCAGCCCCTTAAATTCCTCCAATTCTTTCAATGCTTTCGCGGGGTCCTCGAGAGCATCGCGCAGCTGCTTCTGCGTGATATTCACCGTGCGGCTTTCAAGCTTGTCGGATCCTTCGACGGGACATTCCAACTCGAATGCCCCTTCGTGGAACGAATGGAATGCCCGGAGCGCGAATTCGTTCAACGCCCCCTCGGTCGGCAACGCGAAAGCGTTCGGGCGCTCCAGCGCGGCCCTCTTGAAATGCGCGTTATTCGCGTATTGCCCGAGCATCTCCCGCAGCTCCTCGCCCTTCACAAGGGGCAAGACGCGTTTTACCATGGCATCGTATTGATTGGACGGTGACAATTGACCGCTCTCAAGCAGGTTTATGATGCTTTCGCCCAATTTGTGAATTTGCTCCTGGCGCATCTCCAACCGCTGCTCAGCTGTCAGTTTTTGCAGCTGCTTCTGCGTTTGGATCAATTGCAAGCTCGCACCAAGTGAAAGTCTCATTGCAATTTTATACAATATAATTATGCAATAGTCAATATCCATGGCGAGCGCGCTTGACCTAATCCATAGGCCTCTATAGGATCCCCCGGCAATGCTCGGAAAGCTCAAATGGCGCCGCCGGCTCCGCAAACACGGATTCCTCTCCCGCAAGGGCACGATGAAGGGCCGTCAGGTCATCGCGCGCCGCCGCGCGCAGGGCCGCAAGCGCATCACGGTGCAGAAAAAGACGAAATAAAGACGTTTCACTGACGTAGCCCGATGGGGCGACACGAGGTACCATTTCGCCGTGCTCCACTTCCTCCATACACTTTCGGCAATCGTCTTCACCCTCCTCGGGCTGGCGCTCTTTTGCGTCGAAGTCCTCTGGAAGCAAGCGATCTGGATGCCCTGGAGCCAGGTATTGCTCACAACGATCCCCACTCCCCTCATCGCCGTCGGCCTCCTCTACGGCTGCCTAAGCATCGTGCTCAGCGCCCGCGAAGGAAATAAAGGCCGCGCCGTGGTGGGAACTATCGTTGGCATCGCTTCACTTGCTCTCTTCGTGGCCTTCGCACTTTTGCGCCTCTGGCCCCTTTCCTAACCCCGCCCATGTATACCCTTGATACGCTCAAGTCCGGCCTCCGCGTCCTCACCGCCCCGGTCGACGGCACAGAATCCGTCACCGTCCTCGTCTTCTGCGGCGCGGGCTCGCGTTATGAAACGAACAGCGAACGCGGCATCAGCCACTTCTTGGAACACATGTTCTTCAAGGGCGGCAAGAAATACATCAACACGCAGCAAGTGAGTGCCGCGATCGAAGGCGTCGGCGGAGACTTCAATGCGTTCACGGGCAAGGAATATGCCGGCTACTACGTGAAGGTCGCCCACCCGCAGACCGAACTCGCATGCGACGTGCTCTCGGACATGCTCCTGCACGCCAGCTTCCCGCCGGAGGAGATCGACAAGGAACGCGGCGTGATCATCGAGGAAAAGCGCATGTACGAAGACACGCCAATGTACCGCGCCGGCTGGGACTTCGAGGAAATGATGCTCGGCGATTGCCCGCTGGGCTGGGACACGATCGGCACGGAAGACGTCATCAACGCGGTGAAGCAGGAAGACTTCGAACGCCACAAGCGCGAGCTCTACACGCCCGATAACACGGTCATCACGTTCTCGGGCCATATCACCAGAGACCAGGCCCTGGCCTTCGCCGAGAAATTCTTCGGCACGCTGAGCGGCGCGAAGGCAAAAACATGGCCCGCGTTCACCGCGTTCAGCCCGCGCAAGGTGATGCTCCGCCAGAAGGAAACGGAACAGGCGCACCTCGTGCTCGGCATGCCGGGCGTGTCGTCGCAACACCCCGACCACTTCGCCCTCAAGCTCCTCGGCGTCATCCTCGGCGGCAACATGAGCTCGCGCATGTTCCTGCGCATCCGCGAAGCCCGCGGCATGTGCTACTACATCTCGACCGACGTCGATTCCTACATGGACGCCGGCATCATCTCGACTCGCGCGGGCATCGACCAATCGCGCGTCGGCGAAGCAGTGAAGGCCATCCGCCACGAGTACGAAGTGTGTGCGAAGGACGGCGTGGAGCCGGATGAATTGCAACGCGCGAAAGACTACCTCAAGGGCCGCATCACACTCAGCCTGGAAGACAGCGAAGAACGTGCGAACTTCCTCGGCAAGCAGGCGCTCATGTACCCGCAGATCCGCGACACGCAGGAATACTTCGCCTGCATCGATGGCGTCACGAAGGAACACGTCGACGGCGTGGCCAAGCGGCTGCTGAAGACCGAAGAGCTCCGTCTCGTGGTATTGGGCAAAGGCGGCGACCAGAAAGAGATGGAGAAGTTGTTGGCGTAAACTTGCGCGTGGCCGCGAAGCAGTCAAGAATGCAGGCATGATCAACCGCATCGTCTCCGCCGTACTCTCACTCTCGCTCTTGGCATCGGCCGCTCCCGCGTTCGCCGCCGAAGACGTCATCACGCTTCCGTCGAAGCTTCCGTGCGAAGGTGTCGCCGGAACATCCCGCGCCCGCTGCATCACGGACGCGTTGAAAACATGGAAAGAAATGGAGAAAGACTACGACGACGAGGAAGATGACATCATCGACCAGTGGAAGGCCGACCACTCCACGATGGGTATCGGATCCGATTACCAGACGGCATTGCGCACGTTCCTCAACGACATGCGCACGAAGCGCAAAGAATTCGACAAGCAGCTCAACGCGTTCCGCAAAGAATTCTTCGCCGAGCAGAAAACCGAACGCTTGAAGGGCAGCGTCCCGGCGGCGGAATCGCTCACGAGCAAGGATGACTTCGCGGCCGCGAAAGCCAAATGCGGCAAAGAAGACGACGACGGCCTCTATCGAACCTGTGTGCGCCAAATCCTGCGCCTAAAGCGTTCAAGCGTCACCAATCGTTCGCGCACGAGCCCGCGTTTGCAGCAGTAATACCGCATGGGGTGAACTTGCGTTTACAGGGCGTTTTCAGCAGAATGCGCCCGATTTTTCTCCCCCTCTCCATGCAACGCTCCCTCATCCTCCTGAAGCCCGACGCCGTCCAAGGCAAGTTCTGCGGCAAAGTGATCGCACGCTTCGAAGAAGCCGGCTTCACGATCCGCGGCTGCAAGATGGTCCACCTCTCGCCGGAAGTTCTCCGCGAGCACTACGCGCACATCGCCGAGAAGCCGTTCTACCCCGAGGTGGAAACGTTCATGCGCTCGGCCCCGGTTGTCGCGATGGTGATCGAAGGCGACGACGTGATCGCGAAGATCCGCGACATGCTCGGCGTGACCGATAGTAAGCTCGCAGCCCCTGGCACGATCCGCGCGGAGCTCGGCTCCAAGGCGGAGAACAGCAAGATGATCAACGTCGCCCACGCCTCCGACTCTCCGGAAGCTGCTGAGGCCGAGATCACGCGGTTCTTCAAGCCGGAAGAAGTTCTCAGCTACTGAGGCCGTTTCATCCGAAACGCATCACGGAAGCTTCTATTTCGTCGTGAATCGACGATTCACAGTTATTTAATATAAAAATACATATTGACGATATGTCAAATTGAGCCTAGAATCAGAGATATGAGCAACCTCCCCAAAGGAGACCGGAACCGATTGGAAGGAATGGGCGAAAATGCCCTTCGTGCAAAGCTCGAACAGATTGAGAATCTTCAGGACCGTCGTGCGCGCAAAGCACAGGAAGACGCGCGCCGGTTTATCGTAGAATTGCTTGCGAAGAAGGAACAGCAATCAACGCAGCCGGAACAGAAGACTCCGGAGCAAGAAGAGCGCCAGCGACTGAAAGCCATCCGACAAATGTGGGAAAAGCCGTTCAACAGGCTGCTCGACATTGTTCGCGAACAACCCGCGCCTACGCCCGAAAGGAGCTTCCCGCATCACGGCCATGTATCGAAAACGGCCGGTGAATTCGCGTTGCTTGCCTTGGGAACCAGGGATGTGTCCTTGGAATGGGTCAACGACATCGCTCATTCCACCGATAGACGGAAAGTTGCGGTGATACCGACCATGCCGTCCGACGATAGTAGATTTGGAATAAACGAAGAAAAGTACGTGCGCGCGTCCGATGGACACACGATCCACGCCGTCGCCATCGACGACATGCCCATGACTCCCGAGTTTGCCGCGATCAGGATGGCTGAAGCGGCAGTCGTAACGTCGAAAAGGAACGGCATTCTCACTATGACCCTAGGGCGTACGAAGGACGTGGGCGAATTTGAAATTACGGAAGACCACCTCCGCATGGGTATCACCCTCCAAGCCGCAGATCTGCTGTCAAAGGGCGGAGTACGGCGTGCGGCGATCGAGGCCCAGAAACAGTTCAACATCCAATCCGTCGATGACCTGAATCTCATCACTTCGAATCCTCCGCGATTCCTGGCACTCACGAAGGCGATCACAAGGAGTGTCACGCGAAGGCCAGCCGCCTCCCCCGTCGACCTGTCCGTTCGATCGTACGTGGCGCTGCACGCGATGGTCGAAATACTGCCGGCCAAAGAGAATTTTATCGTGGACATGCAGCAACAGTGGTATCCGTTGTTCCCCCTCAACCAAGTCGACCCTGAGTGGAGCGAGGTCGAAACGGTCCTCACCGAGATGCATGCGGATCCGAAGGATTTTTCATTCGCGTTTTCGAATGAAAAAGGCCCCCTGTTCCTCGCACGCCGCGACGCCGTGCCGGAAGACTCTCCGTTGCTGCAGTACGAGCATCCCGATTACGAGGACACGCTCGATCTCGCCGTCGCCCTCGACCAAGAAACAGATGAATCCGCGAACGCGCAGCGCGATGAGCGACACTGGATCAGCGGCAAGCTGCCGACGAAGGAGGAGCTACGCGTCCGTGAAGTCCGCGAGGAAATCGCACGGGAGGGCGCGCGCTTGGAAATGCTACTCGAACACAACGGTGCGGGAGAGGAGTCGCATCGCGGGGTGGCAGCATTGGCATTGAAACGCCTCCGATCCATGCCATGGAAGAATGCGCCGTTCGGTTCGTCGGAGCCAAACATCGAAATGATCAACGCGCCGGGAGGAGCGCATGAACGCTACATCGGCCAACGAACAGAGCAAGATGCGATGCTGAGCTTGTTCGTCGGAAAGACGTATGGGCAGGCAAACATCGTCGGGGGCGTGATATCGCGCACTGTCATCGCCGACGGACGGAAACGCATCCATGAGATCGGTCTCTCTTCGGAAAGTTGGACCCCACAGATGCGCGTGCTGAAGCTGCTTTCGACCGACTCCTTCTGGAATTCCGCTGCTCTTAATAAAGTATGGACCGTCGATGACATTCCGCCGACGTTTAAACAATCAAACACGGTGACGATGGGGGAAATAGTACGCCGATGCCTCTATCCGCAGTTCGCATTCGATGCATCGGATGACGCATCGCTGTTGAAAAACGATCCCCAGACTCTTCTGTCGAACATCCACGCGATGATGAGAACGATCACGCGTCGACGGTCACTCTCAGAATCCGAATCAATGGAAAGAATCCTCTGGGCCCTCAGGGATAAACCAAGTGATCCACAAGGATTCCAAAATTATTACAACGCGATCGCATCGGATCTCGACAACGCCGTACGCCTTGATTTGGAAACGCGCCCGCGCGCAATCGTCCGCGGCGACGACCCGTCGATCGATGAAGCGAGAGAGATACTTTCTCTCAGCGATGAGACCGCGACGGTGGCGCAGATGGGAAGCCGACGCCTCTTCGTCTGCCGCAAGGAACACCTACCGGAATCGATGCATAGTTACCTCTCCGCCGACACCGAAGAAACCCTCGACCTCGTCGTGAACCTGGACCTGCAGGACGAAGCATCGCTCGAGACCGACGCGTGGGTCAGCGGCACGCTGCCGTCGATCGAACAACTGGAAGCGGAACTCTTCGAACAATTGGTCGTCGCGGACAAATTCTTCCCCGACGCGCACGGAGAAAACGACCGGACCGTGCCGGACGATGAACCGGAATCCACCCTGCCCGAATCGGACCCGACCAAGAAAAGCGACGAACCGTTGCCGCGCCTGAAGGCTTTGCGCAACACGCTCCTCAAAAACCGCTGGAAAGCGCAGTTCACGATCGACGACCGCCACATGGCGCCCGCGAAACCCACGTATGCCGAAGCCGAACCGGGCCACTACGTGCTCGTGAGCCTTCCGGAGGCGAAGCTGCAGGTGCTCATCAGCGACGACCGCTCGAAGGGCACGTACGTGATCCGCAACCTGATCGACCCCGCGGAATTCACGACGATCAGCATCGACGAGTTCCTCGCGAAGTACGGTGCGACACGCGTGAAGTTCGATTCGATCCCCCAATTCCGCGGAGCCCTCGAAACCGAGATCGGCGAACAGATCAAGGATCCGATCACGATCTACCCGGTCGCATCCAGCTTCAAGACGCCGTTGCACGGCACGCGTTTCCCGAATCCCGAAGCGGTGAGCCTCCTGCGCCGCGACTTCGAGATGGCCGCCCGCATCGCCGGGAAAGCATCGATCGAGGACCTGACGGTCGGCGACTTCGCCAACATCGAATCGGGCCCCGCTCGCTGGAGCTTCGGTGGCGTCGCAGGAGGAGCTTCATACCTTGACCGTCTCGCGACCGAATTGGGCTTGGACGCGAGTGATATGCCCGTCTCCCGCGAACGCGTGCTGGAGAACATCGACTCGATCGCTGCGAACACGGAGCATGGAACGCCACCGGCGACACCCGAAAACGCCGCACGCTGGAAAGAAACCGTGCTCCAACCGATCAAGCAGTACGATTTCCGGCAACGCGCGCTCGACCTGCTCCTCTCCGAACTTTCGGACGCGCATCTCGCAAAGAAGAGCGACGAGCCTGCCGGCCTCGCGGAACACCGCCGCGAAACGAAGCGCATGCGCAGGAAGAACGGCAACGGGAAGCAGCACCCGGAGGAATCCGCCGCTCAGTGACAGCCGCAGCCTCCCCCGTTGGCGCACGCACAGGTCTTTTTCACTGTATCCTCCGGTAGGTCGAGCTTGAACCGTCCGTCGCGATGATCGATTATCGCACCTCCTACACGCTTCAACGTTAATGGAGAAGCGGCCAGTTTCAACGACGGCACCGCGCCGTGCCCGAAGAGCAGATGGTCGTCGGCGACGTCGGGGAAGACATCGAGGCAGAAACCGCCGGCATCATCGAGACCGACGACGAGGTAGTGGTCCGCTTGATTTTCGGTTTCGAGGATCTTCGCCAATGCAATCGCCGCCGCTTCGGTCACGTCGATCGTCTTCGGGCGTTCCGGCTGCCGCGTAAAGAGCGCGTTGAGGTCGGTCACGAGGTCATCGAGCCGATCTTCTTTGAAGCCATGGGTCGCATAGCCCTCTTCCAGCGTTTCGAACTCACTGCCCGCGCAGCCCACGCAGTGCAGCCCGTATTCGGCGAGCAGCGGCTGTGCGTGTGGCAAAAGCGTGAGAATATCTTGTACGCGCATTGCGCGAGTGATGGCGTGTGCCATACCCTGATTCTACAAGCATATGAATCGTTCCACTCGCATTTTCGTCGGCTTCCTCGTCCCGGTGTTCACCCTGCTTTTAGGGTGGCAATTGGGCGTTCGGCAAACGACAGTGAAGTATTCGGCCGCCCAGCAGCGCCTGGAGCAGATGCTCATCGGCGTCTCGCAGAGCGGGGCAACCATCGTGAACCCGAAGGACGACGTGAACATCGAACTCCTCTGGACGACGTGGCGGCTGATCCTCGCCAACTACCTCCGGCCGGAAGAACTGAACACGCAGGACATGGTCGAAGGCGCGGTAGCGGGAATGGTCGCGGGCGTCGGCGATCCCTACACGCTCTTCATGACGGCCGACGAGAGCACCGACTTCATCGACGGCCTCGGCGGCAACCTGGAGGGCATCGGCGCGGAACTGTCGGCCGACGGCGGCATCATCCGCGTGGTGCGGCTCATTGAAGGCTCCCCGGCCGAGCGCACGGGCCTGCTCCCCGAAGACATCATCACCGTCGTGGGCGACACCGAGGTGTCGGGTATGCCGCTAACGGACGCGATCTCGCTCATCCGCGGCGAGAAGGGCACGCCCGTGACGCTGGAAGTCATGCGTGGCGATGAAACGAAGACGTTCACGATCATCCGCGACACGATCCACATCCCGAGCGCCACGTACGAAGAAAAGACGGGCACCGGCGGCATAGTGGGCCTGCTGACCGTGAGCCAATTCGGCAGCGAGACCGTCGCGGAAGTGCGCGGCCACCTCGCGGGCATCGACACGGCGAAGATCAAAGGCCTCGTGATCGACCTGCGCTACAACGGCGGCGGCTACCTCGACGGCGCGATCGACCTGACATCGATGTTCGTGAAGGAAGGCCGCGTGGTCACGGTCGCGGGCCGCACGCAGCGCCAGGACCACGACGTGACGGGGAACACGATTCTGCCGGACATGCCGATCGTCATCCTGATCAACGGCGGTAGCGCCTCGGCCTCCGAGATCTTCGCCGGTGCGCTGCAGGACCACGAACGCGCGACCATCATCGGCACGCAGAGCTTCGGCAAAGGCACGGTGCAGGAAGTGATCGACCTGCCGGGGGGATCCGCGCTGCGCGTGACGACGGCCACGTGGCTGACTCCGGACGGCACCGACCTCGGCAAGCACGGCGTGACGCCAGACATCGTCGTGGAGCGCACCCCGGAGGACATGGAAGCAGAAAGGGATCCGCAGTTGGAGGCGGCGATGAAGGAATTATTGCAGTGACCCTCTCACCCCTCTCCCCTGTCCTTGCTCGGCAAGGACAGACCCTCTCCCGTCGGGAGAGGGTGGCGCGTCGCGCGCCGGGAGAGGGCCGTGTATGATTCGAAGCAATGCTCCGTCTTCCATCCGCTCTTGAAAGGCGCCTCCAGGAACTCTTCCCCCGCGCGAAGGACCGCGAGAAGTTCGTCGCGGACCTCGTGGAGGAGGCACTCCAATCGCGCCCCGCGGCGGAAGGTTTACCGAACCAGATCGGCGGCACGCTGCACCTCTTCACCGACGGCGGCTCCCGCGGAAACCCTGGCCACGCGGCGATCGGATGCATTTTGGAGGACCCCGTGAGCGGCACGGTGCTGAAGGAACACTACGAGCGCATCGGCACAGAAACGAACAACGTCGCCGAGTACCGCGCGCTCATCAAGGGCTTGGAACTGGCGCGCGAGTACCAACCCAACCGCCTCATCTGCCACCTCGACAGCGAACTCGTCGTGAAGCAGGTGCGCGGGGAATACAAAGTGAAGATGCCGACGCTGCAGCCGCTCGTCGACGAAGTACAGGAGCTCGAAAAGGAATTGGCGGACGTCGAGTTCGTCCACATTCCCCGCGCGGACAACTACCGCGCCGACGCATTGGTGAACAGGGCGCTCGACGAACTGCCGAACCCGTCGCCGGTCGTTCCGCGGTCAGCGCCTCCCGCCGCTTCGAAAGGCCTCCCGGGAGACGTATACAGAAATGCACAGAATCAGCGCCAGTTGTGGTAGGCTCCGCGCGTGCGACGCAACGTCATTCTCTTCGGCACCCTCGGCTTCGTCGGCCTCTTTCCGCCCGTCTCGCACGCGGCCGATCTACTGTACCGCCACGAACACTTCCTCTTTTCGGTACCCGCATCAGACGTCCGCAACTGGACCAGCAGCTTTGCGGCCTGGACCTACGCCGGGGAGGTCGTCACCCCGCCCCAGCGTTTCTTGGCCGACGGTGACGAACCGCCCGTTCTCCCCCCAGGGTTCATCCGCACGACGCGCCCGGGTTATTCGATCGAAGCCATCAAAGAGACGTTACGCAGGCGCGTCAGCGAAAATTTTGACCGCCCCGCAGGCGCCGTCGTCATCGACAAAACCGCATCCGGATCGGTGACGTTCGACGGCGTCGGACTCCCCGGCCGCGAAGTGGACCTCGACGCGCTCGCGGCTCTCACGGTGGAAGCACTTGAACGCGGCATGACCGACATCGAATTGCCGGTCAAGGAGACCCAACCGACGGTCACGGTCGCCTCGGCGGAGCTGCGTGAGCTCGGAATCAAAGAAGTCGTGACGGTCGGCGAATCGAACTACGCGGGCTCGCCCGTGAACCGCCGCCACAACATCGCGGTCGGCCTCGCGCGCTTCAACGGCCACGTCATCCCCCAGGGCACCGTCTTCTCATTCGGCGAAACGCTCGGCCGGGTCGACGGCACGACCGGCTACCGCAAAGAACTGGTCATCAAAGGCGACCGCACCGAACCCGACTACGGCGGCGGCCTCTGCCAGGTGAGCTCCACGGCCTACCGCGGCGTGTGGGAACACGGCTTCCCGATCGAGCAACGCATCAACCACAGCTACGCCGTGAGCTACTACGGCCCGCAGGGCACGGACGCGACGGTCTATCCGCCGAACCCGGACATGAAATTCACGAACGACGGCCCCTCCGCGCTGCTCATCCAAACGCACCACGACGAACGAGACCACGCGTACTTCGTCTACTACGGCACGAAGGACGCGAGAGAGAGCAGCGTCTACGGACCGTTCGTCTGGAACCGCACGGCCGCTCCGCCGGATCGCACGCTCACCACGACGGAACTCGCGCCGGGCCAAAGGCGCAAAGTGGGCGACCGCCACCCCGGCATGACCGCCGCGTGGGTGCGCTACACGACGCTCGCGGACGGCACGAAACTGGAAGAACCCGTGATCTCGATCTACCAGGCGCGTCCGCTCTTCTACGAAGTGGGCGTCGCGGAAGAAGCAGCACCGCCGATCGACGAAGCACCGTCGTGGATCGATGCGTGATCAGACCGTCAGTGCCGAGTACACCGCCGTGCTCTTCAAATCGCGCGCGTGTTCGATGAGCATCGCTTTGGCGAAGTCCAAGAGATCGTCCGTAGCATCGATATTTTCACAGAGCACGGCGAAGTCTCCCGTGCGGCTGGCAAGCGACACCGCGGCACGCTCATGTTCGCTCAAGGACGTGAAACGCCGGTCATCCAGATGCGACGGCAAGAGGCCGAGCAGATGGAACAAGCGAAGCTGGAACGCGAGCCGCGACCGCGCGGGGTCGACGCCGCACACGTGCAGGAATTGGAAGAGCAAATCGAATACATCGGGAAGCGGCTCGCCGTCTTCGGTGAGGATGAGGAGCAATTCGATCCCCTGCTGCGCCGCCGCGAGCGTCATCGCTTCAGAGACGTCCGCGATGTCGCCATTCAAGCGAGCGGCGGCAATCGTCGCGTTGCCATTGTCTTCGCGCAGATCGATCGTCACGCGCCTGCCAGGGAGGAGCAGCGCGCCCATGCGGCTGCCGAGCTTGCGAACGGCACGCGCCCGCGCGGCGATGCGGCCGCGTTCGCGCGTGAACACGATGCACAGGCGATCCGCCTCGCCGACGTTATAGGTCCGCAGCACGATGCCGTCGAGCGTCTGCTGCGATCGCACGGTCAGACGCGGAAAGACGATCCGGCGCGACCCACGACCCACGAAAGTCCCACGAGCGCCACGCCTTCAGCCAAGATGACCGCGGGCACGGAGGGAAGAAGCCCGATGAGAAACGCTTCGCCGACCCACGCCGCGACCGCGGCGGAAAGAGGCAAAAGGGCGAGCGTGACGATGACGATCGCGGAGAACATGAAGGACGCCGCGAGCGCGCCGAGTAACGCGATCACCCCGGCGGTGACAGCCGGAAACGCAAGGATGCCGGCCGTCGCTCCCGCGAGTTTTTCGGCTTTGGCATGGGGGCGGCGTGCTGCAGCGAGGCGAACGAGCAAGTTGAAAGCGAGGACGCCCGTCACGATGATCGCGAGAAGCACCAAAAGTTCGACGCCCGTGCGTGCGGTATCGACCGCTTCGAGCAACTCCGCGGTTGAGGTTTGCTGCGTTCCAATGTCCGAGAGCGCAGCGGTGTCGATAACGTCCCGGTATTGCTCCAATTGGGCGAACGCCCGCAAATCGGCGTAGCTGCCGGCGTCGGTGGGCGTCACCACGAGCGCGTCGGAAAACGGATTCTCCATCCCGTAGCGCGCGAGGAAATCAACGAGCGAGGGGTCGCGGGCGGATTCTTCGACGAAGACCTGCTCGCGCGTGACGTACCGCACGTCGCGGACGGACGGCATCGCATTGAGCGCGGCATACAGCTCTTGCACCTTCTGATCGCTCGTTCCATCAACCACATCGAGATGCACCGCCCCCCGTTCCAGCGCCGTCAGCGCGACGGTGCGCACGCCCGAAAGCGCGATAAGCAGCAGCTGCACCAAGAGCAACGCCAACGCGACGCCGAACGCATCGAGCTTCCACCCGCCAGCATGCACGAGAAACCCCCATCCGCGGGCGACGGAGCGACGAAACGCGATGAACCCAGCGCTATCCATGGACGCGAGTATACACTATCTCACTTCATCATCTTCGATTGGCTTTCGACGCGCGCAACCATGTCGACGCACTCGCGCGCGCGACCGCTCTGAGGATCAAGTTCGAGCGCGCGCTGGAAGAGCAGCCGAGCCTTACCGATATCGCGGCCTTCCAAATACGCCACGCCCAAGTCGCACAGCGTCAGCGGGTTGTCGTTATCAAGGTTCAGCGAACGTTCGAGCGTCACGATGCCCTCGGGCCGCTGGCCTCCTTTGAAGAGCGACCAACCCAGGCAACGGAGAATCTCGGGATTGTTCGCCTTAAGCTTGTTGGCCAGCCGCAATTCGACGAGCGATTCTTCCCAGCGGCTTTCGTTCGAACGCAGGAATCCGATGATGTAGTGGCCGGTGTAGCTGCCCTGATCGAGGATGATCGCCCGTTCGGCGGCGGCCTCTGCGCGCGCGAAATGATCGAGCGAAAGCTCGTTGTCGGCCAATTCCTCGAGCGCCGGCACGTTCGCCGGATCATCCATCAGCAACTCCTCGAGGAGGACGATCGCCTCTTCGTGCTTGCCCTCCAGCTTCAGGAGTTCCGCGCGCTCCAGCGCGTCAAGGGTGTCGTCGGACAGGTTGTCTCCGTACATAGCTATGTATTGTAGAACAGGTCGGACGAGGATCAACGGAATGGGAGACTTTTTACGGCGCGAGGATAAAGAACGCCACCGTGCGCAGAATCGCATAGGCGCCGAGGACGATGACCATCGCCACGAGCGACCCGATCATGATGTCTTTGCCCTTATTCTTCCACTCTTCATGAGCGCCCGAAGCGGTCAGAAGGAGGGCTCCATAGATGAAAATAGCGACGGTAATGAACCCGATCGCCGCAGCAAGGAAGTTCACGATATTGCTCGTCAGCTGCTGCCAGCTCATGGCCGTGCCGATATCGACGATGAGTTGCTGCGCAGACGTAGCGGCCGGAAGCGCCAGGAGGCGTAGGAATGGCATGAACATGCCTCCAGTAGAGCATATTTTTCTCCGCGGAGCACGTTGCGTTCGACCCATGGACCCTTACACTGGACGTCTCATGGGATCCGACTTCGAACCACGTCCTTTGCGCGGCGATAAAGAGATTGTCACCCCGAGCCTGCCGAGGGGCGTTCGACGCGTCCGCACGCCGCGAACTCGCCATATCGAAGGCTTTACCGGCCGGATGATCGAACGCTTCCACGAAGCGCGCGTCTGGGCGAAAGACCGCGGATGGAAGAAGCTCCTGCGCGACGGAACCATCGGCGTCGTGGGCATCAGCTTCCTTTACCTCGGCTTCCTCTGGATCACGCTCCCTGACGTCGACGACCCCAGCAACCTGATCCCCGACCACAGCTCGGCCATCGTCGACCGTAACGGCACGGAGCTCTACCGCTTGTTCCGCGACGAAGACCGCGAGTTCATCCCGAGCGAGCAGATCCCGCAGCACATGAAAGACGCGATGGTCTCGATCGAAGACAAGCGCTTCCACGAACGCGGCTGCCTCGACATCATCGCGCTTGGGCGCGCGGTGTTCAAATTCGGCAACTCCGGCGGAGCCTCCACGCTCACCCGCCAGCTCGCGCGCAACGCGCTGAACCTCCAACAGGAGAACATCCTCAGCCGCAAGTTGAAGGAAATCATCATCGGCTGCGAAATCGAGTGGAAATACGAGAAAGACGAAGTTCTCGCCATGTACCTCAACTGGGTGCCCTTCGGCCCCAACGCCTACGGCATCGAACTGGCGTCGCAACGGTACTTCGGCGCGTCAGCAAGCGGCATGACCTTGGCGCAATCCGCGGTCCTCGCGTCGATCCCCCAGCGCCCCACCTACTTCAATCCGTACGGCTCGCACGTGCACACCACCCCGACGGAAGACACGCAGCGCCGCATCGACAACGGCGACGTCGATTCCGCCGATGACCTCGAGATCGACGACGTGCGCGTGGGACTTCTCGGCGGCATGTTCGGATCGGGCACCACGCAGTTCTACGTGGGCGGCCGCAGCGACCAGGTCCTCCAGAACATGGTCGAACAAGGCTACATCACAGAAGATGAGCAACTGGAAGCGACCGAAGAATTGAAAACGATGGAATTCGCCCGCTCACGCGACAACATTCGCGCGCCGCACTTCGTCTTGTGGGTGCGCGAACAGGCAGAAGAATTGCTCGGCGGACCCGAGTCGGGCCTGCTCGACCAGGGGGGCCTGACAATCGAAACGACGCTCGACTGGAACCTGCAGCAAGCCGCGGAGAAGGCGGTGGAAGCTAAACGCGAAGAAAACGCCTCGACCTACGAAGCGCACAACATCGCCCTTGTGTCTGCCATCCCGCAAAGCGGCGAGATCGTCGCATACGTCGGCAACTCCGATTACTCGGACGAAGAATTCGGCGGCAAGATCGACATGGCCCAAGTGCCGCGCCAGCCGGGCAGCAGCTTCAAGCCCCTTGTGTACGCCGCGGCCTTCGAAAACGCGGGCGCGGGTCCGGCCTCGGTGATCTTCGACGTCCCGACCAGCATCGGCGGCGAACAACCGCAGAACTTCGACGGCGGATTCTGGGGGCTCATGACCGCGCGCTCGGCGCTCGGCGCATCGCGCAACATCCCCGCGATCAAGATGTACTTCCTCGCGGGCGGCGACAGCGCCGTCCTCGACCTCGTCCGCCGCCTCGGCGCACCCTCCCCGACGGAGCAGCTCGAAAAGGCGCTCGAAACGAACCCCGACTTCGAATACGGTTGGCCGCTCGCGCTCGGCGCCGCGGAAACGCCGCTCACGGAGATGGTCCAGGCCTACGGCACAATCGCCAACGGTGGCAAGGTCATGCCGCTCTACGGCATCCAGCGCATCACCCGCAACGGCGCGATCCTCTACGAAGCGCCCAGCCACTCGCCGCAGGAAGCGATCGACCCGCGCATCGCATACCAGATCACGTCGATCCTCACCGATCCGTCCGTGCGCCCGGGCGACTACTGGCGCGATGTCCTCACCGTCCCCGGCGGCCCGAGCGGCGCCAAGACCGGCACGAGCAACAAGTGCTTGAAGCGCGACGCGAACAATAATTGCACCGAGCGCAGGCCGTCGGACCTCTGGACGATGGGCTTCATTCCGGGGTTGGTCACGGGCGTATGGGTGGGCAACGCCGACTCATCGCCGCTCGCGGCCAAGGCGGAATCGCTCGTGTCGGCTTCGCCGATCTGGAAGAGTTACATGACCGCCGCACGCTCTATCCTCACCGATCTCCCCGCCGCGTTCCCCGTCCCGACGGGCATCGCGAACGCACAGATCTCCGGCCTCTCCGGCGAGCTGCCCACGGAATGCACGCCCGTCGCGTACCGCAAGTCCGACATCTTCCTGAACGAGCGCATGCCGTCGCAAGCCGACCCCGCGTGCGTGCAGCTGGAGATCGACAAAGTCACGGGCCTGCTCGCGTCGGAAGAATGCCCGATCGAAGCCCGCGAGACGCGCAGCTTCTTCGCGCCGACGGAACCGCTCGCCGCGCGCTTCCCGCAGTGGCAAGCCTCGATGAACGCATGGCTCGCCTCGCGCGCCGGTACCTTCGACCCCGCGACGGGCGCGCAGAGCGGCTCAGTGCTTCCGTTGCCGTTGGCTCCCACGGAAAGCTGCACCCTGGCCATGACGCCGGGACGCCTCGAGAAACCGACGCTCTCCATCTCGTTCCCAAAAAATGGCGGCACGGCAACCTACCCGTCGTTCCAGCCGAAGTTCGACGTGAAGGTCGGCTCGCGCATCCGCGAGGTCCGCGCCGAGATCGACGGCAAGCCCGCCGGCTCCGAGCGCGGAGCGGCAGCGCAGCGCATGACGATCAGGGTGCCTAATTCGATCAGCGAAGGCGGCTCGCACACGCTGACGCTCACGGTCGTCGACGAGTACTACAACGAAGCGACCGATGAAGTGACGTTCCGCTTCGAGGAAGATGCCGGCGGCCCGAGCGTGATCTTGCTTCACCCCCGCAGCGGCCAGAAGCTCCCCCGCGGTCTGCCCTACACGCTGGAGGCCAGCGCTGAAGACGACGAGGGTGGCATCAAGTACGTGCAGTTCTTCCTCGACGACACATTGCTCAGCACGAAGCCCACCTCGCCCTACACGCTCGACTATAACTTTGACGTCGAACCGGGCGACTACGACGCCTGCGCGATCGCCACCGACTTGGCCGATAACGAGCACCAGGACTGCGTGGAGATCACGATCGTGGCAAGCGGAAGCGGCGGCATCGTCGAGTAAGGCTTGCTTTCCATATGGAAGGCGTAGCATGTGAAGTTAATGGAGCGACAATGGACATTTGAGTGGTCGTCATCTGGCTCGACCATCGACGACGCAGCGCTCGACGAGCATAAAGAAGTAGCCGCTCGCACGCTCCCCCAACAACAGCTACGGCTCAGCGTGATGCCAACGGAGCAGCATCAGCAATTTGAAATACAATCAACATCGGAAGCAGGTCCTCTGGAGCCGATGGTGGAATTCCTCACGGACGCGGCCCGTCAGAAACTGGCGCAGGAACTCGAACCGGCATGCCTCGACGATATCCGACGGTAATCGCTTCCATCGCGCATCAATCGGGGTAGTATGACTGTTTAGCGAGATCCTTGAAAACACGGAGGATCGAATGAAAGGAGAAGACGGACTGGAAAACGTGAACGAATGGCTGGAAGAGGGACCGCCGTTGCGACTGCAACCGCTCGAAGATGAGTACGGCCTCGTTCCTTTGCAACAGCCGCGAGAGTTTCGCGGCGCCCCACTCTGGTGGGAAAACGATATCGCTCCCGAAGAAGAACTTCTAAAGGAGCATCCCGCGACGGCACGGAGGAATCGCCTGCGGGAATGGTCGGAACGTTTCGGATGGATCTACGACATCGCGGCGAACCTTCGCGCGCGGTGGCAGGAATTTTGGACGCCGATGAATATCATCGCGTGCTTCGTACTGCTGTACTTGTTGCTGATGAGCTCGACCGTGTGGATCTTGGACTACTACTTATTTTCTTCCGCCTTACGACGGACGCTCCCCACGATCGAAGAACTCATGCAGCCGGCCAGCACCGAAGAACCAGTAGAAGGATCGCCTATCCCCACGGAGGGGTTAAACGATACGAAAGAAACTGACGAATAAACCTCACCGGATCTCGCGAGAAACCCCAGACGTTTGTCTGGGGTTTTTTAAAACTCCGCGTTCGTGTGCACCTCGCTCACGTCGTCGTCTTCTTCGAGCGCGCTCACGAACTCCGCCAACTGCTCCATCGCCTTCTCATCGGGCAGCGGAGCCTTCTGCGTGGCAACGTAACGCAGCCCCGCCGATTGGATCTCCCAGCCGTTTTGCTTGAGGAAATCGCGCGTCTTCGGCCAGCCCGCGATGTCGGTCGTGACGGTGAGGATATCGTCGGAAAGGTCGACGTCCTCCGCACCGAAATCGATCAGTTGTAATTCCAACTGCTCTAATGGGGCGTCCCCGCGGGCCGCCCCTGCGGTATTCTTTGCAACGACCACTCCCCTTCGCGCGAACATCCATAGAACCGACGCCGACTCCGTGAACGATCCGCCGTTCTTACTGATGATCGTCTTCACGTTCCCGAGGGTGCGATTCGTGTTGTCGGTCAGGCATTCGATGAGGCACGCCACTCCGCCCGGCGCCATGCACGCGTAGAGAATCTCCTCCATCTTGTCGCCCTTCACGCCCGTGCCCTTCGCGATGGCGCGGTCGATGTTCGCATTCGGAACCGAGTCGGCCTTCGCTTCCGCGATCGCGTTCTTGAGCGCGCTGTTCGTATCCGCATCTCCTCCGCGCTGAGCGGCGATTTCGATCATTTTCGCGTGTTTCGTATAAATTTTCCCGCGGGCCTTGTCGGCCGCAGTTTTTTTGACGCGAATGTTGTGCCACTTACTATGACCTGACATATACGAGAGGAATGCTTGTCACGGCGTAGTCCGCAGACGAAGCCGGATGCCATTTGCTGTGGCCGGACATGCTCCGAGTATACCGCTATGCTGCAGTCATGATGAAAGCCCACAAGATCATCGGTATCGTTGCCGTTCTCGCTATCCTGGCCGCGGCGGCGTTCGCGCTCAGCATGCAACCCGAGTACGTGATGAAGGACGCCCAGCCCGACACTCCTCCAGATACGCAGTCCTCCTCATCCGAGCCAGTGGAACAATGGATTCCCGAAACGGAACCGACGCAGGAATACGAAGCAGCGGAACTCGAAAGCAAGCGCAACGTGGAGCGCGCGGCCGCGATCGCAAAAGCATTCGTCTACGAAGGCGTGCCGGAAGGGTACGTCGAATTCTGCGCGAAGGATGCGGGTTTCTGCTTCTCGTATCCCCCGTCGTGGGGCACGGCGCGCTGGCAGATGGAACAAGAATGCATCGATCGCCCGGATCTCGTCGGCTTCATCGGGAAATTCGGCGACATGGGCGACAATTACTTCTTCGGCGCGTCGCCGTACACCTACGTGGATGTGGGCACCGGCCCTTGCACAACCTCCGGCCGCGGACTGGGCCTCACCGACGAACTGGCCGATCCGCGCGATGCCGACGCAATCATCCGCAGCGAGGACGGCGTTGACGTCGCGGTGTGGTACGGCACCGAGGTTGGTTGGGAAACGCACGAGTACGACCTGACCTTCACGGCGCCGACCACCCATCCACTCGTGACGCGCATTGTTTTCGTCGGCCCGGCTACGAGCGACGCGACCCTCAGCGAGCAAGAGATCCACGACGTGCTGATCGCCGCCCACTCGTACCGGACGATCCCGGTGCAGCCGTAAAGCAGGCCGAATCATGAAAGCGGCCACGCGTGTTGACCGACGACGCCTGATTGCATCAGGCTAGGCGGGCTTTCTTCCCCCTGCTCCATGACCAAGCTGGAACAACACGATAGCCAACTGAACGTAACTGCTGCCGAAACACCGGAGCAAGCGCGTGTCGCCCAAAACATCGCGGCGCGCATGGTCGATGCGGCAGAGTTCAAACAGTTGATGATTTCCGGACGCAGAATGGAACGCGCAAACGGCGCCGTTCCCAACATGCGCGGCTTACGCGACACGGACACCGGCGAATTATTCGTCACGGACGAGCGCACATTGTTCCCACCGATCCGCGAACAGCGACTGGTGTAAGGTGCACGAGAAAAAGCCCCGGACGTTGATACGTCTGAGGCTCGTGATTCACCATTCCATGGGGAGCTACCGGAACAACGCGAGGAAGGCCTTCCTGCTTGAATCGATTAAGAGGGAGAAATCGCGTTTTTGATCGAACACGCAACCGCAATACAGCTGCTTTTCCGTCGTGCACGTGCCAATGAGCGATACGTTCTCCAGGTGAGTGGCCTGCACGATGTCGATGCCCGAAAACCCGACCTCTCCGAAAAAGTGATCGATGACGATCGTACCAGGTTGAAATTCCCGGACGGCGGCGACGACGCGATCGAGGGATCGAGAGCGGCCGACCGTGAAGGTATTCATGCTGCGGCTGATCCTGCCTGACTGCCTGTCGGACCGTAGGGGGACGTCGCTGCGGGCCATGAACGCCAGCATCGCGAGGTCGGGAGAACGCAATGCAGCGTCATCTTCCCCGATGAGGATTGCCCACGTCGGGAATTTTTTTTCAAGCAACAAGATCGTGGCGAGCCAGAGGAAATCCGGATCATTGTCGATGATCAACACGCGTCTGTTTACGTCCATTCGTCGTACTCCTTTGAGGAACGATGGTGTGTAAGGGACAAAAAACCTGCATCCATACTCTGCTATGGAACGTACATGTGTCAAACATCGAAAAAACGGCAAGCAAAAGCCGCCGATCGTTGGACCGGCGGCTTGATGGAAACAGTCGGTAGTCCGATGTCTCTACAGAATGTTTCGGCCGTTGATATAGTTTTTCAACGCGAGCACGTCGACATCCTCCCACTCACCTTTCGCACGCGACAATTGGATGCGGATGCCCAGCGGTAACGCATAGGCGAACTTCAGCATAGATCCCCAAAACGCTCGATCGCCGTAGTTCACGTCCACGATGCGTCTCAATTCTTCTCTCTTTACCTGCACTGTGAGAGGCTCGCGCAGATGACCGAACGATAGAACGTCCCCGTCGTCGATCGTGAAGAGAAGACTGGTGCCGATCGGTCCGCATGCCGTCTTCAGGAAGGCACGGGCGGCCGGGAGCGCGCATCCCATTACCCCGGCGGTGATGGCAACCTGCCTGTCCGTCGCGATCCACGACCGCGGACTACCGGGAGGTAAAAGCGAAATAAGTTGCCCAACGATCCCTGGCGCCGCTTCCTTGGAAAGAAGAAGGCGAAACATACGACGTTCATTCATGATATGTGTCCTCTAGTACGAAAAAAATGACTACCGACTTTCCTCATGAGAACCCCCGCGGTAGGGGCTCTCCCAGGGAAAGCGAACGTGGTGCCAAGGATCGGACGGACAGTAGATCCCAGCCGTGGGTGTGGGTCAAGTCCGCTTGGCATGAAAAAAGCCGCCGATCCATAGGACCGGCGGCTCAGAGATTGTCGGACGATCAGCCATGAAATCATCATGGATTCTTTTTGAGATACGCGATGAGCTCCTCCCCCGACACCTTCTGCCACTCGACACCCTGCCGTACCTCGAACGTCCGTGCACCGCTCATCGCGTTCACGAACGCTTCGCCACGTGCGACCGTGTTGCGCCCGAGGCAAACCGACACGAGCCGCGCGGATTTTGTCTTTTCGACCTGAAGCCACGCGTAATCCCACGTGTGGAACAGGCGGAAATCGTCACCGTCCATAATGGGAAAAATCATCGATCGTCCGGGAACGATGAGTTCCGCGACGCTCGCATGCGTCATCCCGAGACATGCGGCCGCGAGCTTCGTTTCCGCTTTATCGAATGTCCAAACTTTCGGATCCATACCTCCCCCGAACAACCCCAGAAACAGACCGATCGTCGCGTGGGTCTTCGCTGGACCAGCGACACTCACGCGAAAAACCTTGTCGCCATACATGAGTTTCATGCCATATCCTTCCCGTAAAATCGTCCGACTTTCCTCGCGCGAACCCTCACCGTGAGGGCTCACCCAGGGAAAGCGATGATGCTGCCAAGGAACGGTCGGATAGTAGATCTCCGATGGAGGAGAAGGTCAAGATTGCGTAGCACGAAAAAGGCACCTCTCGGTGCCCTTTCGGTATCAATGGAAGAATCGCGATTACTTGCGGTACGCGAGGAAGGCCATGAAGCGCGCGCGCTCGACGGCGAGGCGGAGCATCTTCTGGTGCTTGAGGCACGCGCCGCTGTAGTAGCGGGCGCGGATATTGCCGAAGTAATCGATGAACGGCTTCATCGCCGGGTAGTCCTTGTAATCGATGTACGGGACTTCCTTCTCGCAGAACTCGCATTTCTTCGAGCGCGGGTCGCCGCGGTTCTGGTTCTTCTGCTGGCGGTTCTGATTGTGGTTGGGAGGCATGGGTGGGTGGGGTGGTGTTCGGGTTGGCACTGAAGGGGGATCTGTGGCCGAAGTGAGACGGTTCCATAAGTATGCCCCACGTGCCCGCTGGACGAAGCCATGGCCCAAACCAAGGGGTAGGCAGGGCGGGCGGCCGATTGACGTCCAGAAGCGCCGTGAGGCGGTCCTAGAGGCATTTGAGGAGTTCTGCTGCCGACAGTTTGAGCGGGTGGCCTACCACCTGTCCGACGAGGGACAGAAGGTGAGCCGAGATGGCAGCAATAAGC
>CAYGDM010000008.1:0-1896 GCA_964348685.1 uncultured Candidatus Peribacteria bacterium | reverse complement strand
AGGTAGTGCCCATGAGCACCCCCCTCAAGACCCGATGCGAAGACTTGATTCTGGTATTCGCCGCCTGTGACGTGGGCGGCGCTGATGAACTGACCTATCAAGCCCTGCTGGAAGTGGCGGACTGGGTGCGGCGGGCCCATGGATGGGAGCCATACACGCCAGTGGAGCTATTGCAGGTCACAGAGATGGAGCGCACTGCCATTGCCGCAGTGAAACTTCGGCAGCAGCGGCTCATGAACTGAATCGCGGCGGTCGCCGTGTAGACAGTATACGGGGGGTCGATGGGTTCACGTCCGAGTTCGTTCAAGTTCAGCCTAACTAATCCAGACGCCTATGACGGGCGGGCAGTCATATACAGTCTTGACCAGCTATTGGCATTCCCTGACCCGGAGTGGCTTATACCGGGTCTGATACCGAAGGCCGCCATTGTCGGCCTGGTTGGCCCTCCTGGTGTGGGCAAGTCTATGCTAGCGTTGGACTGGGCACTGTGCGTGGCCACCGGCACACCATGGCTCGGGCACCCGGTGGACCGCCAGTTCGTGCTGTATGTGGCGGCTGAGGGGCACAGCGGACTGAAGATACGCGCGGATGCGTGGCTCCGCCACCACGATATCGCGCCTTATGATGCCAGCTTCGGGCTGACGAAGGGGCGTATCATCATGAGCCCCGGCGACGAGACACATGAGGCCCTGTTTGAGCGGGTGGAAGATGAGCTACGGGTGCGGCCGGGCTTAGTGGTCATTGACACCTTAGCTCGCGTCATAGGCGGCGATGAAAATGGCAACATGGCCATGGATGCGTTCCTGGCCGAAGCCGAACGGTGGGTGAGCATATACGGTGCAACCGTGTTGATTGTCCACCACAAGAATGCAACTGGTATACGGGAACGGGGACATACGAGCTTTCGAGGCACAGTGGGGGCACTCTACTTTCTCGACCCTGTGCCGAGGCATAAGGGTCTACTACGCCTTGACTGTGTGAAACAGCGAGACGCCAAGGCGGCTGACCCCATCGGGCTCCGGCACGAAGACGTGGAAGACACTGCGTCCATCGTGTTGATATGCGCCGAGCTGCCCGTTAAAGGTGAGTCGGGCGCACCTAAGACCACCTTCATGCGTAAGGTGGACATGCTGACACTGCTGGGCTCTCATGGAGACGGGCTCACCACACGCGAGTGGCAATTCCTCGCACAAATGCCCAAGCGCACATTCTTCCGACGTGTGAAGCAGTTGATGCGCGACTCCGACATCTACCGCGATGACACTGGCCGCTATTTCGCCACTCCGTCAAATGTCGATTTGGCCGAGGAATCTGATGAATAAGCGAAGGTTAGGCGAAAGAGTGACATCGTGGTGCCATGGCACTGATGTGGCACTACTTTCATTTGGCGGTAAGTTTTTGAATATAAATGAGTTAGTTCAGATAGGGGGAAGTAGTGACACGCTTATATTACGCTTTAAGCGTAATAGAAGTGGCACTCCCCTATCTACTGGCACTGAAGAGGGGAGAATACGATGAAGCTGTGCATTGACTGTAAGTGGCATAAGGACGTGTTAACAGCACATCCTGCGGTGTGTTCGGTAATATTCCACGAGTGTAGGCATCCAGACGCCCTAGACACCAACCCTGTGGATGGGCATGTGACGGCGCCGAGCTGCGACCGCGAGCGCGACAGTGGAGTGTGTGGTAAGGGCGGTGAGCGGTGGGAGTCGAAAGACTAGGGCGGAGGCGACCCCCCGCCCTAGAGGCGTATGACCCTAGTTATGCGTATTGACGACGAACGGGGTCTTGGAGTGGAAGGCGCCGTTAAGGCGTATCTCCACCCACCAGTATTCGCTGTTGTGGCCGCCCCACTCGTAGCTAACGGTCTGTGTGGATGTGCCGCCGCAGAGCAGC
>CAYGDM010000007.1:0-26411 GCA_964348685.1 uncultured Candidatus Peribacteria bacterium | reverse complement strand
GTATCGGCATCATGAACATCATGCTCGTGTCGGTCACGGAGCGAACGCAGGAAATTGGGCTTCGCAAAGCCATTGGCGCGAAGAAGCGTGACATCCTTCTGCAGTTTCTCCTCGAGTCCGTCGCCCTCACACTCACCGGCGGTATCATCGGCATCGTGATCGGCGTCAGCTTCGGCTGGTTGCTCTCGCGCGTCGCCGACAAGCTGCTCGGCGGTTTCTCGTTCGTGCTCAGCTTCCCGGCGATCGGCCTGGCCATCGTGATGGCGGTCGGCACGGGCCTCGTGTTCGGTCTCTACCCGGCGCGCAAAGCGGCGAACCTGCACCCGATCGAGGCGCTGCGTTTTGAATAATTGTCATGGTGAGCGGAGTCGAACCGTAATTATTCCATCGCCTCGAAGCACGCGATGATCATCGCTTTGTCCTGCTCGTACTCGCTCGCTTCCGGCCGCGTGATCATGAGCCAGTTCTTCATCACGCCGTCGCCCGGGTTGAAGTGGGCGTAGACGCCGGGATCCTGCGCGATTTTTTGGTTCACCGTTTTGGGATGGCACTTGATGCCGAGCGCGTCTTTGTAGAGGAACGCGAACATTTTCTTTCCTTTGTACCACGACGGGCAGCCGAAGGTTTTCTTATGAGGGAGGCCCAGTTCGTAGCCGAACCATTTCTCGCCGAGTTCCAGGAGATCGCCGCGCATGGCGGCATCGTAGCATGACGAAATGGACACCCCAGAGGAGTGTCCATATTCCGTGCCCGATCCCGGTGAGGGGATTGGGCCATTGATCCGATCGTTTGGCTTACGCAGCGGCCGTTTCGGCCAGGCCCGCGTCCTGCATTGCTTCATCGAAGACCTCGTCGACGTAGCAGTCGCCGATGTTGCGGTTAGAGAAGACACTCGGGAATTCATAACGAAGCAGGATGATCTGCTCCGCCACGGCCTTCCTGGTCGCAGTATCGTCTTGCCGCGTCGACCGATAGGCCTTCGTGAGGCACTGTCCCGCACGTCCCCAGTATCCCACCGCTTTCGTTTCGCGGTCGGGTCGTTTCATCGTCGCGAGCGCGCAGCGGTAATAGAGGTAGGCGACTGTGGTCCAGCGCATCGTCGGGCTCATGAACGATGAGATGCTTTCGGACATCGCGAGGTGCGTTTCAACGGCATCGATGTCGAATTCGTCCGCGGCGCATGCGCATAGGCACAAGTAGTACACGCGGAAGAAGAAAGCGTGATCGTTTGTTGGTGACAACGAGAGGAATGCAGCGTGCAACTTCTTCCAGTCGTTGAACGATGTGGATGCGTCTGCGCGGTGCTTCGCGAATCGATCCACCAACTTTAATAACTCGAAGCCGGTGTGCCGCGTGACGCCCGCCATGAGTTTTACGTCCCGGAGAAAACTGATGATGGTGTTGATAGATCCGTTCGCTATGAGCGTGGGCGAATCGAGTAGCGCCTTGTCGACTACTTCGGAAAATTTCGGACTGAGGGCACCTTCAAGCCATTCCACTGCGGACATGTATTCAAGTGGCATCTTTTCATAGGTCGGCTTATTCATGCGAGCTGCCTTTGCGTTGAGTGTGAACGATCTGATCTGTGGACACTCGTCCGCGATCCTTTCGTTCGGACGATTGTCTTCGCATAGGATAGATATTGTTCAATAAAGGTCAATATTGGCAAATATGATGAATAGGGGCTCCCGAAGGAGCCCCGAGCGTTATTTCGCGTCTATGAGAGGAGGATGTTGCTGATTGCGGCGATGCAGGCTCCGAAACCGGCGAATCCTGCAATTGCATTCACGATCATCAGTCGCTGACTCGTGATCCGGACGCTCAGAGCGACGGACGTGTTGTGTGACGCGTGCCATTGGCGCAGGTCTTCCAACGTGTCCGTTGCGCGCAAATAGGTGGAATACGCATCGAGGAAGCGTAATGAGAAAATGAATGAGAGCGTGCCGCCAACGAGAAACATGACCCACAAAAGAAGAGGTTGAGCTGTGCCCATGGGGTACCTTTCAAAAGAACGATGAAATGAAACAACGCCCGCGTACTCTAGGACGGGTAATCGCGAAGTCAATCGTGCGCATGGCGAATCGGGCATCCTCTGTGTGGGATGCCCGAGCGTGTTCAGTTCCACGGAGGAGTGAACACGAAGAACGCCGCGGTTCCGCCCGCCACCGAGCATACAAGCCAGTACGTCAGCATCGCCGCGATCGAGCCTCGTTGACGCTTTACGTCACACATTTCCGCTGCGCAACAAATGCCGGAAACGCAGAACGTCGCTACTGAGGAAATTGCGATCCATCCGATCAATTCGCTATTCATTCGTGTACTCCTGCCGAAAAATGAAATGAACACTAAAATCTATTATATAATATTAATAAATATTGTCAATATACGGTAAAACCTCTTTGTTTGTCATGAAGAGGTTAATTGACGATGGATGGTGGGCCGGGAAGGATTTGCACCTTCGAAGGCGTGAGCCACCAGATTTACAGTCTGGCCCGGTTGACTACTTCGGTACCGACCCACGGTTGAAGCCAGGGGAGTGTATGGGTTTCATGAGCGTTATTCAATATTCCGGGGTCGGGCGTGCCAATAGAGTGGTAAAACGACGATCAGGCCTATTTGAGCGAGAAGCAGCGCCGTGATAGGAGACCAGGCGTCGGCAATCCATCCCATGAGGACGGCGCAGATGCCGAAGAAGATGCTGCCAAGCAATGAATTCAGCGATCCCATTGTTGCGCGCTGCTTCGTGCTGAATTCCTGCTGCATGAGCGTGTCTTGGCTGATGATGATGAGTCCATAGGGGATCGCGGTGAGTACGAGGATAGCCGGGGAGAAAATTGTCGGATAAATGAATGCTAAAAGTCCCAGAACGATGGAAAGGCAAAGCGCCGACAGAAGGGTGTTCATTGTTCCGAGCCGGCGTATGACGCGGCCGGCGTACCAGTAACTCATCCAGCCCAACGCGTGATCCATCGTGCGCGCGACGCCGATGCCCCATACCGGCCAGATTGCTCCGATGAAGATCGGCTCGAAGTAGAAAATCGTTTCGCCGAGGCCGTTCCAGATGACCGATCCCATGCTTAACACGCGAATTTTCGCATTTCGGAAGAAGAGCGTGAATGCTTCTGTTACATGGGCATACACATTCGTGCTTTCGTGCGAATGTGCGCGCGGCTCCACAAAGAACATGCTGACGATAACTGAGGCTAGCTGTGCCGCGACTGCCACCCATACGGTCCATCGAAACGACCATGGTGCGACAACTGCCCCGATGATCGCGCTGATAGAGAGCGCGAGTTGATACATCGAACGTGCGCGGCCCGATACTTCCGCATAGTCTTCTTCGCGTCCCATTTCCCTCAACGAATCGTGCAGGAGCGCTTCGGTGTTTCCACTGAAGAAAGATCGCGACAAGCCTTGTAAGACCGCACCGGCGATGAGCATCCACAGCGAATTCGCGAACGCAAAAAGAAGGAGTCCGAAGAATGACGCGATGCTTCCGAGGATCATCGTTTTCTTTCGTCCCATCAGATCCGACATGACGCCGGTCGGCAGCTCGAAGACGGCCGAGGAGATCATGACGCAGCTATGGATGAGCATGCCGAGCGCGAACGATCCGGTAATCTCCGCGAAAAAGAGAATCGCGATGACCTGATATGGACGAAAATCCTCGCAAAAATTGTGAAGGTATAACAGCCGGATGTTGCGGTGGACGCCGGGCACGTCGAAGACGATACCGGACCGATATCGAAAGGTTTACCGAAATACGGAGATTATACCCGCTTGAACGCCCCCTTCGTGGCCAGATACAGCGCAACGGCGCTGCAGGCGATGGCGATCCAGACGGCCGGGCCGCTTTCGGTATTGCCGGTCGGCTTATGCTGCGTAACGCCTGGTTTCCTGCTCGTGGTCGTGCCCGTGCGACCCACGACATACGGGTTCACGGCGATGACGCCTGCCGGGAGTGTGGATGTTGATGCGACCGAGCTCGTTGTGCCGAGCGGCGGGAAGATCGGAGCGGACGACAAGGGAAGCTGCGGAACGGACGATGTCGGAAGCGCGGCTGCGGACGAAGCACTTGAGACGACGAGGGCGACCGACGATGCGGACGACGCGACGACTGCGGTTTCGATGATGATCTCGCCCGACAGGTCTGGTGACGTTTCGGAGATGTACGTGTGCGTGCCGGCCTGCGCCGAGGCGGGAACCGCGTAGAAATAATCACCGTTCGAGAAAATGCCCGGCGTGCTGAATGTCGTGCCATCCGCGGTCGGGAGCGTGTCCGACGAAAGGACGTGCGGAATCTGGTCGTCGTTCACGAAGCGGATCACCTGGCCCGGGCGCACCGTCGCGGGCGTCGGGTCGGGGCCGTCTTGCGTGAGATGGATCGTCACGTCCGGTGTCGGGTTCGTAAGCTGACCGATGATCTCGCCGAGGCCGCCGAACGAATAGGCCGCGACGCCGAGCATGAGCAGGATACCAACGACCGCCGCGGGAGCGCGTGAGACGCGGATGGGCGACTGCTGTTGTCGCTGACGTTCAGGTGCAGCGTTTTTGGCGCGCACCGGTACCTCTTGTTCATCGTCCGTGGATTGCCAGTGCGGGTGCATGGGGGTCATCGGGAGATGGAGGAGGAGGCCGTCCATTGGCGGCGGAAGGCGAGGAGCGTTCCCATCACGGCCGAGATGCCGGCGAAGAGAAGGAACCATATCGCAGGGCCGGACTCGCCCGAAATCGAGCCGTCCGTACCAGGCGCGTTGCCGTTGGGTCCACCTTCGATCAGCGCGCCCGAGAGCGGCGAGGTTGAGGTGGCGGGGTTGCCGACGGTGACGGCCACTTCCTGGCTGAAGTCGCTTTCTGTTCCTTGGCCGTTGACCGCGCGGACCGCGAAGTAGTACGTCTGCCCGACAGGCAGGGCGCGGATCGTAACGGTTTGAGAAGCGTTATCGATGCTGCGACGCTGAAGGTAGCGGCCGGAGATGCTTCCGTAGTAGAGGTTGTATCCCGCGAGTTCGGCGGATGGCAGGGGGTTCCACGCTAGGAAGACCGAGCTGCCTTCGGTCGTGACGCGCAGGGATTGCACTTGGAGCTTCGCGAAGACCGTGGGAGCCGGAGTAGCGGAGGACGCGATAGACGACGCGGCGCTGGAGATCGGTGCAAGGGAATTCATCTGCGATGACGTCGCCGTCGGTGTCGACGCTGCGGACGATGCGGGCGGCGTACTCGCGATGGATGACGCGGCCGAACTGATGATTGCGGGAGTAGACGATGTGGCGGATGAACTGCCCTGCATGCGCACGACGAGCAGGCCTTGTACGGATGATGCGACGTTGTCTTCGCTTTCTCCCTCACCGGTGAACGCGGCGGTGTGGGCCGTCGCGGTACCGCTGGGATCGAAATATACGAGCATCACGCCGACGCTCGGCGCTGCCTTTACTGTCAACGCGATGCGCGCGAGGACGATCGTATCGTCGGTGATGGGTTGTGCGGCGGTGCCGCTGAGCTTGATGTAGTTATCGGCGATCGAGAAGTCCATTTCGCCCGGCGTCGCCGCGGGGAACGCATCACCGAGGGCGAGGTTTTCACCTTCGAGAGCGGTCGAGTCGTAGCTGATCCACGTGCGGAACCGTTTGATCGGCAGCGCCGACGGGTTGTGGAGGACGAGGTCCATGTCGAGGACGTCGCCGACTTTCGCAGCGGGAGTTTGTTTGCTGAGCGGGTCGCGTACGTCGTAGCTCGGGCAGGGGGTCGCCGCGGGCGGTTCCGTTTCTTCGCAGTGCGGACGGAGTTCGAACGTAACGTCGGGCGGCGTCTGCGCGAAGACATGCGTCGGTGTCATGCCCGCGAGGAGCGCGGACGAGAGGATGAGCCGTAGTGCGATGTGCGTGCGCATGCTTAGCGGGGGAGTGAACGGAGAACGCGGATGGCGTCATCGACCGTGAGGTCGCCGTTGCCGTTGGGGTCCGCTTCGAGTTCGCTGATGGTTGGCGTGCGATAGCCTTGCGCTATTTCGAGGATGGCAATGACGTCGAGTGCGTCGATCGCTCCGTCTTCATGAACGTCGCCGCGCACCACGTCGTCATCCGCAGATGACCATGGAACGGTTTCGAGCGTCCCGGCTGTCTTGAGTCCCACGCCGAACGATGCGACGGCGGCAAGAATGCCGAGTGGGACGATGTAGGATGCCGAGAATTTTTGTGTGCGTGTAGTGCGAGACATTTCTCCTCATTGTACCCAAAAACTGCGTTTCCGTCCATGCGCGTGTCATTGACGGTTCTATGAATTGGTTCATAGTTTTACCCGTGACGTCCATTACCCTCATGACGGGCGAAAACCTCTACGCGCTGCGTCTGGAAAAGCGTCGTTGGATCGACGAATTCGCCAAAAAACACGGTCCGGACAACATCATCCGCCTCGACGGCAAGGGGCTCACGATCCGCGAACTGATGGATGAAGTCGGCGTGATGCCATTTTTGTCCGAGAAGCGTCTGGTGATCGTCGACGGCGTACCGAAATCGACGAAGGAGGAGATCCAGGCATTGGAACAATCGATCCACCCCGCGACGGTGCTGCTCTTCGTCGATCCCGCTCCGGACAAACGGCTCGGAGGCGTGAAGCGGCTCATCGAGATCGCGGCCTCGAAAGCGTTCGCGCCGGTCCGGGGTCCGAAGCTCGTGCAGTGGATGAACGCCGAAGCGCAACGACTTGGGTTCACGATCGGAACGGGCGCTGGCGAAGCGCTCGTCGAACGTTTGGGTGATGACCAAGAGGCGCTCGCGACCGAACTGGAAAAGTTCGCCGTAGTGCTGTCAGGAGGAATGCTCACGCCTGATCATGTCGACACGCATACGATTCCAACCGACGAAGGCGTCGTATGGACGATGACCGACATGGTCTCGGCCGGGAAGAAGAAGGAGGCGTTGCGGTATGCGCGTCGCCTCCTCGAACGCGGATCCGATGCGTACGGTCTGTGGGCGATATTGCTTTCCATGCTGAAAAACGTTCTCGCGGTGCGCGCCGCGATCGACGACGGCCTGACGCAATCGCGCGACATCGCGGAGCGCACGGGGGTGCATCCTTTTGCGCTGCGATCGATGCAGTCGTACGCGGGGCGTTGCCCGATCGCGGAGATCGCGGACGTCGTGTCGTGGGCCGTCGAATCCGACGTGCAGTTGAAGACCGGCGGCTACCGCGCCACCGACGAATCGCCGCAGGAGCTCCACGCGCTCATCGAGCGGTTCCTCATGAGGATGCCTGCAGGACGTTAAAGGTTACCCAACTGGTCCAGTAGCCCTTCCGCCGCTTGTGTTTCTTCGGCCCTGGCTTGTGCTTCGACCGACGCGCGCTGGTCGAGCTTCGCTTTGCGCTCATCGCCCATCTGTTCCAGCGCTTTTGCGTCGGCGAGCTGGTTCATGTCGTTCGCGTATTTTTGGTCGATCGCCGCCAATTGGTCGCGCTCGCGGACGAGAATGTCTTGCAGCTTCGACACCTGCTCAGGCGACATCACGGGGAGGATGTCGATCCAATAGCGACGCTCGTCGTCATTCATGCTCTCCGAGGCCAAAATCAAATCGACCATCTCGCCAAATTTCGCCCGGACGTCCGCGGGGACGATGATCGGTTGCATGCCGGAAGAAGATGAGTCGTCAGCCACGTCCGTAGCCTACGGATAGGCCGTGCCGGGGACAAGTCCGCAATTACGCGACCTTCGTAATCTCGTATTCCACGAGGCCCGACGGCGTGACAACCTTCACGGTATCTCCCTTCAGTTGGCCGAGGACGGCCTTGCCGATGGGGGATTCGTTGCTGATCTTGAATTCGAACGGATCGGCTTCCGTGGCGCCGACGATCGTGTACGTCTCCGACTCGTCGTCCGTTCCAACCTCGCGCACCGATACGTGCGAACCAATGTTCACTTCTTTGCCGGTCTTCTTCGCGTCGTGCTCGGAGATGATCTTCGCGTTCTTGATCTTGCGGTCGAGTTCGATGATGCGTCCTTCGACGAACGCTTGTTCGTTCTTCGCCTCTTCGTATTCGGAGTTCTCGGAGAGATCGCCGTACGAGATGGCTTCCTTGAGGCGCTGCGCGACTTCTTTGCGGCGCACCGACTTGAGGTTCTCCAATTCGTCTTTCAATTTTTTAAGTCCTTCTTTGGTGACGAGCGTTTCTTCGTCGTCTACGAAGGTACTTCCGCCCGATCCCGTCGATGGGGAATCGTCGATCGAAAGTTCTCCGAAATCGTCTGAGGTGGCAAACATAGCCGCCGCAGTATACGGACCGCGAGGGGGTGACGCAATGACGGAAATAGCCACTTCTCATAGATGGAAATAGGGGAAATGGCTGCTACGATGGGTGCCATGCAGCGCACCGCAGCGGTCATGGCTTCCTTATCCCTCTTCGTCTCTTCGGCCGCCCATGCGGCGTCGGGGATCGTTTTGCCGGATTTTGATTCGCTCGACGCTGCGATGAGCGATCTCCTCGCGGAGCAAGAGCGCCAGGATGCGTCGGCTTCGTTCGATGAGTCCGCAGAGTTGTTTCCGGAGGTTGATACAGCGAGTGAGGGAACAATTGGTGACCAGCGCGATGAGCGCACGGCAGACTTCCTGACGATCCGCATCGGACGCACGGACGTCGTGTTGCGCGATGTGCCGTTGAAAGAATGGTTCGCACCGTACGTACGTGACCTTGCCGAACTGCAGCTCGTCTCTGGGTATCGCGACGCGCAGGGCGTGCCCACCGGTGAGTATGGCCCGGCCGATCCCGTCACGCTCGAACAAATGGCGAAGGTCGCCGTTCTCGCGGCAAGCATCGACGCCGGCGCGTGCCGCGTTCCCCCGATGAATCTCTCCGCGTCGGGTGCCTGGAGCGCTTCGTACGTCGGGTGCGCGGAGCAACGCGGATGGGCAGTGTACAGCGATCCATCGGCCGATCTCCGTTTGCCTGCGACGCGCGAGCAAGTCGTGATGACGATCATTCAGGCGTTCGGGAAGGACATGAACGTCGATGCGTCGACGCTGACATTCACTGACGTCGAGAAGACGGGCGTGTATGCCCCCGCGATCGCGAAGGCTGGGGCAGACGGCGTGGTGTCGGGTTACACAGACGCGAACGGCAACCTTACGGGCCTTTTCGGCCCGACGAACAATGTGACCCGCGCCGAGTTCGCGAAAATCGTCAGCATCGCGTTCCAGCTGTATACGGATTAACGGTGTCGCTGGCGTATGTGGTGCTCCAGGTCTTCCTCCTTTTTGTGCGTGCCGACCAGCTCGAGGAGAAGCGTGCCGAGGATGATGAAGCCGCCGCCAAGGCCGTGGTACCAATGGAGCGGTTCGCCGAGCATTGCGTAGGCAACGAGCGTGCCGAGAACGATATCGATTGATGCCGCGAGGCTGATCGTGGAGACCGGAAGACGTTCGAGCGCTTCGTAGAACGCGACGCTGTTGATGAAGCGCGAAATGAAGCCGAAGCCGAGCAATGCGGGGATGAGGATGGCCGGAAGGGCGATAAGCTCGGCCGTGAGCGTGTGCGGCACGAAGGGCGAGATGAGGAAGAATCCGCACACGGCCGTCGTCGAACGCGCGCCGAGCAGGATGTGCGGCGGGAGGTGGCGCACGTTTTTGCGGCACAGGACACTGCCCGTGGCGAACGCGATTGCCGCGCCCATGATGAGCATGTCGCCCGTATTAATCTGCTGCAGGCCTTCCGTGAATCCCTTCAGCGAGATCACCGTCATGCCCGCGAGGATCGTGCACATCGCGAGAACGTGCGCTTTCGTGATGCGTTCGCGCAGGATGAGCGCCGCGCCCGCCATGAGGAACACGACTTCGGATTTTCCAAAGAAGCTCGCGTTGACCGCGGATGTCAGCGCGATGCCGGAGAACCAGAGCCCGGGGCCGATGAGGCCGTTGATGCAGCCAAGGATGAAGAGCCACATCGCGTCTTTCCGCGTGAGCTTCGCGCAGGTTTTCATGATCGGTACGGCGCCGAACGTGAGCAGGACGAACGCGAGCACGAGAACTTCGCTCACGAAGACGAGCGAGAGAGGGGAGAGTGCGGGGGAGAGCGCCTTCGCGAACGAGTTGAACGTCGCGGCCGAAAGGATGCTCGTCGAGAGCGCGATCCAGCCGATGCCGGCTTCCGTCATCGCGTGACGGCGCCAGGTCCACGGCCGAACTGTCAGGAGGCTCAACAAATCCTGTAATTATAGCATATTCTGGCGCTACATGCCATATTCTCCATTCCTGCATTCTCCGAGTCTTTACTAATGCACATCGTTTGCAATTAGTAACAATGCGCGTAGGATGGCGTTATCTTTCCGCTTCATTTATGACCATGTCCGTCCTCTTTGCCTTCGGCAGCGTCGCTCTCGTAAGCCTCGCGTCGCTCGTTGGTGTCGTCGTTCTCACCATGAGGGGATCGGTCGTCTCTGCCGCGATGCTCTACCTCGTGAGTTTTTCGACGGGCGCGGTCCTCGGGACGGTTTTCCTTCATCTGCTGCCTGAAGTCATGGAGCATGCGGGTGATCCGGTGATCGGCTCGGCGCTCATCCTCGGCGGCATGATGCTCGCGTTCTGCATCGAGAAATTCATCCACTGGCACCATTGCCACCGCACGGAGCACGACGAAGAAGGTGGACATCACAACCATCCGCTCGGCGCACTCATTCTCATCGGCGACGGCATCCACAACTTCATCGACGGCATGCTCATCGCGACGGCGTACCTCGTGAGCGTTCCGGTCGGCATCGCGACGACGATCGCCGTGCTGCTGCATGAAATCCCGCAGGAGCTCAGTGACATCTCTTTGTTGCTCCATAGTGGCTTCACGCGTGGCCGCGCGATTTTCTGGAACACGATGTCGGCGTGCACGGCGTTGGCCGGTGCGGGCGTCGCCATTCTTTTCGAGGCGCGCGTCGAAGGGCTCGAATTCATTCTGCTTCCGATCGCGGCAGGCAATTTCCTCTACATCGCGACGACGGACCTTATCCCTGAACTCCATAAGGAAACGCGCCTCGGCAGGACGTTGATACAAGGTGCGCTGCTTCTCGCGGGCCTCGGTCTCATGGCGTTTTTAGCGCTGAACGTCGGCGCGCACGACGCGGTTGAAGAAGCGAGCGAAGCACAGGAAACGGCCGATGAAGAACAGTCCGACGGCGTGCTGCAGGTGCAGGTGATGGACGCGGACGGCAATCCGACCGATGGTTCAGTGCAGGTGCAGGTGCGCACGCGGTGAGGCGTCACCCGAACGACGATTCCGTGGATGTGGACATGCACGTTCGCTGGGCTAGAATTTATTCAATGCTCGCGCGGCTTTCCTCCTTGTTCGTCAATACTCAATCCGGAAATCCGCCTCGGCGATGGATCGCGTTGGCGTGCTTGGCAGTGCTTCTCTGTATCGGAGCGCTCAGCGTTCGTGATTACGGTATTCCGTATGACGAAGGCATCATGGATGCGCTGGGGCGCGATACCTACAATTACGTTTTCGCGGATGCGCCCTGGCCCGAGAATGACGATTGGCGATACCATGGGCCGCTCGTGGAATTCGCAACGTACACGATGCAGAAAATGACGGTCTCGTTTGAGTTTGAATACAACTACCAGAGAATCCTCATCCGCCGCCTTGTGTGTTTCGCGTTCTTTGCGTCCGGTGTCGTACTTCTCTATGCACTTGCGAAGCGGCACTTCGCCGACTGGCGCTGGGCTCTTCTTACTGCGGCGCTTCTCGTCCTCACGCCGCGCTTTTTTGCCCATGGATTCTACAACTCGCGCGACATTCCCCAACTCGCGCTTTTCCTCGCAGGTATCTTCACGCTCCTCCGCTTCCTGGAAAGAAGAACCTGGTGGAGCGCGCTCCTTCATGGGTCCGTCGCGGCATTAGCCCTTTCCGTGCGCATGACCGCACTCCTCATTCCGGCATTCACGATTCTCTTCCTTGCGATCGACCTGTTGCACAATCGATGTACGTGGAAGGACCGGCTGCCGCGTTCCGCCGGGCTTCTCGCCCTGTTTTTCATCACGCTTGCAGCGGTGACGTTCGCCTCCTGGCCGTTTCTCTGGGAATCGCCGATCCGCCATTTCATCGAGGCATACCAACACATGAGCTCGCTCGCCACCGGCTCGACGAACTTTCTCGGACGCACCTACACCCGTTTCCCGTGGCACTACATCCCCGTGTGGATAGCGATCACCGTGCCGGTTGTGTACAGCGTCTTCTTCCTCGTGGGCGTATCCGTGCTCCCCTGGCTCGTCATCAAGGACGTGCGAACGTGGAGCATGCAGACGCGCGACCGCGTCCTCTTCCTGCTGTGGTTCTTTCTTCCCATTTTTTCGATCATGGCAACAGGAGCGGGCATTTACACCGAATGGCGCCATATCTACTTCGTCTATCCGGCGTTTCTCCTCATCGCGGTAAGCGGCATGCGCTGGCTCGTGCATGTGCTCGCCAGCCGCGAGGGGTATCTCGGGAAGTTCGGGCCCCTCGTCGTGGCGGGGTTCATGGCAGCGCAAATGCTCGGCACCGGCATCTGGATGGTCCGCAATCATCCGTTCGAGAACGTGTACTTTTCGCGTTTCATGCCGGTATCGACGGCGCAGCGCTACTTCGACCCCGACTATTGGGCGCTCTCGTACAAGCAATCGATCGAGTGGATCCTCGGGAACGAATCGCGATTCATCATCGTCGTCTTTAGCGATGAAAACATCGCGATGGTGAATGCCTACAATCTCTTCCCCATCACCCTCGAACGTATTATTCGAACAGATGACAAAGAGAGTGCACAGTATGTGTTGACCCGCTCACGTGATATCGCGGGAGATCTTCCCCTCCTGTACGAATCGATCGTCGACGGCGTACGGATCAACGGCGTCTATCGGGGCAAAAGTTTCGCACGAACGTACACGGAGGAAGACGTGGCGGGGGGAGAGTAGGGCGTGGGGTACTCAATGGGCGTGGACGTGGCTCGCCGAGCCTTCGCCGTGCATCATGCGGCATGCGAACCATGTCGAGATCGGCACCGCCAAGGTCAGCGTCATGCTGCCGACGAGCGTGCGGACGATTTCTTCGACGAGCGATTCGTTGTTGAGGATCACCCACCACGGTGCGTCGGCGCCGCTCCAGAAAAGGAGGAGGAGAGGGAGAGAGGCGCCGGCGTAGGCGAGCGCGAGTGTGTTCACGAGCGAGGCGATGTGTTCGCGGCCGATCGAGAGACCGCTTCTGTAGAGCGCAGCACGCGACATGCGCGGATTCGCGCGTTTAAGTTCGTTGATCGCTGCGGTCTGCGTGGTCGTGATGTCGTCCAAGACGCCGAGTGCGCCGATCACGATGCCACCGAGCAGGAGGCCGCGGAGGTTCACGGCTTGCAATGGGCCGAGTTGCAGGAACATCGTCGCTTCGTCGCCCGCGCCGAAGAGCTGCGTGAGGTACACCGCGACGATGGAGAGCACGAGTGACAACGCGAGCGTGACCAGCGTGCTGAGCAGCGCGATGCTCGTGCGGAACGAGAACCCGTGGGCTAAGTACAGTGACGTGCAGGCGATCGCAACGCTGCCGACGAACGCGATAACCAAGGGATTGCCGCCGTTGCCGATGCCCGGCACGACGAAGAGCGCGAGGATGGCCAGGCTGACGCCGAGGCCGATGATCGACGTGAAGCCGGTTCTTCCTGCGAAGATGATCGCGAGCGCGAAGAACGCGAGCATGAGGCCGAAGACCCACGGCAAGCGGTAGGGTTCGCGGCCGAGGAGTTGGACGCTGCCGTCGTTTTTCTCCAGGCGTTCCACCACGATCGTTTGGCCGACCTTCAGCAGCATGTTTTCTCGCCCTTCGATCGCGGCGTTTTCCATCGTCGCCTGCGATCCGTCATCAAGTCTCACGAGCAATTGCTGCACCGTGCGGTCGAATCCCGCCGCATCGTCTTGTTCCGTCGAAAGGACCTGCAGCACCGTGGCGGTCGCGTAGGTGTCGGAGGTTTGCGTCTGTGCGCTTACGCCGAACGGAGCAACGACGATGAGAAGCGAGATCAGAATGTTTTTCATGCGATGATTGTACCATTGGTGCCGTCGGCTGGACTCGAACCAGCAAGCCCGTGAGGGCTAGGGATTTTAAGTCCCCTGCGTATGCCATTCCGCCACGACGGCACGGTGTATAGAAAAGAACGGGTCGAGTGTACTGCACTCGATCACGTGGAACGAGTACAGATGCTTAAATCGGTAAGGCCTCGAGTTTGATGCTCGGCAAGACTTCCTGCTGCTGATGTTCGCCGACGTCCATCGGTTCGCCCGTGATCGGGTCGACTTCCTGCGCCTGAATGATGAGGCGGCGGAGCGTCGTGCCCACCGGCGTGCACGTCATGATGGTCGAGATGCGCTTTCCGACGGGCTGGTCGAGCACGGACACGTCGCTCGGGACGATCTCTTTCTTGCTCTCGATCACGTACCGGTGCTTGTCGCCGCCGTGGTACACCCAGTACTCGTCGCCGACGTCCAGTTCACCGAGGCGTGCGAACACCGATTTGTACGCTCCGTCCGCCCATGGGAAATACGAACTGTGGCCCGTGAGGAAGAAGTTCCCCGCTTGGCCCGGTTCGGCCGTGCCCGGATAGTGCACGACGCCGCTTTGGAGGCTGAATTGGATGTCTTCTTCGAGCTTCGCCCAGTCTTCCCGGATCAGCGAGTCCGTCGGGGGCGACACGATCGGCGCGCGTAGGTTCAGCGTGGGGATGATAAGCAGGTCGCCCGGGGGACCGACGACCGGCAGGTGCGCCGCGAGCCCTTCGTCTCCGTCGCCCGCGGTCGGGAGCATCGGGACTTGGCGGAGTTTCTCCGCGAGGGACGCCTGCACCGAGGCGGAATTATCGAGGTTCGTGAACGCAAGGATCGGCTCGATGCGCGCGGAGGCGATCGCGACGAAGCTCTCGTAGTTCATCGCCGAGAAGAGCACGGCGAAGATCGTGGCGAAGGTGCCGCCGAAGCGAACGATGTCGAGCATGAAGAGTGTCCCACGGCTGTACTGCTTCACGCGTTTCTTCCTCGCGGGTACGAGCACCGGCTGCGACAGGAAACGCCCAAACGATTTCACGACGTTTTTCAGTTCGTCCCATGCGCCATACGACGCATGGATGCCGTCGTCGACGGTCGCGTACATTTGTCTTTCGCTCTCTTCGAGCACGTTTTTCGCGGCGACGAGCGCATCATGTTCGACATCTTTCAGCGCGGCCGCGCACGAACGTCGGACGACATCGAGCTGCGTGACGACGCGTTTGCGTGCGTTCTCGCGTTCGACGCACGGAAGTGTCGAAATATCTTCCGGCGGCTCTTCGGCCACTCCCCATCGGATCGTATCCATCTGCTGCTCTTGCGGAGCCTCTATCTGCTCCGCGACGGGCATCGACGGGAACGAAAAAATTTCTTCGAGCTTCGGTGGCGCTGCTTTCGGCGCGGGCGTCGCACCGAGCGACAGACCAGATGGAATGACAATGTTGCCATCTTTGTCGTAACGGGCGCGGCGGGGGGAGGTGTTTCCCTGGAGCATCGGTATCGAGTCAGTATAGCAGATTTCGGCTTCCTGTGCACGCCGAAAGGTCCGTCAGTGTAGTGGAATTCCTCTTCGTTCGGGAAGCGTTAGAGCGGCCGTTCCATCACCCCGCCCCCGACGATCTCCTCCCCGCGGTACAAGACGAGCGATTGGCCCGGGGCAAGCGGTGAAACGGGCGTTTCGAAGGAAAAACGGCCGGTCGAGCCGGTCACGCGCAGGCTGCCGCGGATCCGCTGGCTGAGCGACCGCACGCGGCATTCGAAGGGTGTTTCGTCGTTTTCCACCGGCTTCCATGAGACGAAACGGACGTCCGACAGTTCGATGGACGACACGCGTTCGGTTTCCTTGGGCTCGACGACGATTTCGTTGGATGCGGAACGTTTTTCGACGATTTCGAGAGGGATTTTCAATCCGCCGATGCCGAGCCCCCTGCGCTGGCCGACGGTGTAGAGCGGGATGCCGTTGTGCGTTCCGACGACCGTGCCGTCGCGACGGACGATGTTGCCCGGTCGCATCGCGCTTTCGAGGTGGCGCTTGAGGAACGCGTCCGGTGTTTTTTCCGGGAAGAAGCAGAGGTCCATGCTTTCGGTGTACGACACGTCGTCGTACGGCACGCCGAACGATTGCGCGAGAGCGAAAACGTCCTGCTTGCGCATGCCGCCGAGCGGGAAGAGCACGCGCGAGAGCTGCGCCTGTGTGAGGCCATAGAGGTAGTAGCTCTGGTCTTTCGTGACGTCGACGGCTTCAAGGAGCAGGTGGCGCGCGGTGCCGTCCGCCAGTTCTTCTTTCGCGACCCGCGCGTAGTGGCCCGTCGCGATGCGCTCGCAGCCAAGTTCGTCGGCGAGTTCGAGCAATTTCCCGAATTTGATCGAGCGGTTGCAGCCGATGCAGGGGTTCGGCGTGCGACCCTCGGCGTAGCCTTTCAAAAAGGGATCGACGACGTTGTCGAAGAATTCTTTCTCGAGGTCGACGATCTTGTACGGGATATCCAACGCGTCGGCCGTCGCCTTCGCGCGCATCGCGGTCTGTGCGTTGCAGCACTTGCTCGGCAGGACCTGCGCGAGCGCGGGCGCCAGCGGATCGCTCCACAGCGTGAAGCGCACGCCCACGAGTTCGTGCCCCTCCTTTTTCAGGAGGTGCGCCACGGTCGAACTATCGATGCCGCCAGACAGTGCTACGAGGATTTTCACGGGCGGATGATAGCAGGCCCGGAGAGGCGTTTCCGACATTTTCCTGTAACGAAAGGGTCGCCCATACGTAGTTGTATAGGCGCTTCAATCGACGGATTTCCCCGTCGGTGCTACCATCCATCCCATGCAACACTCCACCCTCCAGCCGTTCATCGCCCACGCCCGTTCGAAGGGCATGGACCATCAGACCATCCGCATGCTCCTCCTTTCGTCCGGGTGGAAAGAGAAAGACATCGTGGAGGCGTTGTCGGAAGCCACGCTCGACATGCCGGTACCCGCGCCCGAAGACCGCGGCGGCGCGCGCGAAGCGTTCTTTCACCTCCTCGCGTTCGTCACGCTCTATGCAAGCGTCGTGAGCGTCTTGGTGCTGCTCTTCGAATACCTCAACCGCCTCTTTCCCGACGTTGCATTCGATCCTTCGTATTACGACGATTCGTCGTTCATCCGTTGGTTCATCGCGATGCTCATCGTATCGTTCCCGCTCTTCGCGTGGATGTCGAAGCTCATCACCCGTGACATCGCGAAGAATCCCGAGCGTTCGTGGAGTCCCGTTCGCCGCTGGCTTACGTACTTAACGCTCTTCGTCACCGCGGGCGTACTCATCGGCGACGGCATCACACTTCTGTTTTTCCTCCTCGAAGGCGAGATTTCGATCCGCTTCATCCTCAAGGTTTTGGCAGTCTTGGCCGTCGCGGGCTCCGTCTTCGGATATTATTTCCTCGCGTTGAAGCTTTCGCCGAACGATCCGAAAACAGGGCAATTGAACCGCTCGTTTGCGATCGGCGCGTGGGTCGTGGCGATCGGCGTGATCGCATGGGGGATGTTTTTCGCCGGCACGCCGTTGGCGCAGCGCGCGCGCCGCATGGATGATCTTCGCGTGAACCATCTGCGGACGATCCAGCAGGAGATCTATAACGTCATCTACGATGGCAGCGATCGCTACAACGACGGCAAGCCGTTCACGTCGCTGCCGAACCCGATTCCGTCGACGCTCGATGAAGTCCTGGAAAAGGCGGAATATCAGCGTCCGGAGATTCGTGATCCCGAAACCGGGGATCTGTACGGGTATCTCGTCGTCCGTGAACCGGTGAACGAATTCGAATTATGTGCAACGTTCGACACCGTTCGCGACCTTGATTACGACATCTTCTGGAACCACCCGGCCGGCGAACACTGCTATGTGTTCAAAGCGTTGGACCCAAGCAGCATTAAGTAACCATGCGCGACCGACTGCAGCCCCTCGTCGACGAATACGCGACGCTGCAGCGTTCGCTGCAGGATCCCGCCGTGTACAACCAGCCATCGGAGGTGGCGAAAATCGGCAAACGCATGGCCGAACTGGATGCGGCGGTGGAGTTGCATCAAGAGCTGACCTCCGCCCAGCAGTCGCTTGCCGACGCCGAAGACGCGAAGAATGATCCGGACATGGCCGAGATCGCGGCGGATCAAGAGAGGGAAGCGCGCGCGAAGCTCGACGCGCTCGATGAACGGATCAAGCTACTCCTGACGCCGCGCGACCCGCTCGATACGAAAGATATCATCGTCGAAGTGCGTGCGGGCGCGGGCGGCGAGGAGGCGTCGCTGTTCGCGGCGGAGCTCCTGCGTATGTACCTTCGCTACGCCGAGCGTAAAGGTTGGAAGGCGACGATGCTCGATTCATCGCTCGCGGACCAGGGCGGCATCAAAGAGGCGGTCATCCAGATCGACGGTGCCGAAGCATACGGGCATTTGAAGTACGAAGGCGGCGTCCATCGCGTGCAGCGCATCCCGGCCACCGAGAGCAAGGGCCGTATCCATACGTCCGCCGCGTCGGTCGCGGTGCTCCCTGTCGCAGAACAAAAGGACGTGACGATTCGTACCGAAGATCTGCGCGTCGACACCTATCGCAGCGGCGGCGCGGGCGGTCAGCACGTGAATAAGACGGATAGCGCCGTGCGCATGACGCACCTCCCGTCGGGGATCGTCGTCGCGTGCCAAACCGAGCGATCGCAAATCAAGAATCGCGAACGCGCGATGGAGATGCTGCGCAGTAAACTCGCGGAACATGAACGCGTGCAGCGAGAGACTTCGCAAGGCGACCTTCGTTCGAGCCAGGTGAAGTCCGGCGACCGCAGCGACAAGATCCGCACGTACAACTTCCCGCAGGACCGCCTCACTGATCACCGCCTCGGCGAGAACTTCCACAATCTTCCGGCCGTGATGGACGGCGATATCGACGACCTGGTACAGGCGCTCCGAGCGTGGGGAACGGCGCTCAAGGATGAGTAAAAAATGTGTTCAATAAACATGGATGGGGAGTCATTGGAAGCGATCGGATACCTAATTTGATCAAGTTTGAGCCCTGTACGTACAGCAAAGTTCACGGTCTTGACGGTTGGCAGGCGCAGGATAAGAGTGCTCGCACCCTATGAACCAGATCGCAACCATTTCGGAGATAGTCACCCCTGAAAAACCATCTGAGGACCCCCTCTCTAGAGCTCCTCATGCCCTGCGTGTGCTCGGTCATGCAGACACACGATGCGAAGGTTGTGCTGCAAGTGGTGAATGCTCTAAGCATTCTATCGAGCAACGCACGAACGACGGTACCGAAGTAGTTCGTTTGCGTGTGCTCGATGCATTAAGCGTCCATCTCGAACAAGGTTCTAAGTCGACGCGTCGCTTTCTCCGCAAGCTTCCCGATGACAATCGGTTACTTGTTCGCAGTAACTTGGGAACGATGCAGTGCCTGACCGATGAGCATCGCATGCTTGCATTACAGATGCTGGATGCCGTCGAGCACCCCGTTTCTTTGAACGACGAAACCGTACTGCAAGTAGTTCCGAACCTGACTGTGGAACAAATGGCTTCCATTGCTCCTCGGGAAAGTTTGTTCCAATTAACCGTTCGCTTGATTAAGGCAAAAATCAGCGGCCACCCCCAGCCGCAGCCGCTTCGACAACATTCTTCAGTAAGCACGCGACGGTAAGCGGCCCGACGCCGCCCGGGACCGGCGTGATCGCGGATGCTTTGTGCGAGACTGATTCGAAGTCGACGTCGCCGGTGAGTTTGCCGTTGTGATGCGTCGTGCCGATATCCACGACGACCGCGCCATCGCGTACCATGTCCGCCGTGATGAGCCCGGGTTTGCCAACAGCGCTCACGAGGATGTCGGCCGTCGCGGTGATCGCGCCGAGGTTTTTCGTGCGGCTATGGCATACGGTCACCGTCGCGTCGCGATTGAGGAACATCAGCGCGAGAGGCTTGCCGACGAGGTTGCTGCGGCCGACGATCACGGCGTGCTTTCCGGCGATTGCAATCTTCTCGCGCTCCAGGAGGTGCACCACGCCTGCGGCAGTCGCGGGCGGCAGGAACTCCGCGCCTCCGCGCAGGGCCATGTTGCCGAAATTCCGCGCCGTGAAGCCATCGACATCCTTCGCAGGGTCGATTGCTTCGGCGATCTTCTCGAACGCGTTCCAGAGCAGATCGGGCACCGGCAGTTGGATGATGTAGCCCGTGATGCCGGAATCGTTATTCAAGTCGTCGATCGTCGAGAGCAGTTTTTCCAGTGAGACATCCTCGGCGAGTTTCAGGTGCGTCGCGGTGATGCCGACCTTGGCCGCAGCGTCGATCTTCTTGCCGATATACGTCGCGCTCGCAGCGTCGTCGCCCACTTGGACGATCGTGAGAGTCGGCGCCAGTTCGCGCGCGACGGGTTCGATCTCCGCGAGGAGGGCGTCGGCGTGTTCTTTGCCGTAGAGGATGCGTGCGTTTGACATGTGTGCGGGGATTGTACGCGCTTACCGTGACGCGAGGAACCGCTCGACGATCGAAGAAATCTCGGTCGCGACGGGCGCGATGTCGCCGGATGTATCGATGAGGATCGCTTCGGGGTGCGTGCGCATGTAGTGCCCGTAGGCTGCGTGCACTTTCCGTTGGAGGCTGTCTTGTTCCAGCATGTCGCGTTCGCGGATGCCGAGGCGCGCGGCGCACACTTCGAACGGCGGCATGAGCACGAGCAGGAGGTCCGGCTGGACGAACTTCGCGTTCATCGCCTCGAGCCACGGGACGTCGAGGCCGAGGGCTTCGCCGTACACGAACGTCGACAGGTGGCATCGCTCGCCGACCACGAGTTTCTTCGCCTCGAGCGCGGGCCGGACGACCTTCGCCATGTGCCAGGCGCGGTCCGCCGAGTAGAGCATTTGGAGCGCGTCTCCGGGGATGCCTTTGCCCCGCAGTTCCGCCCGGATCGTCGTGCCGATCGGGCCGCTCGTCGGTTCCGCCGTTTGGACCAGGTCAAAACCCTTGTTCCTGAGCGTTTCGCACAGGAGTTTCGCGTGGGTGGTCGAGCCACCGCCATCCGGGCCTTCTAACACGATATATGCGCCGTTCGTCATACCTCGCCAGCATAGCGGTTTTCTGCTATACTCAGAAGATTTCATGAACACCCACACGCACCCCTTCCGGATGGCTCCTGCGCTCGCGCGGTGGTTCTTCGTCGACCGTCCCGGGCGCATCCTACTCGGTGGTGTCCGGTATGCCGGCGCGATGGTCGAAAGTTTCTCCGTCGTGTTCCTCCTGAAGACGCTCCTGTCGCCGTGGAAGAACATCATCGAGGATGGAAAATCGCGTACGATCCAGCAGGTCCTCGAAGCGTGGTCACTCAACCTTCTTTCTCGCGGCGTCGGATGCTTCGTGCGTCTCTCGGCCGTAATGCTCGCGCTCCTCTTCGCCGTGTTTTCGATCATGCTCGGTTGTACGCTGGCGCTCGCGTGGTACGTTTTGCCGATCACCGTCATCGCGATCCCGTGGCTCGTGCGAATGTTCCGCATCGACGTGCTCGACCGCGTGATTCGCTCTGACGCACCGATCGACTTGCTCGTTCCCGCGTTCCGTCGCGGCCTTCGCGGAGAGGTGACCACGCGCGACATCCTCTCCGTCGCCCTCACCTCGCCCCAGTCGTCGTTCCTCGTCGGCGAGCTCGAGCTCGATCGCGCGTCCGTGTCGTCCGCCGTAGACGGCATGACCGCGTCGATCGATCGCGACTTGTTGCTGTCGCACGCCAACGATGTGCGTGCCGGTTTCAAGGATGAGCGCATCGAACCCGTGCACGTTCTCGTCGCGTTCTTCGGTACCGAAGAGGGCAAGGCATTGCTCGCAGCAGCGGATACGGACGCCGCCGACCTCTGGCAGGTGGCGCTGCGCGAGCGGATGTATGAACACTGGAAGCAGAAACCGAGCGCGTGGTCGCCGGAAGGGCTCGCCCACGGCGACATGTTCGGCCAATCGTGGGCGCGCGGCTACACCGACGAACTCGATGCCCTCACGACCGACGTCAAACCCGACCACTGGAATCCGACCGACACGACGATACTTCATCGCGACGCGGTCGACGCGTCCGCTCGCGCGTTGCGGGGATCCGGAAAAGACAATGTACTCATCGCGGCGCCCGCGGGCAGCGGTCGCACGATGCTCATCCGCCATATCGTGTCCGCCGTGCACGACGTCGAACGCTCGAAGCACGAACGGTTCACGCGCTTCATGCGGCTGCGCACCGACGTCCTCTTGTCGGGCGTCGCGAACCCCGACGCGTTCTTGCTGCAGGCATTGGCCCGGGCCAAGCGCGAGCGGCTCGCATTCGTCATTCCGGATTTCGCACTGCTCCTGAAGGCGACCGATCCGAAGCTGCGGCTCGTGCTGCAGCGCTGCCTCGATGCGGCGAACATCGCTGTCATCGGCATCGTGGATCCGCACGATTATCATGAGATCGTCGAGAAGGATGCCGCGCTGAATCAGTCGTTCGAGAAAATCATGCTCAACGCGAGTGACGATGCCGAGGTGATGGGCGTGCTCGCGATCGAGTCGTTCCGCTGGGAAGACAGCGGCATCGTGGTGTCGTACAAAGCGTTGAAAGCGGTCCTTTCGCTCTGTCGGCGGTTTTTGCCGCAAGCGGGGTATCCCGCGATCTGCATCGAGGTCTTGGACGACGCCGCCCGCGCTACGATGCGCCGCAACGCACGCACCGTTTCTGTGAACGACGTGCGCGACGTGGTCACGCAGAAATCGCGCGTCGACGTGGCCAAGTTCAATGCGTCCGCTGCGCCGAAGCTGCTCGAACTCGAACAGGCGATGCATCGACGCATCGTCGGCCAGCGTGGCGGTATCCGGGTGCTGTGCGACGCCCTCAAGCGCGCCTCTGCCGACGTGCGCACCCGTCCGCGCCCGCTCGGCACGTTCCTGTTCCTCGGTCCCACCGGTGTCGGCAAAACGCGCACCGCGCAGGTCCTCGCTGCCGAGTATTTCGGCTCCGAAGACGCGATGATCCGCCTGGACCTCAATGAATGCGGCACCGAGGAATCGATTAAGGACGTTATCGGCAACGGCAAGGGTTCCGGCGCGCTGGCGCAGAAAGTGCAGGAGCGCCCGTTCTCGGTCGTCCTCCTCGACGAGATTGAAAAGGCGCATCCGAAGGTTTTGAATCTGTTCCTGCAGGTGCTCGACGAGGGTCAGCTGCGCGCCGCGGACGGCACGATCACAGATTTCCGCAACACGATCATCATCGCCACGAGCAACGCGGGGGCGCTCTACCTGCGCGACCGCATCGCCAAAGGTGACGTGACCGACGAACGCGCGTTCACGCACGATCTCGTCGACCACGTGTTGAAAGAAAAACTCTTCACGCCGGAATTCGTGAACCGCTTCGACGCGACCGTCGTGTTCCGCCCGCTCACGGGCGACGACGCGAAGCAGATCGCCACGCTCATGGTCGCGGAAGTCGTCGAGAGCGTCCGCAGCGGAAAGGGGATCGAGGTCGTCGTCGACGACGACGCGGTCTCGGCGCTCCTCGAGCACGGGTACAGCCCGGAGTTCGGCGCTCGCGAGCTCAGGCGCGTCGTATCGGATGTGATTGAAAATCACCTGGCCGATCGTTTCTTGCGCGAGGCGCCCAAGCGCGGCGACAGAATCAACATTCGTCGAGCTGATCTGCACCTCTAAGACAGTTGACCCTGCGGTGAAGGTGGGCATACTTGCCATCCCTGCCTTTCGGTGGACCGACAGGAGTGTCAGGGGCGATCGTTGTCATCATCGTGTGATGGTTACAAGGCGCAGCGGGTTATGCAGGAGGGCGATTATCATGAAGAGCGTGAATGGCAGTACGCCTGTTCTGGAGAAGAAAAAAAAGGTTTTGATCGAACCGTTGGGCGTCGATGATTTGCATGAAGGCAACATCGAGGTGATTGAGAAAGCTACGCGCAAATGTAGTGTGGATCCTGGCCAGGAGCTCGAAGTTCTGCTTGAGCAAGTCGTGGTCGGGCACATTAATTGCGTGATCGCGAAGGATTTCGTCAAAACGAAGATCGTGAGAGCCAAGTATGACATTCAGATCGATTATCTCTTCACCGCGCCGAGCGTGGTCGACGACATCGTGACGAAGTTTCAGAAACGCGGCTGGAGCGCTTCGCGGCGTTCCGACGAACTGGCGAATGTTGACGAAATGAAAATCACCATCGCACCATGAACGCGCGGTCGACACCGCTCAACCTTCGGGTTGGGCGGTATCGCAGTACCCAGCACTTGACAAAAGTGTGTATTTGAATATGCTGTGAATATCCTCAGCGATGTGCTGCAGGAACGGAAGTTTGTACTTTCAAAGGAACGCGTCTCATGGCCACATTGTTCGCACACGACTGGCCGCAGTCACTGTTACGGCCCGGAAGCGAGTTGCTTGGACCCATCCATTCGGTGGTTCCAGCGCCCGCTCCACAACCCGTCGTGGTTGCCACGACACCCGTCGTCATCGAGCCCCCACCGGAGGAAATCGTTCTCGATTTCAGCCCGCCGGACGCCCCTCGTTGGCGCATTGATCCCTCCTAAGGGATTCGTAGACTCTCCACAGCCCATCTCCTCACTCCGAGGGGCTGGGCGGTTTTTTTGACGAATCGAAAATCCGGTGTATCGTATACGCAGTGCACGCGAACGTCGTGTGTCGAGTCAATGTTCTTTTTTAGGAGCGGTACGATGGGAAAATGGATGCATCTCGATTATCTGGGTGAGCATGGTAGCTCCGTCGAAAGCGACGATCTGTTGAGGCGATTGGAGGAAGGGCAACATGCTGTGAATGCGGCATTGATCGAGTTTTGGGTGGAGAATCTTCCGGTGTTCGCAGAGCCGATCGATCCGGTGAACTACCCAGGTGTCAGCGTGTTCGCTTTCGAGGAAGAGCTGATCCCGTTCGATCTTCTCGATTCGATCACGGTTGGGTTGTGGGGCAAAGGACTGAAGTCCTGCGGTGCGAATGGTACATCGCATCGCGCGATCATTCTCGGTGCAGATGAAGCGCCGCAGTGTTTCGAGACCTGGTTCGCGATCTACGTCGAGAAGTCCGTGAAAGGCTTCAAGCCCGCTGCTGCATAGCGGCATATCGTCCAACCCCGCAACGGGTTGAATGCGAAAGGAGACGCCACGTCGGCGTCTCCTTTTTCTTCGTACCTTGTTTTTTTAGAAGTCTCCCATGCCTCCCATCCCTCCGGGCGGCATTCCAGCGGGTTCTTCTTTCTTTGGGATGTCCGTGACGGCCACTTCGAGCGTCAGGAACATCGCCGCGACGGACACCGCGTACTCAAGGGCGCACCGCGTGACCTTCTTCGGGTCGATGACCATGTCTTTCATGAGGTCGCCGTAGTCGCCGGTGAGGGCGTTGTAGCCGAAGCTGTCTTTGCCTTCCTTCACCTTCGAGATCACCACGTCGCCCGCGATGCCCGCGTTCTCGGCGATGTTCTTCGCCGGGGCCGTGAGCGAGTTCATGACGATCTGGATGCCGATCTGCTCGTCTTTGTTCTTCGTGGATTTCAGGAGCGTTTCGAGCGTGCCGAGCGCGCGGATGTAGGCCGTGCCTCCGCCCGGGACGATGCCTTCTTCGGCGGCGGCGCGCGTTGCGGAAAGGGCGTCTTCCATGCGGTGCTGCTTCTCCTTCTGCTCCACTTCCGTCGCCGCGCCCACCTTGATGAGGGCCACGCCGCCGGTCAGCTTCGCGAGGCGCTCCTGGAGCTTCTCGCGGTCGAAGTCGGACTTCACTGATTCGATCTGCCCCTTGATCTCGTTCACGCGCGCTTCGATCTCTTTCTTATTGCCAGCGCCGTCGACGACGAGCGTGTTGTCTTTCGTCGAGACCACCTTCCGCGCCTGGCCGAGGTCAGCCAGTTTCACGTTTTCGAGCGTGAGGCCGATTTCCTCGCTGATGAGCTTGCCGCCGGTGAGTGCCGCGACGTCTTTCAGGATTTCCTTCCGGCGTTCACCGAAGGCCGGGGCCTTCACCGCGAGCGCGCTGAAGTTGCCGCGGATCTTATTGAGGATGAGCGTCGTGAGCGCTTCTCCCTCGATGTTCTCGCAGATGATGGCGATTTCCTTGCGACCTTTCTGCGCGACTTGTTCGAGGACGGGCAGGAGTTCCTGCACGCTCGAGATTTTTTTGTCGGTGATGAGGATGTACGGCTTCTCGTACACGGCTTCCATGCGGGCCGCGTCGGTGATGAAGTACGGGGAGATGTAGCCCTGGTCGAACTGCATGCCTTCGACGATTTCCTTCTCGATGCCGAGCGTCTGGCCGGCTTCGACCGTGACGACGCCGTCCTTGCCGACTTCATCGATGACTTCGGCGATCACCTTGCCGATCTCGACGTCCTGGGCGGAGATCGTGGCGACTGCCTCATACTCCTC
>CAYGDM010000006.1:0-27218 GCA_964348685.1 uncultured Candidatus Peribacteria bacterium | reverse complement strand
GAATGAACACGCCGTAGGGTCATGGCATGCCATGACCCTACGGCGTGTTCATTCGAGAAATTTACAGCATCTCGTCGAACGCGGCTTGGAACGTCGCGTACGGATACGCGCCAGAGATGCTCTTGCTCGCGCCGTCGTCGGAGACGATCCAGAAGCCCGGCGTGCCGCTGATGCCCGCGGCGGAACCAGCTGCGAGATCAGCCGCGATTTCCGGCGCCATCGCGCCCGTGTCGAGGCAGGTGTTGAATGCGGAGGCGTTCAAGCCCAGCTCCGTGGCGTATTTCTTGAACGAGGCGACGGCATCTGCGCCCCATGCGCCCTGCGTCTCGAAGAGCTTGTCGTGCATCTCCCAGAACTTGTCCTGCTCGCCGGCGCATTCGCTGGCTTCGGCGGCTTTCTGCGCGGACGGGTGGAAGCTGAGGGGATAATCGCGGACGACGTACTTCACTTTGCCCGTGTCGACGTAGTCTTTGATGATCGACGGAAGCGTCTGCTCGTAGTGTCGCGCGCAGAACGGACATTCGTAGTCCGTGAATTCGATGAGGGTGATCGTGGCGTTTTCGTCTCCTTTCACGGCGTCGTCATCGGCGTCGGCGGGGTCGCCCGCGGGCACGGTATCGTCGACGATCGCGGATGGCGCGGACGGCGCCGAGGGTGCGGCCGGTCCGCCGAAAGACGTGTCGCCGGCAAATGATGTGCTCAGGCCGTAACCGATGATGAGACCGAGGAGGCCGATCGAGACAGCGAACCACGGGGTGCCGGTTGAGGTGTTGTTATCGAGAGATGACATGATGGGAGGAGGAAATGGGAAGCAAAAAGAAAGAGGACGCCGAATGCGTCACGTCATGAAGCGCGCGAGTGGTTTTACAGTCGCATGACCGTCGAATGCAGGCCGGGATAGGGCGGAGGACTTTCGGTTGCTTGCGTCACCGCGGAGAATGCGTTCGTCGTATCGAACGACGCATCGACGAAGACGGGCGGGAGCTGCGTCGGTATTTCCGGGCTCAACGCCGCGGAGAGGCAACGCGTGTCGGGCGTGCTCTTTTTCAGGCATTTGCCGCTCGCGCACGGCGAGTCGGGAGTCGGCTGCCAGCCGTCGTCGGTCTTCACCCATGTGCAGGTCACGACGTTGAACGACATGGGCACCTCGCGCGAAAGCAGTTCCTGCGCCGGGTCCTCGGCCGGGTTCGCCGCGTACGCGGTTCCGAGCAAGCACACGTTGCCGAGCAGCAGGTTGAATGCGAACACGAAGCCGACGAACGCGTGGCGTTTCACGGCGCCAGTATAGACGTTCATCTTGTATAATCCATTCATGGAATCGGCCGCATACAGGCGCATCGCGCGGGAAACGATTCGGGCGCTCCCCCCGAAGCTGCGCGAGCAGATGCGCGACGTCGTGCTCGTGATCGAGGATCGCCCGCAGCGCGGCAGGCGCCGCAACTTGCTCGGTCTCTACGAAGGAGTGCCGCTCACGGAGTGGGGGAAGGGCAACGCGGTGATCGAGCTGCCCGACCAGATCACGCTGTTCACGAAGACGATCGAAGATGTCGCTCAAACCGAGCGGGAGATCCCGCATATCGTGCGCGAAACGCTGTGGCACGAAATCGCCCACCACTTCGGGTTCGACCACGATGCCATGCACGACATGGAAGAGCGATGGAGGGCGAAGCGCGGGGGTCAGTAGCGTATTTGTCATTTTTTTGGTCTGGATTTCCCTGTATTTAAATTTTTGTACCTATTGATCATTTCTAGTACTTGCAATATGCAATAAATATTGTATTTTATGTTAGCTCTTTGGAACCACTATTGTTAGAAGGAAGCTGAAATGAAAAAAGTGTTGTGCATGTGTATCGTTGCGATTTTTGCGACCATCGTGTGGGCGGTTGATCCCGAATCAGATTGGGTGATGTTCGAACCCAGCCCCGCGTCCAATGTCGATCAAGGGCCAACAACGGAGTTCGGGGAGAATTTTACCCTCGACAACCGAGGTGGCATCGGCTCGGCCGAGTCGCAAGGTACCTTCGTCATTGAGGTCGATTACACCCCTCAGCCCGGGGTGGTGGTTGCCGGTGTGAACTACACCGACAATCTTGTGTTTTGTTTTTCGGGCTCGGGTGAGACAGGCGGTCTGCCCGGCGACGTGGCATCCTGGGAAGTGCAAGGGTCTTGTTACAAGGTCCAAATAGTCCAGAACAAGATCTACCTCCAGTATGTCGATCCCATCTCCGGGGATGAAATGATCAAGGAGGTAACGCTTGGTGACGGAATCCCGAAGAACTGGAGTACCTTCGCGGCGCCGGGTGAGTTCCGGATTCGCTTAAGCGTTGATCATGAATTGCAACGTATTAAACTCGAGGCGCGGAAGTTGCACGCCGTTCCCGACGAGGGAATGGTAACACTTCTCGATTACACTCTTCCCGACTCGGAAGATTTGCCAGCGTTGGATTACGGCCGAGTGCTGATCTATAACAGGAATCGCACAGCCGGAGTCGACTTCAAGGCGCAATTAGCAAATCTGGTACTGAACACTCAGTGTGAGATTCTCGTACCGGCACCCGCTCCAGTCCTGGGGGTGATCAAGACAGAGGATGATCTCTTCGTTACCGAAGAACCAGGATCATTCTTCGTATTACCAGGCGGTGATTAGCATCACCGAGAAGCAGTAGAAGTATATTGATTTTCCAAAGAGCCGGGCCCACTTGTTGTGGGCCTTTTTTTTGTGGAACAGAGAGGGGGATTGGTACGACAATCATGCGCCGTCGTACGCCTTTTGCAGCGCGGCCAGGTCGACCTTTTTCATCCGCAGGAACGCCTGCATCGCGCGATCGATGCCTTCTTGGTTGCCGCTGGCCATCATCTTCTCCCACGTGCTCGAGCTTATCTGCCACGACACGCCGTATGCGTCCTTCAGCCAGCCGCATTGCTCCGCATCCGGAACGGCCGAGAGTTTGTCCGTGTATGAGTCGATTTCTTCCTGCGTGTCGCAGCGTACCAAGAGGGAAATTGCTTCATTGAACGTGAAGTCGTGCATGTGGCCGCTGTCCATCGCCGTGAACCACTGCTTTTCGAGCATGAATTCCGCGAACATAATCTTCGCGTCTTTTTCCGGCGCGGCGCCTTCGGGGTACGGCGCGGTCATTCCGCGTTTCGCATCGTTGAACGCCGACACGTAGAAATCGATCGCTTCATCGGCCTTGCCGGTTTTGTCGCCCGTGAACATCAAGGATGGAATGATGAATGGGCGCGGTTCGCCTTCGGGTTTCGTGAGGATGAGTTGCCATGACACGCCGTACGTATCCTTGATCCAACCGTAACGCTCGCTGAAGGGATACGTATCGAGTGGCATGAGCGCTTCGCCACCCTCGGAGAGTTTTTCCCACAGCGCGTCGAGGTCCTCGCGCGCCTGCGGATTTGCCGACGGATCGAAGTTCAGCATGAAGGAAATCGAGGGGTTGAACGCGAAGGCGGGGCCCGCGCTGATTCCCATGAAATCGAAACCGCGCAGTCGGAACGTCACGACGTCGCAGTCGCCCGAGGGAGTGTCTTTGATCACGGCCCTGTGCGTGACCGCAGAATCTCCTCCGAATGCGGATACGTAGAATTCGGCCGCTTCGGTGGCCTGCGTGTCGAACCAGAGGTGGGGGACGATCTTCTGCATGGGCATAGCGTAACGGAAGACGTATGAAAAAACAGTTCGTTTCAGCGGGTGTGGTGTGGATCGATGCTAGACTGACGCGGTATGAAGTTTCGATTTCTTCCATCGCTGTGCGTCGTCGCGTTGCTGCCGGTTCTCGCGACTGCCGCGGGCATCGACGCGGAGATGAAGACCTCCGTCGTGTTCATCGCGAATTACGACAATGAAAACAATTTCCTCGGGTGGGGATCGGGCTTCTTCGTCGACGAGGGAATCGTCGTCACGAATAAACACGTGATCGAAGGCGGAGACTGGTACCGCGTGTACGCCACGTCCGCTGATTTCGACGTCGACACGGGGTGTAGGAAGAACATCACGAAGAGCGACGTGAAGATCAATCTCGACGACGACGTCGCATATATGCGGGTCTTCCTCGATTGCGCGCACGGTGTCATCCGCTTTGCGAACGATCCCGAGGTCGGCGATCCCGCGTGGGTCCTCGGGTATCCCTACCGTGGTTCGGTATCGGCATCGATGACGTTGTTCACGACGTCGGGGTCCGTCACGGGAACGAGCACGCTTGGGTGGATGAAGACCGACGCGAACATCGACCCGGGCAATTCCGGCGGGCCGATCACGAACGAGACGGGCGTCATCGGCGTCGTCGTCGCGAAGGGGGTGGATGAGAACGGGGGATTCCTGACCAGTTATTTCATTCCGTCGTCCGTGATCGAAGAGGGATTGCTCTACGCCAACGATTCGCGGTTCGGTTACACGCCCCAAAGCAGCCGTTCGTCGCGCTCGTCGTCTTCTCTGCTTTCGTCTAGCGCCTCTTCCCGTTCCTCTTCGAGTTTCACATCATCATCGCGCTCGTCGGTCCGATCGTTCTTTTCGTCGACTCCTTCTTTTCCGGAAAACTCTTTCGAAGGCCGCACGTGCGCGCGCGTCTCGCGTTGGTTCGACAACAGCCCGACCATGAAGGAGCGCGTGAACGCCCGGCTTCTCAGGAGATTCGGATTCACCTGCCCGTGATCCGCGATTCGTATCTTTGCCATGCCGCTTCCGGTAGGGTTTATGCGTAATGTGCTTTTCCCCTGCGGCGAGTTTCACGATAGGCACGGCATTGAGCGTCATCGGCGGCGCGAGCATCGCGAAGGCTCCGCGTAGGGAAGAGCTCATGTTCGCGTCGATCCCGCTGCTTTTCGGCATGCAGCAGCTGACGGAAGGCGTGATCTGGGTGTCGCTCGGCAATCCGCTTGTGTTGTCGGCCGCGTCGTTCGTGTTCATGTTCTTCTCGCACGTGCTCTGGCCGATCTTCATTCCTGCCTCGGTCTTTCTTATGGAACCGAAGGGATGGCGTCGTTGGGCGTTGCTCGCCTGCACCGGCATCGGGCTCGTCGTCAGTGCGTACTTCCTGTATTTCCTGATGAGAGAAACGGTCACGACCTTCGCGGTGAACAAAAGCATCCTCTACATGGCGCCGCACTTCGCGGTCACGTTCGTCCTCTCGCCGTACAGCGTGGCGACCTGCGCGAGCTGCCTCTTCTCCAGTCATCGCATCGTGAATTTCTTCGGCGTCGTCACGTTCCTCTCGGCCATCGTCGCGTACCGCTTCTACGAGCAAACGTTCGTGTCGGTGTGGTGTTTCTTCGCCGCCGTGCTGAGCGTGATCATTTACGTGCACATCGCCCGCCGGGCCCGCGTGATCGCGGCGTGACGATTGCCGATGAAACTGCAGGGGAGTGAAAGTTCCCGCTTCGTCGTTCGTCATAAGCGGTGCATTTCCCCCATCACTCATGGACGCAGCGATTTCCAGCCGCACCAAACCCCTTTACCGCAGCACGCAGGTCGTGTGGTACATCCTCGGCGTGATCGAAGTATTGCTCGCGTTCCGCTTCGTGTTGAAGCTGCTCGCGGCGAACCCCGCCGCCGGGTTCACGAATTTCATCTACACCCTTACGGCCCCCTTCGCGTCGCCGTTCCTCAACGTGTTCCACATTTCGCAGGTCGAAGGCAACGTCCTCGAATGGACGACGCTGCTCGCGATGGTCGTCTACTGGGTCGTCGCGTGGGGCATTCTCAAGTTGCTCGTCATGGGCAAGCCGGTATCGACGCCGGAAGCCGCGGTGAAATTGGAGAGACAGGATACGTAAGTTTGCCGGGTCCGCGCTACGTGAGCCGCTTCATTTTTGCCGCGTATGCCACCCACCCGATGCACGCAACAAGCATGAGCAGCGTCGCTATATCGGCCGCGCGTTGCCACCATGGGAGTTTCCAGCGCGGTTGCCGTCCGTCGATGAAGCGTTGGAAATTGTCATCGTCCGTCGCGGAAATCAGCGCGCCCGGTTCACAATCGTTCGCATCGGGATAGTGCAGGCACGCGGGGTTGATCATGTTGAACGAGCCGTCCGTCACCGTATCGGTCGGCGCGCTCGCGAGTATCGGAAGGAAATTGATGTTGCTGAGGAGGATTTCGTAGCATGTCGTCCCGGTCGTGCCCGCGAGAATGTACTGCATGTCTGAGATCTGTTGCCCGCGGTAGTCTTCGGCGAACACCACGGATTTTTCGAGGTAGTCGCTGCTTTCCACCGCCGCGCGCACCTGGTCGTACGGCATTTGGAGATCGAGATATTCCGGCGAGATCATGGAAATGTGCGCGCCGTAGAACGCGATGATCGTGAGGATCGACGACCCGATCGCGACAGCTGCAGCGCGTGATTCGCTTAGTCTGCGTTTCGCGAGCCATGCGAAGCCGAAGGTTCCGCCGATCGCGACGAGGACGCTTGTGACATAGAGGAAGCGCATGTTCATGCGCCACGACGAGAGGATCGGCAATCGCTGGAAGAGATCCGCGGTCGCTCCGTCGCCTTTCACGAATCCATACGTGATGATCGTGATGAGAAGCATGCCGATGGCGATGAAGATCCACTGCGAGCGGCGCAACATCGCGCGGGTGTGCCATAGGAAAAACGGTAGAGCGATTACGCCGAGCAGCGTGACCGGCGAGATCTGCATGCTGAATTCGTGCAGGCCCGCGGCGTACGGCTGCGTGCCGAACGCGAACAGGTGCTGCGGGACCATCCAGAGCGCTTTTGCGACGAAGAGGGGGATCGGATCGTCGCCGACGTACGGGTAGAAGGGGAGCGTGCGCGGGAAAATCTGCATGTAACTCGCGATCGCGACGAGTTTGCTCGCGCAGGCGAGGAGTGCCGCGACGCACATGATTCCGAGGCGCATCGCCAGTTCTTTCGCGCGTGCGAGCGGCGCTTCGTGCGGTGCGAGCGCGAAGGGGAGCATCAGTGCGATCATCAATGCGCACTGCATGAGCACGAAGTATCCGCCCGCGTGCAGGATGAAGGCGGAGAGCAATGCCGTCAGCGCGGCGCGCGTTTTCCAGGAAGTGAGAAGTGTAGCGTCGGCGAACACGAGCCATACGAACCATCCGAGCAGCGTCGTCGTGTGGAACGTCATGTGCCCGAGGACCATGTGCAGGATGTAATACCCACTGGCAGACGTGATCGTCGCGAGCGCGTGCGACCATTCGTTGTTGAGTGCCATCACGTCGCGCCCGACGCGGTACCAGCCGATGTATCCGGCGAGGATCATGAGCGACAACGTCATTTGCACCGCCGTCCACAGGTCTGTTGTCATGCCGAACAGTTGCAGCATTGAAAATGATACGTCCTGCGGATTGCCGTAGTGGCCGAGGCCGCCGCAGAAGTGCGGGTCGTAGCGGAAGGGCGCGAATCCGGCGTGCGCGAAGTGCCATGTCCCGCTGAGGATGCGCGGGAAGAAGTAGAAGTAATCTTGGCCGATGAGCGGATATTGCGCGTTGAGCAGCGCCAAAAACACGCCGACGAACACGACGGGGATCGTCCAGAGCGCGAATCGGTACCTGCGTTGATCCATGAGGGAACGATACGGAAAGCGGTGGGGGAGCACAATTGCCGCGATTTTGCGTAACGTTTCGACGTTTCGCGCGTAGTATCAGCATATGAAGAAAGCACTCATCGGCATTATCGTCGCAGGCATCCTCCTCATCATCGGCTTTTACGTTCTCAATGCGTACATTTACAACGAAAAGCAGGGCGATCCGAGCGACGTCGTCAGTTACCGCGCCACGCTCGAAGGCGAGGTGGTGTGTTTGCCGCATAAAGACACGACCGGTCCGACGACGCTCGAATGCGCGTTCGGCTTGAAGACCGACGTCGGCGAGCATTACGCGCTCGACTTCGCACTGATGTCGCAGCAGGCGCTGCCGCCGGAAACGGGCGCGCGCATCTCGGCTAACGGCCTCATCACGCCGGTCGAAATGCTGAGCTCCGACCACTGGCAGACGTACGACATCGAAGGAATCTTCTCGGTGACGGATTCGCTGAAGACGTTGTAATTCGTAAGAACAAGCGCTCGTACGCGTCTCATGCGCGTTATGCATCTCGCTCTCCCGATCCCGCAGGCGCCCAACGTTCTCCATGGGTATGCCCGCGTGATCGATGCCGCGCTGCGCCTCGGTGCGAAAAAATTCCGCGCGCTGCATTTCCTCTTTTTGCTGTTCATCATGCCCGCAGTCGGATGGTCCATGGTGTTCAACATGCTTCCTGACGTATCCGACCCCGCGGTGTGGAACGCGCCCGAAAGCGTGACCGTGGCGGATAGGAACGGTGGCGGCATGTACTACGCATACGTCGACGAAGACCGCGTGTGGATCGATGCGGATGAGATACCCGACGTCGTGAAAGCGGCGTTCATCGAGATCGAAGACAAACGGTTTTGGCAGCGCGGTTGCGTCGACTGGCGCGCGCTGGGTCGGGCGGGGTATCAGAACCTGCGTTCGTACAAATCACAGGGCGCGTCGACGATTACGCAACAGCTCGTGCGCACGGCACTGCTGACGAGGGAGAAGACGTTCTCGCGCAAATTCAAAGAGATACTCTTGGCGTGTCAGCTGGAAGACACCATGGCGAAGGAAGAGATCCTCGAGCAGTACCTCAACTGGATTTCGTTCGGCGGCGGTATCGCCGGCATCCGCCAGGCGAGCCGGAATTTTTTCGACAAAGAACCGCGCGATTTGACCGTTGCGGAGGCGGCGATCCTCGCGTCGATGCCGCAGCGGCCGACGTACTTCAGCCCGTACGGGCCGCACCGCTACTCCGCTGCCACTGAAACGGAAGAAATAGTGATAGGACTGACGGGCACGTCGTCGCTCCTGCGGATCGGGCGCGCTCACCAGGTCGTGGCATCGCTGTACAACACCGGGCACATCGATGAAGGGGAACGCGCGGAAGCGGACGAAGAACTCATGCGCATGGTGTTCGTACCGAAGAGGGCGTTCCAGGCGCCGTATTACACCTTGCAGGTGCTGCGCGAGACTCGTGCCCTGGTGCCCGATGCTGCGAAAAAAAAGATCACCGTCGAGACGACGATTGACGCCGAACTCCAGCGTTCCGCAGAGGACATCGTCCGAACATACGCGGCGACGGCCAAAAAGCGTTTCGGCGCCAACAGCGTCGCGCTCGTGTTGGCCGATCTCGAAACGCGCGAGATCCTCGCCTACGTGGGGAACACCGACTATGCCGCAACGTCGACCGGCGCCAAGATCGACATGGCGGCGATGCCGAGGCAGGTCGGTTCGACGATGAAGCCGATCGTGTACGCCGCCGCGATGCAGGACGCCGGCTGGAATCCCACGACCGTCGTGTCGGATTCGCCCCTGACGATCGGCGGCACGAGCCCCCGGAATTACGAGGGCGGCTTCAAGGGTCGGATGACGTTGATCAAAGCGCTCAATCATTCGCGGAACATTCCCGCTATCCGCGCGTTCCAGAAAGTCGGCGAAGATTCGGTCCTCGATCTCGCCGAGGCGATCGGCGCGCCACATCCGAAGGAGTTCCGGCTCGCACAACAGGACGCAGGTAACGAATTTGATTACGATTGGCCGCTCGCGATTGGCGCGGCGGAAATCCCGCTCACGGAAATGGTCCAAGCGTACGCGACGCTGGGAAACGGGGGATTGTTCAAGCCGCTGCGCGGCATGCGCTCCCTCACGGTCGACGGGGAAATGCTTCCGCTGGAAACGGGCGACGGCGTGCAGGCGATTCCTTCGTCCGTGGCCGACGCCGTGACGTCGATGCTTAGCGAAGCGCGTGCGCGGCCCGCTGGGTATTGGCGTACGGTCACCGACGTGCCTGGCACGCAGGAGGCGGTGAAAACGGGAACGAGCAACGTATGCCTCGAGCGCACGCCGAAGGGCTGCACGAAAATGCTTCCGCGTGACACGTGGGCGATCGGGTATACGCCCGAATTCATCGTGGGCGTGTGGGTGGGGAATCCCGACGGTACCGCGCTGGCGCCCAACGCAGACGGTCTCAACGCGGCCGTGCCGATCTGGAAGGACATGCTGGTTGCGGCGCACGCGCACTTGAAAGGTACGCATCCGACGGTTGCTTTCGCGAAAGACGCCGCGCCGTACTACGCGTCGCATCCGGCCGCGGATCCTGTGAATAAGCCCCAGGACCCGGCGGTGTGGCCTTTGTGGATCTCGCCCGTCGCGGTGGCCACGGCGAGGTGACGATGGTGGTGTTCAAAAAATGGGTTAAGGAAGGTTGAGGGTGTACGATGCCTCGCATGACCCACTACGCGTGTAAAGGAAGCTGCGGCGGTTCCCTGCCCGAGATCGGCGCCTGCGAGACCAACGGCTGCACGGCCCAGTGGGAGATCATGGACGAGTGCGACTGCGCGGACGGAAGCCACGGCAAGATCGTCGCGGCAGAAGCCATCGTGGTGAAAGACAGCAACGGTACCGTGTTGCAGGACGGCGATGCGGTCGTGCTCATCAAAGATTTGAAGCTCCGTGGATCGTCGACCGTGCTCAAGGTGGGTACGAAGGCGTCGAAGATCAGGCTGACGCAGAACCCCGACGAGATCGACTGCAAACTGGACGGCACTGCGATCGTGCTGCGCTGCGAGTTCGTGAAGAAAGTCGGTTGATGGAGTACTTCGAACGCCACGTGAATAGTGAAAGCCCTCATGGAGAGGGCTTTCACTATTATTTCTGCCGCTTTAGTTTTCGAAGCCCCACGTCGTCAGCCAGCCTTCCATCATATCGATCTCGCGCTGCTGCGCTTCGATGATGTCCCGCGCGAGTTTTTTCATCTCTTCGCGGTTCGACGATTCGAGCGCCTCCTCCGCCATGTCGATCGCGCCCTCGTGGTGGGGGATCATCATGCGGATGAATGCCTCATCGAACTCATCGCCTTCCAGCCCTTCGAGCATCATTCCCATGTTGCTCATCATGTCCATATCGCCGCCTCCCATCATGCCGCCCTGCCGATCATCGGAATCAAAGTGCATCATGCCGTTTCCTCCCATCATCGAACCGCTCGTCCAGGTGCCGCGGCCCATGGCGCCGATCGTCAGGAGGCAGACGATCACGCCGCCTACAAGAAGGCCAAGGCCCCATTGCATCAGCTGGCGCGCCGTGAGGGTTTTGATCGCCCATACCAGGAGGAGAAGGAATCCCGCCGATGCGATGAGCATGGCGAGTACGTGTACGCCCCACACGGCGGAGAATCCGAAGTTCATGTCGATGGTGTTCATGCTATGCATCATAAAAAAAGTGTGAAAGTAAGATGAAATAAAATTTTACGAACTGAGTTTCGCAAAGAACAGAAAGAGCGCCGTGAATCCGATGCCCATGAAGACGGGCGCGAAATCGGACAGCCAATTTTTACGGACAGGGTGAAAGCCTTTGAGCAGCAGCGAGTTGGTCACGACCGCGACCGAGCTGAACGCCATGGCGAAACCCGCAAGCTCGGGGCGCAGCACGAAACCGAAGTGCATGAATGCGCGCGCAGCGATCGGAATGCCGATGACGTTGAAGAACAGCGCGAAGAACATGTTCTGGTGAATTTTATTCACGGTGGCCCGGCTCAGCTTGATGGCGGTGACGACGTCGCGCAGATCGTTCTTCACGAGCACGATGCCGCCCGTTTCCATCGCGATATCCGTGCCGCTGCCCATGGCGATGCCGAGTTCCGCCTGTGCGAGCGCGGGGCTGTCGTTGATGCCGTCTCCGACCATGACGACGTTCATGCCCTGTTGCTGGAGCTTTTTCACTTCATTCGCCTTCTGTTCCGGAAGAACCTCGGCGAGGACGTTCTGGATGCCGATCTTCGCGGCGATCGCTAGAGCAGTGCGCTTGTTGTCTCCGGTGATCATGTACGCGGAGATGCCCATGGCTTTCAGGCGCGAGACTGCTTCTTTCGACGTTTCTTTCACCGTATCCGCGACCGCGATGATTCCTATCACATGTGTTTCATCCATAAGCACCATCGCCGTTTTTCCTTGTTCTTCCAGCGTGGCGATGTCTCGCTCTGATGTTTTCAAGTCGATCGTCATCATGTCGGCGAGCCGCCTATTGCCCAGGAAGTATTTCGTGCCGTTTAGCGATCCTTCGATGCCGTGCCCTGGGATCGCCTTGAAGTTTTCCGCGCTCGAGAGCGAAAGGTTTTTCGTTTTTGCGTCTTTCACGATGCTCTCCGCGAGTGGGTGTTCCGAACCCTGCTCCAGGCTCGCGGCGATTCGTAACACTTCCTCGTTGGTCGTATCGAAGGCAACGATGTCCGTCACTTCCGGCTTCCCCTTCGTCAGCGTGCCCGTTTTGTCGAAGACGATGGCCGAAATCTTGTTCGCCGCTTCCAGTGGTCCTCCTCCTCGGATGAGAATGCCGTTTTCGGCACCTTTGCCCGTGGCGACCATGATGGCCGTGGGAGTGGCGAGTCCGAGCGCGCAGGGGCACGCGATCACGAGGACCGACACGGCGGACAGGAGGGAGAACGTGAATCCGGCGCCGAGAGCCAACCACGCGGCGAACGTGAAGACGGCAATGCCGATGACGGCGGGAACGAACCAAGAAGAAACCCAGTCCGCGAAGTCCTGGATGGGCGCTTTCGATCCTTGTGCCTCCTCAACGAAACGAATGATTTGAGCGAGTGCGGTTTCGCTGCCGACTTTTTCCGCGCGGAATTCGATGCTGCCGTTTCCGTTCATCGTCGCACCGAAGACTCGATCGCCGTCTTTCTTTTCGACGGGAATGCTTTCGCCCGTGAGCATTGACTCATCGACCGACGTGAGTCCTTTCGTGACGACGCCATCCACGGGAATCTTTTCCCCAGGACGGACAATGACAATATCGCCTATCTGCACCTGTTCCATCGGTATATCGATCGCTTGCCCATTGCGCAGTACTCGTGCCGTTTTAGCTTGGAGGCCCATGAGTTTTTGGATCGCTTCCGATGTCGCGCCCTTCGCTCGCGATTCGAGCCATTTGCCGAGCAGCACGAACGTGATGAGCAGGGCCGCGACTTCGAAGTAGAGGTCGTGCATGCCTCCGAGGAGCGTCCTTTCGGTGAGGGCGTGGGAGACGAAGTTGTAGAGACTGTAGGCATACGCGGTCGACGTGCCGATCACGATGAGGCTATCCATGCTGAACGTGGCCATTTTCAAGCTCGACCAGAAACCTCTGTAGAAACCCGCCCCGAGCCAGAACTGCACAGGGGTCGCGAGGATGAGAGAGGCGATTCCCGCGAACGGCATCATCGCCTGCATGAGAGGGAGGTTTGGAAGAAACGATCCCACCATGAAGTAGAGCATCGGCAGGCTCAGCGCGAGCCCCGTGAAGAATTTCCTGCGGTAATCGTGTATCTCGTCTTCCCGGCGCTTTCGGTCCATCTCGACGCCGTGGTGGCCGTGCTCATGCCGCACTTCCGCTCCGTATCCGGCGGACTTCACGGCGGCGACCAAGCCCGCTTCGTCGACCTGCGCGGGATCGAACCGAACCCGCGCCTTATTGGCGGCATAATTCACGTTCGCATCTTCCACGCCAGCCGTTTTCTTGAGCTTGCGGGTGATGAGCGCGCTGCAGCTGGCGCAGTGCATGCCTGTGATGGTGAGGTCGCACTGAGCGCTCATGCTGCGGATTGGACTTTGTAGGTATCGCCGAGGTTTTCGATTTCAGCGGTCCACGCGGCGAGATCGAACGAATCGTCGTGCTCAATGGTAACGTTCTTCGTTTCGATATCGACGTTCGCTTGTTGAATCTGGGGAAACTCGGAACTGACGTCTTTGATGAGCGTCGCGCAGGCGGCGCAGTGGATGCCGGGGATGGAGACGGTTGTGGTGGTCATAATCAGGAGAGGTAGGAAGGAAGTACGTAGCCGATGATCAATCCGATGAGTCCGATCGAGATTGCAAGCCAGGGGTTGGACCCATTGGATGCGGAGCGCGAAGCGGAGGTGTCTTTCCAGTCGATTGCCATACAAAAGTGGGTGAAGAATTACAGAACGGTGAACGACCCGCGCACCATGCCCATCGAGCACATGAACGCGAGTTTTCCTTTCGTCGGTGCGGTGAATTCGATGATGTTTTCGCCCTTACCGAGCGCCTGGGAAATCCCAAGATCGGGAATTGTCATGATGCTCGTGCAACCGGCGGCCTGCGTGCCGTCGATCTTCCATCGAACCGGAATTCCGGCGGTGATCGCGATTGAATCGGGGGCGTATCCGTTGCTCGTCACTTTCATCGACACTTCCTGGATTCCTTTTTTAGAGGGTGCGGGAACGGAACCTTGTTGGACACTTCCGGCGAACGGTTGGGCAAGATCGATGCCTGCCAGCGCAAATCCGCTCTGAAGGTTAAAGAGCGCAAGCACGAGCACCAGCGCCCCGGAGAAGCGGAGGAAGAGGCGCGAAGAGGGTCCTTTGAGCGTCGACGAGAGCGCGCTGAGGCCGAGGAGCGACGGCAAGGTGCCGAGCGCGAACGTGAACATGATCGCCGCGCCGGTCATGAAGCTGCCGGATCCGAGCGCCACGAGTTGCAGCGATTGCGTGAATCCGCACGGCAGAAAGAACGTGAGCGCGCCGAGGGTTGCGGGCGCGGCGGGATGATCGCTGTCCGCGAGGTTCGAGATCCACCGGCTGAATTTCTTCGGCAGGCGGATATGCGCGCCTTTGGGGAGAATACGAAGAATGGTCAGCGAGAAGTAGAGCATTACCAATGCGACGGCGATGTTCGCGTACCCTGTCATTTTCGGCGTGAGCGAGAGTGATTGCCCGAGCAGCCCGACAAGACCACCGAGTACGAAGTACGACGCAAGACGGCCGACGTTGAAATGCAGGAGCGGGCGAAATTTTTGCGAAGGGGTTTCCAATCCGTGCACTTCGGTGTGCTTCGCGGCGAGAGCGAGCAGCAGGCCGCCCGTGACGGCTAAACAACTGGTCGTGCCGGCTATCAGGCCGATGATCAGCACGCCGCCCAGCGTCAGTGCGTCCGACGTGGAAGGGGCGAGCGAGACGATGTCGAAGACTTTCAGAAGGTGATAGATGGCGAAGATCGCCAGGAAAGAGCCGCCGATTTCGAGCCATTTTCGCTGCGTGCCGGTCATGACGGCAGCACCGTTGCTCAGGGAATACCCGGCTTTGTGTATCGCAGCCGCGATGTCTTCCTCTTTCGGAAGATTGTTCGTATCCGCTTCGATCGATGCGCAGCCCGTCGTGTGGTCGACGTTCACGCTGAGAATTCCCGGAACGGCCTTCAGTTTCCGTTCAACCATGAGTTCGCAGCTGGCGCAGTGCATTCCCTCGATCGTGAGGGACGCGCGCTTGTGGTGTTCTGATGCTTGTGACATGCGAGAAGAGAATACAAGTAAAAACCGTTACAACGGTACGAATTCACCGTATTCTTCAATTCCTCATCACGATCGTATCGACGTGCGTTATGTGGCCGGGTGGAGCCGTGGAAACCGGCATGGGTAGCTGATCTGCTGGCGACAATTCTACGATGTTTGGAGATGTGGGGACGATCGCGACGAACACGCCGTTGATGTGCAGCGATGTTTGGGTCGGCAGCGCGTGGGTGAAGCAATGTTCGCCGTCGCACGGCATACCGCTTCGCGTCTGATCGTCCGGGTTTTCATGCGATGCCATCGCGCTCATGTCGTGATTCATTCCCGGCATATCGGGCATGTCCTCGGCCATCGCCATCGGCATCATGCAGAGGTTGCCGAGCAGAAGGTTGGTGCCGAGAGCCAGGAGGGCGAAGTGTTTCACGCGCCATAGTATATACCTAATTTCTCTCATCAAAATGGCTCGACGTATTTTCGCTTCTTTGAATCGTTCAAGGCTTCCTCGCGGATATATGTACTATGTGACCATGGCACGCGTTAGTTCCAGGGCGATCATCATCATGGATCAGCACGTGCTCCTTATTCGTCGCAAGCGCGGGAACAAGGAATATTGGGTGACGCCGGGCGGCAAGGTTGAAGAAGGGGAGTCGCTCGAGCAAGCGGTGAAAAGGGAGGTGCAGGAGGAAATCGGCATCGACGTGGATGTCGGCGAAAAACTCTTCCAGCTCACGAACCACGTCTACAACGAGCACAATGAACAACACTTTTTCCTGTGCGCGTACCGTTCGGGGGATATTGGCTCGGGGAACGATCCCCGCATGCTCAACAGCGATCCGTCGGATACGAGCGAGATCGTTTTTGCGGAACGGAGCGACGTCGAAACCATCAACATCGTTCCGCCGGGATTGAAGAAGGCGATTTTGGGTGCGATGTGATGAAATGGCTCGACGTGATTCAGGCGGTTCGAATACGCCCGGTTATTCTGGAAGATTGCGGAAGATGTGCACATTGATCTCCTGTACGAGTTCCTCCAGTTCCTGCAGATGGATTACTTCGATGCCGCGCTCGGTCAACGTTTCTGCGCCTTTGCACACTACGAAGAATTTTGGCTCCTTCGCTGCGTACACGACGCGTCGAATTTTATGATTAATGATGTGCTGCGTGCACGATGTTTTCCCGGATAATCGTGGATGGCACGGTTCCAACGTGGAATATAATGTCCCTCCTTCGACGAGCAATCTGTCTTCGTCAACTTTCGCCAACGCCGTTTCCTCTGCGTGTACGCCGCCATCGCGTTCCCGACTGAACCCTGACGCGACCAATTTCCCTTCCGCGTTCAGTACGAGACATCCCACGTTGAACGTTTCCGCCGGAGGGCATTGTTTTGAAAGCTCGATCGCTTCGATCATCCAATCGTGGTCGGTTTTTTCCATAGTGGTGAGGTAGTATACACAAAATGGCTCGACGTGGTTCAGGCGGTTCGTGCTCAATTGTGAACATGGTAAACACGCCGCCCTCATGGGCGGCGCGTTGTGTGGAAGACGTATTACATCTTCCGGATGATCTGTTCGGTAATGCTTCGGCAGATTTCGCCGTTGTAATACCGGTCTACCCACCACCATGCCCCGCAAATGTTCGCTTCCAAGAAATAGATATTTCCTCCGGAATCTTCCATGAAGTCGGCGGAGCAGTAATCGATGCCGAGCCGGTCCATGAGCGCCTCGAGTTTGGATGTGAACGCACGATCCAATTCGCAGGTTTCATATCCTTCTCCCGTGTGATCGGAGCGCCGTACGTCTTCCTTTTGTCCATCCGTGGGGGTGCAGCAGACGGAGTAGTATTTTCCTCCGACCGCCACTACGCGGTAATCCCTCGCGCGTTCGCAGAACCGTTGGTAGATGACGGGCGCGAAAGACAATTCCGCGTCGTTCTCCAGCCACGACGGTTGCACTAACTTGGCGAACGCCGCCGTGGTTTTGTTTCCTTGCGCGAGCCACGGCGTCGCGAGGTTTTTCGCGATCGTCGGTCCTTGCGCGCAGAATTCTCGGATCGCGGCCGGCTGGTTGCTGACGAGAGTTTCCATCAGCGGTAATCCGATCGCCCGCGCCGCGTGCAGTTGGAGCACTTTGTTTCCCGCAAGCATGACGTTGTCGAAACTATTGAACCACGGGCATCCGAGACTGGAAAAAACGGCACGGTTCATTGTTTCGAGCGTGACGCGTTGAAGGCATTCCGCGTCGTTCATGGGTTGCCCGTGGTACGGCGGCGGTTGCTGGAACCACGCCACGCTTACATTTTTTCCCGATAGCGTCTTTCCGTCGCATGTGAGCGACAGCGAACATTCTTCGCCTATGCCTGACGATGCGGACGATACGATCGCGCCGTCATCCTGGTTGTAGCGAAAGACGGGAATGTTGCGTTCACGCAGTTCATCGATAATGGGATCCGATTCGAAGCCTTGTTGGTGCGAAACGATAAGGACGGTCGACATGTGGATTTCTCCGATTGGGTGGTGATGAGAAAGGTCAGACTGATGGCATTATAAATGAAGTTTGACATAATGGAAATAAGGTATTATTGTGCCAATAGCACGCATATCGTTGTGCGTGCATTATTTCTCTGGCTTGCGACGAAAGGCATATCAATGAATCGCAATCCGCAGCCCGTTCCTTCCATGCTCCTGCGCCTTATGGAAAACCTGCCCGATGCAGGCGACCAGGGTGAGTACGACAGCGATTCGCAGACGCGGACGCATCGTGACGGAGCCATCCCGAGTCCGAAGAAGCACCAGCGCGAAAATTAGACTGGCCGCTTCGTTCGGCTGATGGAAAGAAGACCCCCTGCCGATTGGCAGGGGGTCGTTTTATGAAAGTTCCAAAGCTGTATACTGCTGACCGTATGGAGAAAAACTGGCAACAGCGCTTTCGGTGGCCTTCGGTGTATTGGAGCGAAGCCGCGCGCAACGATTCGGAGAAAATGCTCGTGGTGCACAACGCCGGAGGAAGTCATCAGCTGTACTCGTACCATCGTGCAACGGGCGAAAGCCGGCGGTTGTCGAACGAAAAAGGCGGCAAAGTGTTCGGCAGTATTTCATCTGCTGGGAATTGGATTTTCTATTTAGATGACGAAGATGGCAGCGAAGTCGGCCGTTTCGTCCGCGTGCCTTTCAAGGGTGGTCCGAAAGAATGCATCAGTCCGGATGAACCCGCGTACTCCGGCATGTTCGTACGGACGAGTGCCGACGAGTCCGTCTATGCGTGGACCGGTGCCGCCAACGACGTGCATCGCGTGTACCGGCTTACCGTCGCGGATGATGGATCTTTCGGTAAGCCGGAGCTTGTGTACGAGAGCGCGAATTTCATCGATACCCCGCTGGTGTCCGCCTCTGGCAATCTTGTCTGTTTTTCCGAGGAAGATGTCGCGCGTTCCGTCGTGCATCGCCACATCAAGTTTTTTGATCAAGAGAAAGGGGAAATCCATACGGTGAATGCGCCTTCACGATATGAGGATGTACAACCTATCGCATTTTTCGGGTCGGATGAATCGACGATCATCGCGACGTGCAGGGAGAAGGAGTACAAGAGGCCGATACTCCTGAATCTTCGGTCCGCTGAGGTCACGGAGCTGTCTCTCGGAAAGATAGCCGGTGACGTGTATCCGCTCTTTTACGAAGAGTCGAGCGGCCACCTGCTTCTTTCAAACGACAACGAAGCGCGCCAGAAGCTGCTCCTCTACGCTTTTTCGACGAATGAGGCGAAAGATGTTCTGCTCAAGACGGGGTCCGTCTTATCGTGGTATGGCTCCGCTTCTATCACGTCGAACCAGGAGATCGTCGTGCAGTGGGAGAATGCGGGCCATCCGCCGTGCATTGCGGTGATCGATCCCCGCGGAGAATCGGCGATGCCCGTTTCCTTGTACCCGAAAGACGCGCCGTCGGCGGATGCCGCGTGGGAAGAAGTACGGTTTCCTTCAGAGAGCGGTCATACGATTCAAGCATGGATGATGCGCCCTTCGAACGCGGCGGGGTCGGCCCCTTTCGTCATTTCCGCGCACGGCGGACCGCATAGCGTTTCACTCGATGTCTTCGTGCCCGAGGCGCTGATGTGGTTGGAAGAGGGATATGGTTTTATGGCGGTGAATTATTCGGGTTCCACGTCGTTCGGCGAGCGGTTCATGACGTCCATTCGTGGCAAACCGGGCATGCTCGAAGCGTTGGATATGGTCGCCGCGCGAACATACCTCACAGAATCCGGCATCGCCGACCCCGGAAAGATCATTCTCACCGGCTGGTCGTGGGGAGGGTTCATCACGCTGCTGACGCTCGGTCTGCATCCGAAATTATGGGCCGCGGGCATCGCCGGCATTCCTGTCGCGGATACCGTCGCGTCGTATGAAGACGAGGCGCCTTCGATGAAAACGCTCGATCACGAATTGTTCGGCGGTACGCCGGACGAAGCGGGGGATACGTACTCTTCGTCCTCGCCGATGACCTACGTTGATGACATCGTCGCGCCCGTGTTGGTCATCCACGCGAAAAATGACACGCGTTGTCCCGCGCGACAGGTCGAGAATTTTGTCGCGGCTATGGAGAAGGCGGGAAAATCCATTGAGGCGCATTGGTTTGACTCCGGTCATTTGGGACATTTTTCCAACCCGGACGTCGCCGTCAGCAACTTTGAGGTGGCATTGCGATTCGCAAAAAAATGGCTCCCCGAGCTGGATTCGAACCAGCAACCCCCTCGTTAACAGCGAGGTGCTCTACCATTGAGCTATCGAGGAATAACCAATGCTTTTCAGCCACGCGAGTGTATGCAAGGAAAGGGGGGCGTGCAACGCTTTTAACACCTATCATGCGTGCATTTCTGCCTGGTTTGGGCGATTCGGGCGTAGAGAAGGCGGCCGAGGTGTGAGATGCCGGGGATGTAGAGGAAGGGCGCGGTGGGCCAGAGTGCGGGCAGGTGCCAGCTCATGAAGCGGAATGCGTCGAAGCCGGTGCGGACCGATCCGTCCGGCAACAGGATGTGCATGGCGAGATCTAATTGCGATTCGCTGAGGTGCGGCGCGATGTTTTTCTTTGCCGAGGCGTCGCGGAAGTCGATGAGGCGCAAATGGGAGAATGCGTCGAGCATCGCGAGGGCGAACGCACTCCGGCGACACAAGCGGCAGGATCCGTCGTAGAGGACGATGATCGGGTGTCGCATGCGCGAGTTGATTGCGCGCTTCAGCCACGCGCGGTCCGCGTCGTCAAAGAGCCCGACGTACGCCACGAGCATCGCGTAAGAGAACGAACCGACGTCCATGAAGAACGCGATCGACCCGTGGAATGCGATGCCGCCCGCGATGATGAGCCGCTTGAGCGGAAGTTTTTTGAGGAGCGGAACGCGTCTGACGAGCGGGGCGGGAATAAGCAGCAGGATCCACGTCGCTTCCCACAGCAGCGTCGACCAGGTGATCGCCGTCGCGAACGGCATGAGATAGTTCATGACGCCGTACGACCAGTTGATGAAGATCATGTGATGCAGCGCCGCGCCGACCGCCGTGCCGTCGAGCCACATCTCGCCGAGGAGCTTCCACCAGAGCGACGAGATGTAGATCACGATGATCTGCCACAACAGCAAGCGGTACGGCCATGTCGGCATCGTGGCCGACGCCAAGAATGAGCGGTTTTTTCGCCACGACGCATACTGCTTTCGTAGGCGCGAAAACGACACGGCGTGGATTCCGGGCGCGATCGCGAGGATGAAGCCGATGACTCGCAGCACCGTGTCGCCTCCGCCGAGCGTCATCGCATCGCGCTCGTGGAACGATGCCATGAGGAGGTAGCTTGCGATGGTGCTGGTCCGCGGCGCGATACCGAGCATCGAGCACGTCAGCGCCGCGAGCATCACGCCGTACCACGTCCACGCGTACCAGGCCTCGCCGTTGTAGTTCAGCACGCTGAATATCCAATTGTCGCGCGTGACGAGGTAGATGAGATCGCGTGGCAGGAACCCGGCGTCGCTGTAGTACGTTGCGACATCCGGCCATTGGCGGAGGAAGAACGTGAGTGCGACCGCCGCCCAGGCGATGCGCATCAGCCCGAACGGCCACGCGCTGCGCTGGGAGAAGAAATAGCCGTCGATGGCTGTTACCAGGCGCTTCATGGGTTGCAGAGGGTTTCGATCGCGAGTGAGCTTTCGAATGCGGGAGTCCAAGAGTCCCACCATTCCTTATTAGGCGACGGCCACTGGTAGGGGACGATCGTGAGGTCGTGCCAGATGCGGATGCCGGTGTCGGGTTTGAATGCGAATTCGCGGCAGAGCACCTGCGCCGCGCGCTCGGCAAGCTCGGGGCGTTGCGTGTTTTCTTCGAGCGCTTGGCCGAGCAATTTGAAGCGGACGGCGTGGCGCCAGATGCCGTAGGTGTCGGCGTTGATCGATGTGACGTACGCCCATTCGCCGTACGGATTCTGTTTTTCGATGCGGTAGAACACGATGCGCCGCAACGGATTCGGCGAGAAGAGGTTCCACTGCTGCCACTGGCTTGTGAGAAGCAGGTACGGCGCCACGCGCGGCACGACGTTCTCCTTTATCCACGTCGACGGGCCGTCTTTCGCTTCGCCGGGGATCGTGTACACCCCGACGGCGACGACGTGCCACACGAAGAAGACCGCGACGGCCGTCTTCGCGAAGATCCGCAGGTACTCCCTCATGGCCGCTGCGCGAGGAACACGACTTCGCGTCCCACGACGGCGTCGCCGCGGCGGTAGAGGAGGCTTGCTCGTCCGGGGAAGTCGCCCTGCAGCCCAGCGGGAAGCACGGCATCGAAGCCGAGGTCCGGCAGTTCCTTCCAGAGTCGCTCGAGCAGCAGCGGACCGGACGACACCATCCACACGGGGAGCGTGAGTGCCACCGGCACCCCCGGCAGCGTCGCGCGGACGTTCTTCAAGAACGCGATTTCCGTTTCTTCCACGGCCGTGCGCATTTTCTGCGCGTCCTTCACCGTCGGGCGCGCGTTCAGCGGCGGGCCGAGCGTCGTTTCGGTCGCGATGAAGTCGACGCCGTTCTTGATGGCGAACGGTTTCGTCGCGTCCTGTTTCCAGATCGATGCGGGCACGTCCTTCTTGGGGATGCCGTACTCCTTGCGCGCCCATTCCAGATTTTTCAGCGTGCCGTTCACCGCCTTGAGCGACGCATCGGAGCCGTGGATCGTCCATCCGCGCAGAAGCGCTTCAAGCGGGATGACGCCCGTGCCGCAGAACGGATCGAGGATGGTGAGCTTCTTCGGGAGTTTCGGATTCCTGGATCGCGCGAGCCATTCGCCGCCGTTGAGGAGGATCTGCGCCAGTTTCGGCGGCAAGAGGCCCACGCGTGTATCGCGCACCGGCTTCTTCATGTCGCGCTTCGTGTAGGCATCGAGGTCCTGCGCGGCGACGGTCTTGCCGCCCCAGAAGACGTCGCGTTCCGTATCGGCGAGCAAAATCAATTCGCGGCCGCCCTTGCCCGTGATCAGTTCGGTCGCTTTCAAGAGTGCAGTCGCGGCGGGTTCGTGTTCGTTGCCGACGTAGCGCGCGGGTTTGCCCGCTTTCTTCAGCGCCATCTTTCCCATGCGGTACAAATCGTGCACCGCGTTTTTATCGACGCCGATCGAGCGGATAGCGAATGTCGTCTTGCCTTTCACGTTCATCGTTTCGTTCACCAGCACCGTCGGCCCGTCTTCGCGCTTTTTGAATTCTGGGACGTGCTCGCCGATGAGGATCGTCCCGCCGAGGCGGTCGAGATCCTTCTGGGTGATCTGCTGCGACGTCTCGAACACGACGACGTGCTTCGGGAAGCGCTGCTTCACGCTGAAGTCGGCGAAGTGCGTCGCGAGTTCCGCGATGCTGAGCTGGGGGTGGTTTCCGAGAAATGCGCAGTAGTTGGCCATGGCTCGAAGAATACAGCGAGTGGTCGGTCACTGCCATGCAAATGCCATACTCGTGCAAGTAGGTTTAGCGTGTCATGGTGAGCTTGACGAACCATGCACGCGATTGATGTCATCCTTCGTCAGGCTCAGGATGACAAATCTTCTTCTCTGACTGCATTTTCGAGTAGCAGCGTCGTCAGCAGCACGATGCACGGCAAGAGCTGGATGAGGCCGCGCGCGTAGCCGGTCTGCATGAGCGCTTCGACCGCGAGATCGGTGAAGAGGAAGATCAGAAGCTGGCCGATGTAGACGATCGCGAGGAACGCGGAGAGGGGCAGGTACGTGTGCCACGCCGTGCGCCACCGCCACGCGAGGAGGCCGAAGAGCAGCGGGAAGAGGAGGAGCCAGTTGCCTTCGAGGAACGTGTTGATCGCGACCGAGAGAAGGACGTTTTCGCGCCAGTAGATGCTGAAATCGCTGAATGCCTTCGCGTTGCCGAACGTGAGGCCGTTGCTCCACTTGAAGATGAGCCATGGGAGCGCGACCACGAGGAGAGGGAGCGCTGCACGGAGCAACGGGAAGAACGCCGCGCGTACATCGATCGTTTTTGCACGGAGCCTGAGCGCGAACGCGACGAGCAGGATCAAGACGAGCGGCGGGAGATACAGAACGATGCCTTCGTTTTTCGTGAACGACAGCGCGGCGAACGCGAGGCCGAGCAAGAGGAATCGTGATTGCATCCGGGCGGGGTCGCGTTCTTGCACGGCGTCGAGCGTCCACGACGCGGCGAGGAACACGTGTACAGAGACGAACACGTCGGCGTACGGGTTCGTGCCGTGCATCGTGGCGAGAGGCATCGCGAGGTAGGCGTATGCCGCGAGCAGCGCCCAGCGCCGCGCGAGGCGTTTGCGCACTGCGGCGTAGAGGAGGACGGTCGAGAGCGCGAACCACAGCGCGTGCGGCGCATTGATAAGAGGGTCGGTCCACTCGCCGGCGAATGCGGCGAGCGACGCCTTGAAGAGGGGCACCGCGGGCGGGTACGAGCTGACGCCTTTCGGCGAGGTGACCGGGTCTTCGCCGGGCATCACGAGCGTCAGTGTTTGGTCTTCGAAGTAGACCTTCCCACGCAGGTTCCAGTTGTCGAGCGTGTCGTCGAGGTAGGTGGGCGTCAGCAGGAGGAATGTCGTCGCGGCGACGATGACTTTCGCGACGGAGAACGCGAGGAGAACCCAGACGATGACCTCCCACCAGGGGCGTGGATCCGATGCGGGCAGGACGGGGGATTGGCCGCTTGGTTTACGCCAAAGCCAGAAACCGCCGCATGCGGCGAGCGCGAGCAGTTCGACGCCCGCGAACCCCAGCCGTGAGAATGGCAGTCCGACCGTGACATGCGCCACGAACGCGAGCCACATCGTGAGCGTGATCCCGAGCGCCGCGCCCGCCGCCCAGCGTTCGACGCGTCCGAGCACGGGTGCGTTTCCTTCGATACTTCGAAGCAGTGCCCAGCCGGTCAGGGTGGGAAGTGCGACGCCGATGACGAAGGCGACGAAGTTCATGGGAGCGCGCGGTAGAAGAACGAGAAGTCTTCGAACTGTTGCACGAGCTCCCCCCGCGGTACGAGCACCGTTCCGTCTTTTTGTATCAGTGCGCTGTTCTCCACGAGGATGTCCGGCATGCCGAGGATCACCCACGCGGTCGCGTCGCCCGGGGCTTCCGGCGTCATCGGCTTCGCGGGGTACAGTTTGTAGCGCGTGTTGGCGAAGTACGGGCCGAGATCGTTTTCGAGGAGGACGTACGACGGATCGTCGCCGAGGAGGACGTCGATCTCGTCGAGCCTGTCGTAGAGATCGCGGTGTGTGCGCAGTACGCGTTCGCCCGGCGCCGCGAGGACGTACGTTTTCCAGTCGTGGCGCGCGTAGTTCAGCACTTCCTGCGTCATACGCGCGTCGAAGACGACCCAGAGGATGGATCCCGTGATCGCGATGATCGCAATGGTGCGTTTCTTGCCATCGGGTTTGTTCCAGAGTGCCGCGCCCGCCGCGACGCCGGTGACAAGCAGGATGCCGTACATGAACCGCGTGGCGGACCACGAGCGCGGGGGCAGTTTTTCGAAGAGCGTCGTTCGCGCTTCGGGCGTTGTCCCGATGAGCGGTCCCCAGAGGAAGTTGATCGAGTAGAGCGTGAACGTGTCCGGGGTCCAGAAGCTCAGCATGCCGTTCCAGATTTTTTCGATGCCCGCATACGACCTCCATTCCATCTGCTTCACGAGTACTTCGGCTCCGGCGGGGAATGCCAGCGCCAGGTTCGTCGCGGTCCAGCTCCATTCGGGGATCTGGTTCAGTACAACAGTCGCTTCTTTCGTGTTGCCGGTGGGGAGGATGATCTCCGATTGGTAATAGCTGCCGGCGGCGAGGTCGGGCATCGTCCAAATGAGCGCGAGCTCGGGCGTGTCGACGTTCGTGAGGGTGATGACGAGCGAATCCGCGCGCGAGGTAAGCGGCGGCAGTTGGATAAATCCGTCGGTCATGGTTTTCACGTAGAGACCTTCCGTCGTCACTTCGACCGTCGTGAGGTTTTGGGGCGTGAGTCCGGCGGGAACTTCGCCGCGCAAATTCCACGTCATGCTCTCCATCGCCGAAGCCGTCTGGCACACGAGTAGCAATGACAACGCGATGGCGGCATTCAGGCGCTTCACGCCGTTATCCTAGTGCCATTCATCGCAGGATCCTAGGCCTCTCCCGCCGCTTCAATGTCCGCAGGGCCGCCCGACACGACGGCTTTGATGCGCCTGACTCCAGCCGACGAGCTTTCTTCTTTCTGGATTTTGAAGCTACCGAGCATGCCGGTGCGCGCGACGTGGGGTCCGCCGCAGATTTCTTTGCTGAAGCTGCCGTCACCCACTTGATAGACTTTTACTTCCGCGCCATATTTATCATCGAATACGCCGATCGCGCCTTCCGCCTTCGCGCCTTCGACGGACGTGAGGTGGTAGGCGATGGGGAGATCGGCGTTGATCGCATCGTTCACAAGCTTCTCTACTTCTGCGATCTGTTCCGGCGTCATTTTATCCGGATGGTTGAAGTCGAAGCGCAAACGCTCCGCCGTGATGTTGCTTCCTTTCTGCGAGATGTGCGTGCCGAGAATTTTTCGCAGCGCAGCGTTCAACAAGTGCGTCGCGGTGTGGAGCTTCGTCGTCTCCGCACTGTGGTCGGCGAGGCCGCCTTTGAACTTCTGTTCGGCGCCTGCGCGCGACAACGCCTGGTGCGCTTCGAACGATTTCTTGAAGCCTTTCTCGTCGATCGTCAGGCCTTTTTCCGCTGCGAGTTCCTTCGTGAGTTCCAGCGGGAAGCCGTACGTGTCGTAGAGGTGGAACGCGCTCTGGCCGTCCATTGTTGTACTAGAAAGTTGTTCAGCAGTTTTCGTGAACTGCTTGAGGCCTTCCTGCAATGTCTTGCTGAATTGCGCCTCCTCCGTTTCGATCGCGTTCACGATCGCGAGTTCCTGCGTTTTGATGTGCGTGTGCACGTGGCCGTACTGCGCGATCACCTCGTCGACGATCGCGACGCAGGCGTTCTGGTCGTGGATCCCCAGCTGCCGCAGCGAGCGGATTGCGCGGCGGATGAGACGGCGGAGGACGTACCCTTGGTCGACGTTCGACGGGCGCACGCCGTCGGCGATCATGAACGTCGCGGCCTTGATGTGGTCGGTGACGATGCGCGCGTGGCGTTCGCGCTCCGGCGTTGTGCGGTCAGTCGTGACTCTATCGACGATCGGTTTCAGGCGGTCCGTGTCATACACGCTGCTCACTCCTTGCAGCACGGCTGCGACGCGCTCCAGGCCCATGCCGGTATCAACGTTCTGCTGCGAGAGCGGTTCGAACGTTCCATCTTCTTTCTTGTTGTACTGCATGAACACGTCGTTCCAAATTTCCATCCAGTTCGCATCATCATTCGCAGGATTACTGCCGGCGGGTGGCTCGGGGGATTTGCCGACCCAAAAGAACATTTCGGTGTCCGGACC
>CAYGDM010000005.1:0-30492 GCA_964348685.1 uncultured Candidatus Peribacteria bacterium | reverse complement strand
GTTCGGGTCCGTCTTCGTGACGGTGGCTGTAAGCAGCTCATCTTCACGGTCTTTGAACTTGATGTAGAGGCTCATGCGCTCGGCCTCCTGCAGCTTCTGCAAGATGACCTGCTTCGCGGCTTGTGCGGCGATACGGCCGTATTCGGCGGGCGTTACGTCGATTTCGATTTCATCGCCTTCTTCAGCGTCGCGCTTGATGCGCTTGGCTTCGTCGAGCGAGATTTCGAAGTTGTCGTTTTCGACGGATTCGACGACCTCCTTGATCACGAGGATCTGCGGACCGTCGTGGCCCTCGGGGAGGTTCACGCGGATTTCCTGCTCCTTGTTGCCGTAGTCTTTGCGGTAGGCCGTGGCGATGGCTTGCTTCACGGCTTCGATGACTTGGTCCGGCGAGACGTTCTTCTCGGAACAGATCTGGTTAATGGCGGCGATGAACGATGCTTTCATGGGAATGGGGAGAAAAGGAGTGCGGCCCCTCGATGGGGCTCGGGGTAAACCACCACCCCGCTCAGCGGGCTAGTGACGTTACGAACACATTGTACACCCTGAAACGCCAAATGCAAGCGTATTTCCGGCCAAACAGGGCGAAACGTCCGCGGAAACGCTTAGGGTCTGATCGTCTTTGGCCGGGCCTTTTTCGGTGCGGACGGCTTTTTGGCTGCGATCGGGCTGGTCGTTTTCTTGATCATCGATGCGGGCGGAAGAGGCGCGTCGATGACGGCGCGGTCGCGGCGCGGGAATTGCACGACGACGTACGTCATCCACACGAAGAAGACGATCGTCGGAATCCACGCGACGTCGAGGTTGCTCAGCAGGCTGACGATGAACGCGAGTGCGAGCGAGTTTGTGACGCCGAAGAGGCCGAGCTTGTAGAGCTCGCCGTAGCGCAGGTTGCGGCCGATGATCTTCGCGATGATCCACAGGACGGCCGTTGCCCACAGCAGGAAGAGGAGTTCGCCGAGCCACATCGCGCCGCCCACGATCCACGGAGCAACGAGCAGCGCGACGATGTAGACGCCCCACAACATCCACGGGAGCCATGGCACGAGGTTGTCGCGTACGAGCGTGATGTTGCCGGCCACGAGGGCTTCGTCGATGACGATCGGTTCCCCTTCTTCGCCGTACGGGAACATGCGCACGCCGTTGTCGTCGCGCACGACCACCGCTTTGTCTGTGAGGAGGATCAACGTGTCGTAGTCGGCGAAGTCGTCGATGGATCCCTTCGTATCAATCACGATCGCATGCGCAGGATCATCGCTGCCGTTGTTCATATCGTTCCACTCTGTCGGAATATCGAGAATGTATGGTTCATTGACGTTCGTGCTGAGGACGCCGCCCGAGATCGTGACGATCAGTTCGTCAGGGTACCAATCTTGGATGATCTGCAAATGCTGGTTGGCGAGCGGTTCGATGCGCGGCGTGATGAAGATCGCGAGGCCGGCGAGCGTGAGGAGCACGAGGAGCGACCATGTGACCAGCAGCCAGTAGAGGTATCCGAGGGCGGAACCCGTAGTGCGGTGAGCAAAATCGTCGACGTAGGAACGCGCGTCCGTCATGGCGCGCCAGATCGTGAGTGCGAAGCGTTTGAGCATGGGAGGAGTCTAGCGTGCCTCGTTCATTCCGCGAAGCAGCGCCTTCGCGTGCCTCCCTCTCATCGTCGGGAGCAGTGAAAGTATGCGGTACGCATGGAGCTTCCATCCGCGTGGGAGCATGTCGAACGCTGGGTCGCGCGCCGCAAAAATCTTCGCCGTCTTTCCGATCGCGCGCATGCGCTTGAGCGAGTCTTCGAGTTCGATGCGGTGCCGGTGCAATGCCTTCGCCGACGGTTGGTAGAAGAGGTCGATATGCTTCTTCTTTAATTCCATGCCGAACACGACGTCTTCCCAGCCGTAGTCGGTCAGTCCTTCTGGAAACGGCGTCGCGCGTGCGATGACTGTCGGCATGCTGAGGTTGCCGGCGTAGGTGAACTTGTGCTGCATCTCCGCCGGAATGAGTCGTCCTTCATACGGCTTTAGGAAGCCGTAGCCGAACTGCCACCCGGTCTTGTCGAGCCAGCGCATGACGGGCGTGATGCCGATACTTGGATCCCATTCGGTGAAACCCAGCACTGCCACATTCTTGTTCGTAGCATGTGCTGAGAGATGCTCTTCGCATGCGCCGGGTGTGAGGAGCATGTCGTCGCCGAGGAAGAGCACGATCTCTCCCGTTGCTTCTTTCATACCCGCGTTGCGCGCCGCACCTTGTTGGGCTTTCGGAATCTCGAAAAATTTCACGGGCATCTTCCACTGTTGAGCTGTCACTGCTTCAGTTGTCGCCGGGTCGTGGCCGTCACTGACGACGATCACTTCGATCCGGTCCGCGATCGTCTGGCGTTCGAGATGTTCAAGGCACGCCGAAAGGATCGCCGGGCGTTTGTGCGTGGGGATGACGATGCTGAGGGCGGGGGCGTGCACGGTTCCATGGTACCCTAGCCGAGTGAAGACCTTCTCGATCGATTTCTCCTCCCATTCCGGCCATCTCGCATGCGTCGACGGCGACTGTGTCGTCGCGATCAAGCATGTCGCGCGCGTGAGCGATGCGGAATTCATTCCGATGACGGAAGAAGTATTGAAAGAAGCGCAGTGGAAGAAAGAAGACATCGAAGCCGTCGCGTGCAACCTTGGTCCCGGCGGATTCACGAGCGTGCGCGGCGCGGTGACGTTCGCGAACGCGTTGGCTGCTCAATTGAACATTCCAATTGCTGGATATCATGGATCCGAGTTGATGCTTACTTGCGGTGATGTGGTTGCTTGGCGCGCCAAGCAACCACACGGCGAAATATTCTGGATCCATTCGACGCGCAGCGATCAGGTATTCGTGTGCGGCGGCCCATGGAAAGAGCCGACACTCGCACTGCTCGAAGATGTTCTGAAATCCATCGCTCCAGGCATAGCGGTCGTTGGCGACCTGATGGACGCGCACAAAACCATGCTCACCGAAGCAGGCGCATCGTTTCCTGCGCCGGCACCATTGGAGAGCGTGTTGCCGGCATTTCTCAGTGGTTTATCCTACAGGGAAAAGCAGCTCGTTCCCTGGTACGGACGGGGGATTTAAGCATGGCGAAGGACCCGACGACGAGCGTCGGGTCCCAAGGTTGGTGCCGAGGCACCGGTTCATTCATGCAGCTTTTTTCCCGATTGGTTGAGGTTCTTCGGAAGTTCGAACTTTTCCATCGTCCATGGATCGCTTCTGCAAGCTATGACGAACTCGATGGATCCGTTGATGATGCTGAGAGCGAGGAATTTGCATGTCGCGAGCAGCACGATCATGAACACGAAAGCAAAAACGACGAACCATATCCAAAATAGTACGAACGCCTGCCCCCGGGATTGGGCTTTTTCGGATAGTTCACAGTCTTCACCGAAGACATAGAGCAAACAGCGGTCCAGCCATGGATCAAAGTAAGACATGGCGAACCAGAAAATCATGCCTAGGAATGCATAGACGGCGAACGCGCCTGGCCAAAACACGTACCCTGGAACATCGTGAAACAGTGACATATATCGATTCCTCTATTTCCTGCATGTGAACGAACGATGGCAACACGCCATGCCTCGTTGCATGCGTATTGCTTGATATAACCGTACTTTCTTTGAAGCCTTTGTCAATTCCTGTCGTATTCTGGTGTAGAATGCTCGTCGCCTAGCCTGAAATCGGCTAGGCTGCACGCTCGATATGGCGATCCTCGACTCTATCAACAAACTCCTCGGCGACCCGAACGAGAAAGAGCTGAAGAAGCTCTGGCCCGTCGTGCGCCAGGTTCGCGAGGCCGAGAAGGTCGCGGACATCCGCGCGCTCACGCGCGAGACGCTCCCGGCGAAGACGGAAGAGTTGAAGAAAAAAATCGCCGACGGCGCGTCGTTGAACGATCTCCTCCCCGAAGCGTTCGCGGTCGTGGTCCGTGCGTGCGAGTTGCTCCAAGGCGAGACGCTCGGCATTGGCAGTCAGACCTTAACCTGGAACATGGTCCCCTTCGACGTGCAGCTTCTCGGCGGCGCGGTCCTCCATCGCGGCGCCATCGCGGAAATGAAGACAGGTGAAGGAAAAACGCTCGTGTCGACGCTTCCCGTGTACCTCAACGCGCTCGCCGGTAACGGCGTGCACGTCGTCACAGTGAACGACTACCTCGCCAAGCGCGACTCCGCGTGGATGGGCGTCCTCTACAAGGCGCTCGGCCTCACGGTCGGATGCGTGGTGCACGGCCTCTCCACCGAAGAACGCCGCGCTGCGTACGGCAGCGACATCACCTATGGCACGAACAACGAATTCGGCTTCGATTATCTGCGCGACAACATGGCGTCGTCGCTCAAGAACAAAGTGCAGCGAGCGCTCAACTACGCGATCGTCGACGAAGTGGACTCGATCCTCATCGACGAAGCCCGCACGCCGCTCATCATCAGTCAGCCCGCCGGCGAATCGACCGCGAAATACGGTCAGTACGCCCAATTGGTGCGGCAATTGCAGCCCAATACACATTTCACGAAAGACGAAAAACAGCGCGCCGCGGTCCTCACCGACGAAGGCATCAAGACGATGGAGAAGCTTCTCGGCGTGGAGAATATTTACACCGAAAAAGGTTTCGAAGAAGTGCATCACATCGAGCAGGCGCTCCGCGCGCACGCGATCTACCAGCGCGACGTCGACTACGTCGTGAAAGATGGCGAGGTGATCATCGTCGACGAGTTCACCGGCCGCCTCATGCCGGGCCGCCGCTATAGCCACGGGCTCCATCAGGCGATCGAGGCGAAGGAAGGAGTGGAGGTGCAGCGCGAAAGTAAGACGCTCGCGACGATCACGTTCCAAAACTACTTCCGCCTCTACAAGAAGCTCGCGGGCATGACCGGCACGGCGAAGACGGAAGAGGAAGAATTCGAATCGATCTATAAATTGCGCACGATCGTGGTGCCCACCCACAGACCGATGGTCCGCGTCGACAATCCGGATTCCATCTACCGCACCGTCGCCGCGAAATTCATCGCCGCCGCGAAGCTCGCGAAGGAGAAGCACGCCGCCGGCCAGCCTGTGCTGATCGGTACGACATCGATCGAGAAGTCGGAAGCGATGAGCGCGCTGCTCACCGAGCAGGGCATTACGCACAGCGTTCTCAACGCGAAACAGCACGAGAAGGAAGCCGAGATTGTGGCTCTCGCTGGTCAAAAAGGCGCGGTGATGATCGCCACGAACATGGCCGGTCGCGGTACCGACATCAAGCTCGGCGAGGGCGTGGCGGAGATGGGAGGCCTCTGCATCATCGGTACGGAGCGCCACGAATCGCGTCGCATCGATAACCAGCTCCGCGGTCGTTCGGGCCGCCAGGGCGACAAGGGAGAGAGCTTCTTCTTCGTCTCGATGGAAGACGACTTCATGCGTCTCTTCGGCGGCGACCGCCTGAAGACGATGATGGAACGCCTGAAAGTTCCCGATGACCAGCCTCTCCAGAACGGCATCGTTTCGCGCAGTATCCAGAGCGCGCAGAAGCGCGTGGAAGGCCATCACTTCGACGTCCGCAAACACGTGCTCCAGTACGACGACGTGATGAACCGGCACCGCGATATCATCTACAAGCGTCGCCATGCGTTGCTTGAAAAGCTCGCCGCACAGTCTGAATCCGAAACGCTCGCTTCAGGCGGTTTGCGCGAAGACATTCTCAAAGCGCTCACGAAAGAAGCCGCCGCGATCGTCACGATGCACGCCCCGACGGTCGACGTCGACCTGTGGGAGGCCGAGAAAATGAGCGACGCGTTCGGCGCGCTGCACCCCGAATTGAAGAAGGCACTCTCGCCCGAAACGATCCGCGGCACGCGCGACCCCGACACGTTGAAAGACCTTGCCGAAGCCACGATCGTGAAGGTCTACGAAGCGAAGAGCGCCGAGCACCCGGCCGACGTCGTCTCCCGCGCGGAGCGCGTCGTCGTGCTGCGCTCGATCGACACGCACTGGATGGATCACATCGACGCAATGGCACACCTCCGCGAGCAGGTCGCATTCTCCGGCTACGCGCAGCGCGATCCTCTCATCGAGTACCAGGACCGCGCGTTCCGCATGTTCCAGGAGTTGCTCCAGACCATCGACGCGACGATTGCTCGCACGTTGCTTGGCATCGACTTCGCGCAGTTCGCGCCGCAGCGCATCATCCAGCAGGCGGAGCAGGATCTCTCGGGTTTGCAGACGAACGAAGCCGAGATCGAAAGTGAACTTCGCAACACGGGCGTGGGTCAGCCGTCGCTCGAAGGCAGCGCCGTGCTCCAGGGCGCGCAGAAGCGCCACGCGCCTGCGCAGCAGCCGATCGAAGCCGCGAAGGTCGGCCGCAACGATCCATGCCCCTGCGGCAGCGGGAAGAAATACAAGAAGTGCCATGGAGCCAACGAATAATCGTCCTCGCAAACTCTCGACACTCGTGATGGTCCACGAGAACGGCCGCGTGCTTTTGAGCATGAAAAAAGACGGCTTCGGCGGCGGATGGTGGAACGGGTACGGCGGCAAAGTGGAAGCCGGCGAGACGATCGAAGAGGCCGCGCGCCGTGAGCTGAGAGAAGAGGTAGGGATCGACGTCGAGACGCTCGAAAAAGCGGGCATGCTCTTCTTCGACATCGAAGGCGATGAGAAATTGCACGAATGCCACGTGTTCCGCGGGTCGGGCGTTCTCGGCGAACCAGTAGAAACCGCCGAGATGATCACGCCGCGGTGGTTTGATATTTCCGACGTTCCCTACGACAAAATGTGGAAGGGCGACGACGCATGGATGCCGCTGTTTTTCGAAGGAAAAAACATCGAGGGCGTCCTTACGTTCGACGCGAAGCATGAACTCTTGGGGGCGGCCGTGCGGGCGATGGGGTAGAGTGGTGCGTATGCACACCCCCCTCCGTCTCGTTTTCGCCGCATCGGTCCTCTCGATTGCGGTATCCGCTTCCGCGAGCACTCCGTTCAACGACGTGTCGTTCGATCATCCGAACGCGGACGCGATCGCGTACTTGAAGGCGGAAGGCATCGTCGAAGGATACGCCGACGGCGGGTTTCATCCCGACATGCCCATCAACCGTGCGGAATTCACGAAGATTGTGACGGGCGCGCAATTCAACGCCCAAAGCACGATCGATTCTTGTCTCTCTTCCTATCCGTCGCTCGGATTCTTCGACGTGCGTAACAGCGACTGGTTCGCGAAATACATTTGCGTCGCAAAATCGAAGGGCATCGTTAGCGGATATCCGAACGGTGCATTCAGTCCCGCGTCGGGCATCAATTTCGCGGAGGCTTCTAAGATCCTCGTGCGCACCTTCGTCGGCGACGTTGAAACGGATCCGGTGTGGTATAAGCCGTATGTCGAAAAAATGGCGTCTTTCAATGCAATCCCAACGAACATCCAGACTATGACCCAGCCGATCATGCGCGGCGACATGGCGGAGATGATCTACCGGCTGAAGACCGGTAATAACGACAAGCCGTCGAAAACCTACGGCGAATTATCCGGCACGGCGAACGCGCGCCTCTTCGTGGAGCAGGGTTTTTCCGTAGATCTTCCTCTCGAATGGACCGTCTTCGGCGAGAAGGCGATGCAGGACGCATGGGTCGCCACATTCGGGCCAAAGAGCCATCTGGGGCACGACGCCACGTGGTCGATCAGGGTGTACGACGCAGATGCTGCGGACATCGACGATCTCATCGCGGGCATCGCGAGGCAATTTGCCGATCGTACGGTACTGCGCGACGTGATCCCCATTGAAGGCGTGCCCGCCACGAAGGTGGTCGTCACGACGCCGCAGTCCCCCCTCTTTCTTTCCCAGAATATTTTCATCGAAGCGGATGGGAAAATATTCCGCATCTCCAACGGTGGGATCGACGACGAATTGAATAGGTTATTCATGGATTTTTACTACAGTTTCCGCCTCGCACAATGATGTCGCATGCCCTCTTTCTCGCTGGCCTTCTCGCCCCCTCGCTCGCGTTCGCGGCGCCGTTCTCGGACGTCGAGGACCATCATCCCAACGCTGAGGCGATTGCCTACGTGAAAGCGGAGGGCATCGTGGAAGGCTATGCGAATGGAACCTTCCAGCCCGATGCGACGATCAACCGCGCGGAGTTCGTGAAGATCCTCATCGAGACGGTCGGACCGATCGGCACGGGGCCGAGCATGTGTTTCACGGATTTCGATCCGCGGGGCTTCGGCTACGCGGAGTGGTATTACGGATACGCTTGCGAAGCCAAAAACACAGGCCTGGTCGACGGCTATCCAGACGGTACGTTCCGCGGCGCCGCGAATATCAACTTCGTCGAAGCCGCGAAGATCATCGTAAAGGCATTCGATCCTCCATCACGGTGGGAAGTTGTCACAGATACCGCAACGCAGTTTCCGTGGTACGCGTATCCGGTGTCCGCCCTTGCAGATAACCATGCTATTCCGCTGTCGATTACCGAGCCTGATCAATACATCACCCGCGGCGAGATGGCTGAGATGATATTCCGTCTGAAGACGCAGAATACGCAAAAGCCTTCCCGGGATTTTTGGGATTTTGTCGAAGGCACGCACACCTACACGGCTCCGAACTCCCTCTACAGCATCAGGTATCCTACGAGCTGGAATGTGGAACTCAACGGCGGTGAAGTGTGGATCATGGCGCCTTCGACTCGATTTATCATCAATCCGACTATACGCATTTCGACGCCCAAGACGTGCCCGACGGTCCCCTCCCGCACGGACGGCATCGTCCAGGAGGTTGAGCTCGGCGGAGAAACGTTTACCGCCTACGAAATGAACGATGGCGCCGCCGGCACGACGTACAACGTCATCACATTCTTTTCCCAGGTGTATCCGTCGCAGTGCATCGTCATCGAGAAGGCCATCGGCATTTCGAACGTCGCGCCGGAAACTGATGCTGATCGGGCGCAGCAGGAGCGTGACAAGCTGCGCCTGCAGGCCGAACTCGCGACGGTCATTAAGTCTATCGTGATCGATTGAGTACCGTTGCGCGTTACCTTCGCCGCCAGGAAGCGTAGAATACGGTGCATATGCATAAACCCCTCTGGCTCATCGCCGTGCTCGTTGTCGGGATCCTCGCCGTGTTGATCTTCAGTGTTGCGACGGGAGCGCTCCCGGCAAACGCGCTCTCCCCCGTCGCTTGCACGATGGACGCCAAGCTCTGCCCCGACGGCGAAACGTACGTCGGACGCGATGGCAATAATAATTGCGAGTGGCAGCAATGCCCCGGTGAAGAGGAGGCGAGCTGTGCACCGTACGTCTGCGCGAACGGTAAGACGCACCCGCGCTGCACGGACGACGGCACGGTCATCAACTACTTCGCGGCGCCATGTCACATGGACGGTGGCGAAACGGACGCGTGCACCCCGGACGAATGCGGAGAGTCGCAGATCATGATGCCGAATTGGATGTGTCCCGACGGTTCGGCCGGCGGTCCTGCGTGCATGAGGAGTGTCGACGGTACGTGCGGTTGGCGCGTGCGCGATTGCCCGAATGATTCGGGCTTCTCCGACGTGCCGACCAGTCACGAGAACTCCGACGCGATCTTCTACGTGAAGTCGCACGGTCTCGTACATGGTTATGAAGACGGTACATACAAGCCGGATAACACGATCAACCGCGCGGAGTTCATGAAGATCCTTATGAGTTCACTCGATGATGACGGCCCAGTGTGCAAAATTGCACCGTTCTCGGATGTTGACCAGACCGCGTGGTACGCCACGTTCGCCCATAAAGCCCGATGCCGTGGCATTGTCGCTGGCTATTTGGATGGCACGTTCAAGCCGATGAACGCGATCAACCTTGCCGAAGCGGCAAAAATTATCGTAAATGCCGAAAGGGTCCAACAGCTGCCGCTCCTCGCAGAAGACGGGTCAGCTACCGTGCCAGAGAGCGATCCTTGGTATGAGCAATATGTGATGGCGTTGGCTTTATACAACGCGATTCCCACGTCTATCACTTCGTTCGATCAAAACATCACCCGCGGCGAGATGGCCGAAATGATCTATCGGTTGAGGATGGGGAGCGGTGGCAAGCCATCGCGGACGTACGAGGAACTTCGGTAAGGGTGTAGAATGGCCGTCCATGGAGAAGTCCTCCATCGTCGGCCACGCGCGGCAGATCGCGAACCTCGAAACGGACCTGGAAACGGGCAACGTGTCGCACGCGTATTTGTTTTCCGGCCCCGACCACGTCGGTAAATCGACCGTTGCGCGGTGGTTCGCCTCGGAGCTTTTGACGCGCGGTTTGGATCCCGATGCGCGCGAAGCGGCGAAGTTGCAGATCGCCAAGCTCATCCATCGTGATTTCCTCTCGCTCGATCAATTGTGGATCGAGGATCAATCGGAGAACCTCGACGAGATCGCGACATCATCGAACATCCAGCAGTCGCACCGGTGGAAATCGCCCGCGATGCGCAGCGATGTCATTTCGATCGACGACGTGCGCGTGATCCAGGAGAGGGTCTATGAAACGGGTGAAGGCACGCGCAGGGTGTGCTTCATCCGGGGCATCGATCGCCTGCAGGATGCCGCGGGAAACGCGTTTCTGAAGATATTGGAAGAACCCCCGGAAGGCCGCGTGTTCATCATGACGACGGGCAGTGACGCATCGCTTCTGCCGACCATCGTCTCGCGCTCGCGCGTGTTGCGGTTCGACCGCGTGCCCGATGCATTGATCGCACCCTTGGTGAAAAACGTGCCGGAGGAAGATCGGTCATTCGTGCTGCATCTCGCGCAGGGCGCGCCCGGCACGGCTATCGCGTTGGCGTCCGATCCCGACATACTCCGCGACGAGCGGCTCATGCATAACCAGGCAACGTCGTTCTGGGGGCCGATGTCGCTCAGCGAGCGTTTGCGCGCGCTCACGCCGATCACCGAGAAGGGAAAAAATGGCGAGCGCTTCCTTCTGCATCTCGCCCTCACCCTGCGCGAGTCCCCGATGTCGTCCGTCGCTCGGGCGCAGGCGCTCCGTCGGCTGACGGCCCGCCTCCAGACGAACGCCTACAAACCGCTGATTGTGCAGGAATTCGCGCTTGGAATACGCTAACCGGAACCGTTTCCTGCGCTATAATCCTGCTCCCATGGATATCCGATACCAGATTACCGGCGGCGTTCCCCTCCAAGGTGAGGTGACGGTGAGTGGTTCCAAGAACGCGGCGCTGCCGATGATCGCGGGCGCAGTGCTTGTCGACGGCGTCACGACGCTCACGAACGTTCCTCGCCTGCGCGACACCGAGCTCATGCTCCAGATTTTGGAATTCCTCGGATGCACGACGTCGTTCATCGACGGCACGGTGACGATCGATACGACGAACATCGAGAGCAAACCGATCCCCGCCGAATACGTCTCGAAACTCCGCGGGTCCATCGTGCTGCTTGGTCCGCTCCTCGCGCGCTTCGGCGTGGCGGAGATGAGTTACCCCGGCGGTTGCGTGCTGGGTAAGCGCCCGGTCGAAGCGCACGTGTTGGCGCTGGAACAGATGGGTGCCGATAACATGAGCACGCCTGAGACATTGCATTTGCAGGGTCAGTTGAAGCCGTCCCACGTCATTCTCCCCGAGTTCTCCGTCACCGCGACCGAGAACGCGTTGTGGGCCGCAGCGGCTCTCGAGGGCGAGACACGCATCGATATCGCCGCCGGCGAACCGCACGTGCAGGAATGCGCGAAGATGGCCGCCGCGATGGGCGCCGAAGTGGAGGGCATCGGCACGCACACCCTGGTCATCCGCGGCACGAAGAATCTCAAGCCCGTCACGCACCGCGTCCCGTTCGATTACCTCGAAGCGGGCTGCCTCGTGATCGCCGCCCTCGTGACCCGCGGCCGTTTGCGCATTCACGATTTCGACGCCGATCACCTCCGCATGTTCGTCGATGTCATCAAGCGCATGGGCGGCATCCTCAAGTACGACGCCGCGGAGAAGACGATGTTCGTCGACGGCGAACTGTCGTTCCTTAATGCCGTGAAGGTTCAAACGATGATCTTCCCCGGTTTCCCGACCGATCTTCAGGCGCCGATGGGCGTGCTTATGACGCAAGCGAAGGGCGTGTCTCGCATTTTCGAGACGCTGTTCGAAGGCCGCCTCGCGTATCTGTACGAGCTTGAGAAAATGGGCTCCCACATCGAGATCCTTAACTCGCACCAGGCACTGATCATCGGCCCCACGCCCCTCAAGGGCAGGCAGGTGGCCTCGAACGATATCCGTGCAGGCGCCGCCATGGTGCTCGCGGCTCTTTGCGCAGAGGGTCAGACGACGATCACGGACGTTCGCTACATCGAACGCGGCTACGATAAGCTCGATCAGAAATTGAAAGCGCTCGGCGCGAAGATCGAGCGCATCGTCATGGACGTGCAGAAGCCCGCATAAGATTGTCGCTTTTCGCCTCATCCCCTACACTCCGTCCCGTATGCTGACTATCAAGGCCCTTTCCGGTTCAGGCGTCTCCCTGTCCGATGGAAAAACCGACATTGTTGCGTTTCCGAAGAAGCCAACGGCGAACGCCGTGACGCTGCTTTCGAAGCCCGAAGAGGAGCCGACGAATGGCGTACTTTCCTGGCCCGGTGAGTATGACATTGGCGGCGTGGCAATCCGTGGCATCGGTCAGCAGGAGGGGCAGTGCGTGTCGTTTTTGGTTCACATGGATGATGTGCGCATCGCGCTGCCGTCCTCGCCGATCGAAGAGTGGAGCCAAGAAGACATCGAACGACTCGGCGACGTGGCGATCATGATTTTGCCGGCCGAACATCCCAAGCGCGCGCAGACGCTTATCGAAGAAGTCGATCCGCGCATTCTCATTCTCGTCCCAGGAAGCGACGGAACCTTGGACGCCGACGTCGTGAAGGCCGCGGGCGCGGCAGGCAAAGAGACCGTCTCCGAATATAAACTAAAAGGAGCGCTGCCGAGCGAAGGCCGTGAAACCATCGTCCTCTCGGCTTCATAATTCTCCATCACTTCTTTCACCCCTTTCCCATGACGTTCTCCCGCTTTGTCTCCGTCGCCGCCGTCGCAGCGGTTTCCCTTTCCGCGTGCGCGTGGACTGAGCAAGGGCAGATCGCCGCGTACTTCGAAGAAGCGCAGATCCTGGCCGAAGGTATGGCGCAGGTCGGAACGGATTTTGAAACGCTCATGACCGAGCAGGAGAACCCGCTCGAATGGAACGCCGAAGCGAAGGCCGAGCTGGACGTTCACTTCAACGCGCTGAAGGCCCTCCAAGACGAAGCAGCCGCCATGACGGTGCCGGAAGCCTTTGCGAACGTTCACCCGCTCCTGGTGCAGTCCATCGGCGAGATGGTCGGTGCAGTCGATCTCATCCGCGGCATGGCGGCGGATCCCTCAACCGCGACCATCCAGAAGGCCGACGACATGACGGCGAAGGCAGAGAACGGCGAGCGTTTGGCGAACGAGTACGTCGCCGAGCTTGAACTCGTCCTCGCGGAGAAGTATCCGGAGATGATGGAAGCGGAGTGATCCGGCTTCACTGCGTTTCGCCGAGATCGATCGGTGTGAACCGCCGCATCGTCGTGCCATCGATGTCGACGGTTGCATTCCAGTCGTCGATCGGGCGCGTCCAGACCGTGCCTTTCGGACTGCGGTAAACGACGAGGTGGGCCAGCGTCGCTTCTTCCAGTGCATTCGCGATCACTTCGTATTCTCCGCCTTTGTAGTGGCGGAATGTGGCGCCCGGTACGGGGCCCGTTTCATTGATCTTCATCTGCGCGATGTCTTTGTTGTCCATGCGCGCAGGATAGCATGCGCTTATCGAGTCGAATGGTAGCCCCGGCGGGAATCGAACCTGCATTTACCCCTTAGGAGAGGGTCGTTCTATCCATTGAACTACGGGGCCACGGAGATGTTCACTATCTCATATTATCGTCCGATTTCGACGTTCACCGTGGGCTGCTCGCCGGTGACAGACGTCATGCTCGAGAACGTCATGCCGAATGTGATTGCGACGATGAACGCGATGACCGCCACGCACGCGCCGATGATCAGGTTCGCCACGAAGTAGTGTCCCCAGATCGCGAACGCGCGCCTGAGGAATGAATCGGAGTAGAGCCAGGAGTTCTGGTTCATAGGAAGGAGGAAAAGATGTGAATAATCTACGTCTTTTTTGCGCATCTAGCCATGGAGCATCGCGATGGTGCTATACTCAGGCCCTATGAAGCGCACCGCACTCGCAACGTTATTCCTCGTTCTTCCCGCCGCGGCGTTCGCGTTGGATTTCCAGCACGGCGACGACGAATACACGGATGCCTCGCGGTTTTCGATCGCCGAGCGCGCCGCGATCAGCGTTCTCACGGACATCGACGCCATTTCGGGCAATCCTGATGGCAGCTTTGCCGCGAAGCGTACCCTCAACCGCGCCGAGTTCACGAAGATCGCCCTCCTCGCCATGGATGTCGGCGTGGGAGAAGGCGATTCCCGCAATTGCTTCCCCGATGTTCCGGAAAGCGCGTGGTTCAGTCGTTACGTCTGCCGTGCCGAAATTGACGGCATTGTGCAGGGAAACCCCGACGGTCTCTTTCATGCCGAACGCGACGTGAACTATGCCGAAGCCGCGAAGATCTTGGTGGAACTCGCCGGCTACACGCTTCCCGAACCAGCCCCGAACGAACGTTGGGCGTGGTACACGGGTTATCTCAAAGCCGCCGCCGAGCACGGCGTGGAGCTGGACGGCGTGAGCGCGGATCAATCGCTGACCCGCGGTCAAATGGCCCGGTTCGCGGCTGCCTTCGTCGCGGAAGCCGCGGGCGAACTCGATGCGTATCGCAACGCGGAGCGCGGTGATTTCGAGAGCGAATCGTCCGCATCGTCCTCATCCGTTTCTTCTTCGTCGTCGTTCTCTTCATCCTCTTCGTCTTCCGTTTCATCTTCCTCCTCGTCGCGTTCATCGGTTGCGCTGTTCCCCGCTAAGAGCAGCTTTATCCTCGCGGGTGAACGTTCGCCGCTCATCTTGGGCGGTACGGTTATCAGCACCGACGAAGCGTCCATCCTCCGTTTCGTACGCTTCGTGTTGCGCAACAAAGTCACTCCGATCGACAACGTCTACCTCGTGGACAAAGACGGCGACGTCATCACCGAGCTCAAGCTCGCGCTGAACGACAATGATGACGACGATAAATGGGAAGCGCTCACGCCCGACAGCACCTACGTCTTCCCTGCGAATGAGTCGGTGAAGGTCGGCATCGCGTTCGACATGTATCCGTTCGGCGGCGGTGGCGGCTCGAACCAGTTGGTTGAAGTCGAAAGTTTCCAGATCCAAACCGAAGGACAGACGACCGGTAACGCGAAGTATCTTTTCACGGACAACCAGGTGTACCCGGTCCATCAGACGTCGTTCGCTACGTTGACGCGCGCTGTAAGCACACTTCCGATGATAGGTACGATCCAAGCCGGCGAGCAGCGCCAAATCGCGTCGTTTCGGTTGGAGTCCGACACAGCGACGGGTGCCACGCTCTCGATCGAGAGCGTCGAATTGATCATGACCGCGGCGAATGTGAACGTATCGAACGTGCGTATCGGCGACGTGGCGAAGAACAGCTTCGTCGACTGCGGTCTTGAGAAGCTCGAGAGGATCTACGTGACCTGCGGCGTGCTGCCGGAGAATCTCACGAACGTTCCCGCATCGGGTTTGAACGTGTCTGTCTACGCCGATCTCGCGGTGCTCGGCTCTGGCAACGGAAGCCTCTTCGTGGAGATGGAAAGCCGCGGAATGATCGGCCAGCCAGGAACGTTCACATGGTCCGACGAGATCGGACAATTCTCGTGGATAGAAGAAGACGTGCCGTTCGGGGGGAACGTCACGTGGACCATCACCAAGTAGTCATGGTTCGTGGCTCGCGGCTGCGGCCGCTCGCACCTCACCATGACAACGAAACAACATGGCATGCGGCACTTTTGTCATGGTGAGGTGCTTTTGCCAGAGCAAAAGCCTCGAACCATGACGTGAGCCTGACGAAGGGTGACACTTATTCCAACCCGATCGGCTGGCGGTACTGCAGCGCCTCGGCGACGTGCGCGGGCGTGATCGTTTCGCTGCCCGAGAGGTCGGCCACCGTGCGCGCGACCTTGATGGCGCGGTGGTAGCTGCGGGCCGAGAGGCCGAGCTTGCCGGCGGCCTGGCGGAGGAGCGTTTCCGAGGCGTCGTCGAGCGGGCAGAACTTCTGCAGATCGCGAATGCTCATTTCTTTGTTGGTGCTGATCTTCATCCCGGCGAAGCGCTTCCGTTGGAGTTCTCGCGCGGTGACGACGCGCTTGAGAATGACTTCCGTGGTCTCGCCAGTGCGCACGGCGCGCTGCGAGAGGTCTTCGAGCGCCACGGGGCGGACGTCGATCGTCAGGTCGATGCGGTCGAGGAATGGCGCACTGATGCGGCGCTTCATGACGGCCTGCGTCGTGGTGGAGTGCTGGGGTGGGTTCATGGCCGCTACGAGCAGCACGTCGGCCGGGTAGGTGGCGCTCCCCTGCACGCGGTTGATCGTCACGCGGCGGTCTTCCAAGGGTTGCCGCAGCACGTCGAGGACGTTCGGCGGGAATTCCGCGACTTCATCGAGGAATAGGACGCCCCTGTGCGCGAGGCTGATCTCGCCGGGGCCCGGGATTTGGCCGCCACCAACGAGCGAGACGCCGCTGGCGGTGTGGTGCACCGCGCGGAACGGGCGTTGCTGGATGAGAGGAGTTTCCGTCGTGAGGAGATTGGCGACGGAGTACACCTGCGTGACTTCCAGTGATTCTTCGGATGAGAGGGGCGGCAATATGCCACGCAGCGCCTGGGCGAGGAGAGTTTTGCCCGATCCCGGCGCGCCGCTCATGAGGACGTTGTGGCCGCCCGCTGCGGCGATTTCGAGTGCGCGTTTCGCTTGTTCCTGGCCGCGGATGTCGGCGAAGTCGATCGACGATTCGTTCATCGTGGCGCGCGCCGCCGGGGGGTCGAATACAGACGGTTCTTTCTCTCCTTTCAGGATCGCGAGGAGGTCGTTTACGTTCTCGGCCGCGATGATGCGCACGTCCGGCACGAGCGATGCTTCGGCGCCGTTCACCGCGGGAACGATGAGCGTTTTGATGCCATGCTCGCGGCATGCGATCGCCGCGGAGAGGACACCCGTGACGTGGCGGAGGCCGCCGTCGAGCGAAAGTTCACCCATGATTGCCGTGCTTTTCAGCGCGTCGTCCGGGAGTGATATTTCTTCGTGCGCCAAAAGCAGCCCCAGCGCGATCGGCAGGTCGTAGCGCGGGCCGACTTTCTTGAGGTCCGCTGGCGCGAGGTTGATGGTGACGCTGCGGCCGGTCGGCAGTTTGTAGCCGCTCGAGCGGAGCGCCATGCGCACGCGCTGGCGGCTCTCTTGCACGGCGGTATCGCCGAGGCCGACGATGGTGATGCCGCTCTCGCCGGGGGCGGAACCGATTTCGACCGTGATGCGCTCCGATTGGAGGCCGATCGTGGCGAAGGATGTGAGTTGTGTGAGCATAAGAAAAAGAAAGTAGGTGTACTATCGTTCACCTTTGTGTCTGCGTCTAGTGAAAAGGGTGTACATGTGTACACCTCTATGGTACAACAGGCCTATGCACTACGAATCAGGGCACGTATCGCAGGTTCGCGGCTCGAAGGGTGAATTGCTCGCCGTGCGGCATATCGAACGGAAAGGCATGCGTGTGCTCGATCGCAACGTGCGCCTCGGCCGCGATGAGATCGACATCGTCGCGTTCGATCCCGTCGATAAATGCATCGCCTTCGTCGAAGTGAAAATGCGCAGTAACGGACGTGACTATCACCCGTCGCTCAATATGACCTGGAAGAAGCGCCGGCACATGGTGCGCGCCGCGCGTAGGTGGGTGCACAAGAACGGGTACGACGGCGGCTACCGTTTGGACGCGGCCTACGTGTCGGACACGCTCGTCGAATACGTCGTCGACTTGGAGACGATGGCATGAGTGCGTCATGGTTCGTGGCTTTTGCTCTGGCAAAAGCACCTCACCATGACAAAAGCGCCGCATGCCATGTTGTTCCGTTGTCATGGTGAGGTGCGAACGGCCGCAGCCGTGAGCCACGAACCATGACTACCATTTTGTCACCGCAATCGCATGGTGCAACAGCAGGCTGCCCGGCCAGCGCAGGGCGTCGGTGCCGAGGCGCGAGGTCTGTTCCCAGACTGCTTTCTTTTGTTCGCCGCTCAGCAGGAAGACTTTCGTGCTCGAAATGCGCAGGAGTGTGAGCGTCGTCGAAATGCGGTCCAGGACTGGGAATCGCGGCGTGCCGTCGTCTTTCAGCGGCGTCTTCGTGGAGACGGCGTATTCGGCGGCCTGAAGCTCCGCCGTCGAGAGCGGCGGGAAGAGCGAGGCGATGTGGCCATCGTCGCCCATGCCGAGTGTCACGACGTCCGGGCCGTCATCCGCGAGCAGTTGTCGCAGATCGTAGTCGTACTTCCGCGCTGCTTCGCCCGGGGGCAGTGAGGTATCGGGGAAATGACGCTGTAAATCGGGAATGCCCGCGTGTTTCAGCAACGTTTCTTCGACGAGCTTCTGATTGCTGCGGTCGTCGTCTGAGGGCACGCACCGTTCGTCGACGAGGAAGACGTGGACCTTGTCCCAGTCGATCGTGCGCTTGCGCCCAAGGAGCGCGTAGACCGGCCCCGGCGTTGATCCGCCGGAGAGGCCGAGCACGCACTTCCCTTTCTCCTCGATCGCCACGACGATCGCGCGTTCGAGTACGGTCGCGGCGGCGTTCACGAATTCATCGTGCGTGTTGGTGGGGACGAGTGCTGCTTTCATATGCGTCATGGATACCATTGAACCCCGTCTTTTGCGATCCATTCGACGGCCTCGTGCGGGATCTCGACGCCGCCGGGGTAGCGGATCAGTGGGGTGTCTTTCTTGTCGAGGTAGGCTTGGATCGGGTCGACGAGGCTCCACGCCGTGTGCACTTCCGGAAAGCTCAGGAACCACTGCTGCTTGCCGTGCATCGCTTCGAGCAGGAGCAGGCCGTGTTCCGAGAGGACGTCGCCCGTGACTTCGAGCGGGTCTTCGATGAGCAGCGGGCGGAAGCGCGGTTCGGTGCCTCCCACTTTCGTCTGCAGGTGGAACTTCATGCCGGCCTCCCCTTGCAGGATGATATCGAGGCGGTTGGGCGAGCTGCCCGCGCCGACGGGGAAGACTTCCTGGAATTGCAGCGTGATGCGCGTCTCGCGACGCTTGAGACGTTTGCCTGTGCGGATGTAGAACGGCACGCCCTCGAAGTGCGTGCTTCGCGTGCGCAGCTTCAGCGCGATGAACGTGTTGGTGCGGGAGCCTTCCTGTACGCCGTCTTCCTCGTGGTAGGCCACTTCCGGCTCCCCGTTCACGATACCGCCGCCGTACTGGCCTTGGAGTACGTTGTCGGCCATCTCGGCTGCCGGGGGCAGGTAGAACTGTTCGAGCGCGGCGGCGCGGCTCTCGCGGAACCCGTCTTCCTTCTCGCGCAGGTCCATCGTCAGCAGTGCGGCCATGAGCAGGATGTGGTTCTGGAAGAAATCGCGGAGTGTCCCCGCGGCTTCGAAGTATCCGGCGCGGCCTTCGATGCCGACCGTTTCCGATGCGGTGATTTCGACGTGGTGAATGAGCGTATTTTTGAAGAGGCGTTCTAGGACCGGGTTCGCATAGCGCAGGTAGTACACGTTGCGGACGGCTTCTTTGCCCAGGTAGTGGTCGAGCAGGAACACTTCGTTTTCCGTGAAGCTCGCCATGAGCGCGTCGCGAATTTGTTCGTAGCTCGCGAGGTCGTGGCCCACGGGCTTTTCAACGATGCATCGGAACTCGCCTTTGCGGATGCCCGTGCAGCAGATGTTTTCGATGACGTCGACGAAGGCCGTCGGCGGGATCGAGAGGTACGCCATGCGCACGGTTTTCTCCCAGCCTTTCTCGATGCGTTCGAGTTTCTTTTCGAGCGTCGCGTAGGCAGCGGCTTCGTCGTAGCCGCCCTGTTGGTACGACACGTGTTCCAGGAACGCGTCGAGCGTCTTCGCGTCGATCGCGGTGCCCGCCGCCTCCACCGATTCGCGTACCGTCGCGCGGAAGACCTCGTCGTTCATTTCCGTTCGCGCGAAGCCGACGATGGCGTACTGTTCCGGCAGACGGCCGCCCGCGGCGAGCGACGCCAGCGCGGGGTAGAGTTTCAGTTTCGCGAGGTTGCCCGACGCGCCGAAAATCACGAGGGAAAACGGAGAGGAGGCGGTCAGCGGCTGGGCGTCGTTCATATGCGTCCGACTATACGCTTCTCAAAAATCTCTTGCATGAGCGATTTTCCAGGGAGTAGCGTGAGTCCTATCCTCCTCACTTGCACATGCGAAAGACTCCTCCGTATCTTGATAGTCCGGAACATTTGGAGCTTATTGCGCGTACGAGACCGGAACTGCTTTCATCGGAAAACTGGAAGACTATTACGCAACTGGCCGGTGACAGTCGTGCGTACGTGATTCAGATGCTGCAGCAACCGACGCAGCAGCCGTTCTACCAGCGTCCGTGGGAGAAAGCGGCCTAAGAAGTTCAAACGTTTATTTTCGCGTGGCCGTTGCCTTCGTACACGTCGCAACGCAGGAGCGTGTCTTGCCGTATGTGCTGCAGGATCGTCTCGCCGTTCGCTGACACGCGGTGATGATGTGGGTAATGTTTCGTGCCGTCACCCTGCCGATACGTCACGAGCACGGGTTTCGCTTCCTGCAGCCCCTCGATCGCGTCGGTTTCGTCCGGCGTTCCGACGAAAATCGTCACGGAATCGAGAGCCATTTCAAGGAGAGCGCGGACGCGTTCGCGGATGTCGTCGTTCGTAACGATGAGGATTTCCCGCGAGCTCGGTACAAGGTGAGGAAGGTGGCGGGAGAGGCAGAACGCGATGAGTTCCCGTGCGGGAATGTGCCATTGGTCCGAGTATGGCACCGTGTAGCCTGCGATTTTTCCCGCCGAGCACGCGCGTATGAGCCGAGGGACGCTGACCTTCGTCAGCGCGCTCGCTTCGGTCGTCGTGAATACCGGAAGAATCGACCCGTTGCTCCTTAATCTCTCCATAAGGAGGGTACTTTACAATTTTCGTAAGATTTTGTGTAACGAAACGTCGACTTATTCGTATTCATGGTTATAACGAATGTTTGTATGGCTCAAGACACCCGCAATCTCCTCGCCGGCATGATCCTCTCCGTGGCCATCGTGGCCGGGATGAGCGCGACCCTGCGCCTCACGCTGGGCGAAACGGCCGTGGCCAGTGAGACGACGTCGATACTGGCGTGCGTGCGGTAAAGAGGTATTAGCGAGGGCTTTCTTCGTTATCGATTTCGTTTTGGCACGGGTAGCAATGCTCGGCGTACGGGAGTGTGTTCAAGCGCTCCTTCGGGATTTTTCCCAGGCACTCGAGGCACCGTCCGTAGGTTCCTTTCGTGATGCGCAGAAGCGCCGCGTCCACGTCATGCAGCATCGCTTCGTGATTGCCGCTGAGGATGGTCAGCACGTCGGATGATTCGTTCAGCGACGATGATTCTTCGTTTTCCGTCGCCGTTTGCGTCGACTGCGCGAGCGAGCTGATACTTTCGGAAGGGTTCTCTTCTTTGAGACGCTGATGCAATGCGACGAGCTTTTCGCGGAAGGGTTCTGCTTCTTGTCGGGTCAATGCGTTTTTCATAGGAGGGGTACCGTATTCCGAACGGCAACGAAGTCAACGCTCCTCAGTCGAGCACCTTTGAAATGGCTTGCAGGAGTGTTCCTGGGTAGTAGTACTCCAGGATTTCTTCGCCGGTCGCGCCTTCGTTGGCCTGGCCTTCCGCGCCGCAGCCGCTCATGCCGACTCCATGGCCGCGGTTATCCATCCCTTCGCACCAGGGGTCCGGCTTCGAGGTGAAGATCTCCGCGAAGGGGAAGCTCCCCCACCCGATCTCGCTCGGCGCTTTCGTGCGGCCGTCGTCGCTGCTGAAGTACGGCGGGCGAATGATCTGATCATCTTTGGTCAGCACGATGTTCGCCGTGTCTTCCACCGCGTCGAGCCAGCGGGGGTTGTTGTTCTCGAAATTTTTACCCGTGTACTTCTGAAAGATCGCCGGACTGTCGCTACCGTCGTACGGCTTGCCCGGGAATTTGCGGTACGTCGTGCCCATGTAGTGCGCGGCGTAGGTGCGCGCGGCGATCGCGAAGGCGCGCTGCTTTTCGTACGGTTCAGTGTCGGGTTCTTCGCTGAGGCCCATCAAGTAATCCTCCATCGCGACCGTGTTGATGATCGCGGCGTCGCCGTCGATGTCGACGCACTTCAGCGTGCCGCGGTACTGCGATTGGAGTGCGTCGAGGTCCGCGTCGCTGCACGAAGCGAGGGCTCCATCGCGCGATTCGAGGCGGATTTTGATCATGGGTCCGCGGTCCGAGATCGCGCTGCGGCTGCTCCTGCTACTGGAACGCGCGCTGCTCGAGCGGACGGATGATTTCGACGATGCCGTCGAACGGACCGATGCCGGGCGCCGCGAGAAGCTGACGCTCGAGGACGACGACCGTGTGGAGCGGACGGACGATGCGGCGGTACCGGGCGCGGTGGCGCGGCCGGACGGGCGGATGATGTACTTCGCGCCACCGATTTCGATCCACTCATCTTCGCGTCCCAGCGGGATCTGCAGCTTCATCTGGATCGCGACGGTGGAGTTCCGCGGGACGGACGTCTCGGTGATGATATGCCCGCGTACGGGTTCGTAGACGCCACCGATGAGCTGCCACATGCCGATCGCTTGGTCGGAGCGCTCCACTTCCGCGATGCGCGCGCCCGCGGTCATGCCTTTGCTACCGGTCGTGTAGCGCACGCTGAACGGGATCTCGCCGCCGGGCCGCCCGCCGATCGTGCTATCGCCCAAGACCGAGATTCCTTCGCGCACGCTGGGCCGCGACGATGCGGCGGTGCTTGTCGCACGTGAACGTGATGATGCCGTACGGCTGCTCGTCGAACGCTTGCTCGACGATTTCGACGAGGTCGGTTTCTTCGGGAACGAGATCGACGCGTCGAGGTCGCCGCTCTCCACGTTCGTGCGGACCTGCGAGAGTGTCTTGGCGACGTAGAAGCCCGGGCAGCTCGTGGAGAGCAGATCGCCGTGGCCCACGATGGGCGACGAGAACATCTCGCCGTGGTAGGTCGCGTTGTCGTTGAGGTCGACGTCGTACGTGTCGCCGAGATCATCTAGAAGCCACTGCAGGGCCTTCATTTGGGCTTGGCCCGGCTTCTCGACTTCGAAGTTGCCGAGCAGCGCGATGCCGATCGTGTTCACGTTGTTGCAGTACGCATGGCCCGCCACCACGTACTCGCCGCCTGCTTTGCCTTCGTAGATTTGCCCGTCTTCGTCGATGAGATAGTGGTACCCGACGTCGCCCCAGCCGCGGTTATTGGCGTGATATTGGTAGATCGCGCGGACGCGTTCGACGCCGCTACGGTCGTCGCCGCCGACCGCCACCGCCGTGTGGTGCACGACGAGCAGGTCGATGTCCTTGCTGTACGTGTGCGCCCATCGAAGTTCGCGTCCGTTGTCGCCCGTCGTCGTTTTTTTCACGGTCTTGAATTCATCCGGGTGGTCGCGCTGCATGTCTGCGCAGGTTTTTTCGCGTTGGTTAGCCGTGGATGGCGCTGGCGTCGTCCCGTTATCGTTCGTGGATTCCGACGGGTTCTGGGAGGGCGCGACGTGTTCGTTATCCACGTAGAGCAGTTCATCGTCGGCGCCCCAATCTTCGCGTGAGAGGATCTTCGGCGTGCCGAGCGAGACGAGGCTCGCGAGCTTGTACGACACGGGCGCATCGTCGATGCGGATCGGATGCACATGTCCGTGCGCCGCATCTCCGCGCAGTTCGATCGTCGACACATCGTCCGGAAACATCACGAGGCTCGATTCCAGAAGCCCCGGTTGTTGTTCGTCGTCGAGTTCCAGCGTTTCCCAGTCGCTCCACGAGCCGTTGTTCATCATCCCGCGTACGTCGGCGGTCGCCGTGCTGTACGGAAGATCGATCGATAGTGCGTCGATCGGGTCGACAAACGTGCGGCGGATGAGGTCGTTCTCGTGCATGGAAGACTGCCATAGCGGCAGCGCGGCGATGGCAATGGAAGCGAGGAGCATGTGTTATCTGGGGGAAGTCCCAGTGAACAATGTTTCGTACCGATCGACCATGGTCGAAACGGCGAATTGTTGTTTCGCGGTCCTTCTAACCTCAGCCTTAATCAAGGTGAGTTTTTTCGCATCCTGCAGCTGTTGTATCCCCTTTAAGAGCGCGTGGATATTGTCTCGTTCTACCACGAGGACATCGCTCGCCGCTTGGAGGCAAGCCGCAATGCCGCACGCGTCGGTGATGAGGCACGGCACGCCCATCGCCATCGCTTCCGCGACGACCATCCCGAAGGGATCCGGCTCGCGTGACGGGAGTACGAGCGCGTCGATCTGGCGGTAGAAATCCGCGACGTCTTTTCTCCGTCCCAGGAAGCGTGCACGGTGCCCGAGGCCGAGGCGGTCCGCGCGTTTTTTGAGCGAGGATTCCTCCGGTCCGTCGCCGACGATATCGAGCGTCACGTGGTCCGCGTTCGCGACCGCTTTCAAAAGGAGGTCGATACCTTTTTCTTCCGCGAGGCGACCGACGTATCCGAGGTGGAGAGTATCGCTCGGCGTGCGCGTGTTCGGCTTCTCTTTAAACCAGCTGTCCGCGATGCCGTTCGTGATCGCGACGGTCTTCTTGGGGTGCCAATCCATGCCTAGGTACTGCACGCGGCTCAAGTCCGAGACGGTCACTGTCGTCGCGTATTGGCTCTGTTTTTTGAGGAGCTTGAGCCATGGGTTCTTCGTGAGCCACTTTCCGACAGGATCGTGTTCGATCCAGATCACCTTCACCCCGCGCTTCGCCGCGATGTCGGTCAGGAGCAATTTTTCCGTGAGGCTAAGCATGACGATGACGTCCAATTTCTTGAATCCCGCGAGCATCGTTTCGAGGTCGCTCTTCATCGTTTTCTTCTTCAGCATGAACCGCGCGATCGCGAACTTTGAGACGGGCGGCGGACCGATCTTGAGATCGACGACCGGGAGATTCGCCCTTCGGAATTCCGGCGTCAAAGCCTCGCAGCTGCCCGCGAACGACACCGCATGCCCTCGTTCCGCCAAACCCGTCGCCAATGCGATCACCTGTCGCTCCGCTCCCCCGTCGGGGATGCTTTCAAGCGGGAAGCGGGTGAAAAGAATCTTCATGCATGTAGTATACCTCGTCAGCCTTCGACGGACTCAGGCTGACACGCGTCGTTGTCATGGTGAGTTCGTCGAACCATGACAACGTTCATTGGCTCGCCATCCACTCCTTTAGCAGCGTATCGAGTTGTGCTGCCACCACGTGCGCCGCGTCCGACGTGCAGATCGTCGTTTCCGCGCCGGCGTCGATCGCCTCTTTGAGGTTCGACGGTTTCTTGCTGCTGCTCACAAGCGCCACGCGCGCGTCCCAGTTGCGGTTCTTCAGGCGTTCGATCAGGTGCGGGCCGTTGTCGTTCGGGATGTAGTAATCGATGAACGCGAAATCGACGCGGCGCTTGCGCATGATCACGTACGCTTCTTCCGTCGTCGCGGCGGTCGCCACTTCGATATCCCATTCCGCGGCGTGGATGGCCGCCAGAAGGAGCTTTGTTTTTTCGACGCTGTCGTCGGCGATGAGGAAGAGGGGGTCGGTCACGCGGTTATTCTACATCAGGACCGTCCGTTGGCAGCTTGTGGGCGGCGCCCAAGGCGTCCCGTGCTTCATCGATCGTTTTATGGATTCTTTGCTGGTTTTCATGCCACGACGGGCTGAACGTCTGTTCGGGGCCGCGCTGGTCCTCATTCCATTGGGGGCTGAAGGTTGCTTCGCTTTTGCCATATTGAGCCTCGAATTTTGCAACCTTGAGGATGTCGTTCAAAGAGAGCATAGATCCATGGTAGCCTAGCCAACCGCATGAATCCCAATCATTCCAAAGACCTGGCCTACGCTGCCGATGCCATGAACCTGACGGTCGAGCAGGTGCAATGGAGCGGCCATGAAGATGCTCAGCGCGTAGCGGCGGAACGTTTGCGAGAATTGTCCGCGGAATTACGGGATCAATTTGACCTGGTCGACGTGGGGTTCGACGAGCAGTCGAATATTTTTTGGAAGAAGATCGGCGGCGCCGATCCGCAGTGCGCGCTCAGGTTCGCTGGGCTCTCGCCTCGGGAACTCGTGTATTTCGCCGATCCGCATTTCCTTCGCATTCAGCGGATCGGAAAGCGCGGCACGGAGAAGATAAAAGCGGTCTTGGAAATGGCGAAATTCGAATTGCAGGAACCCGACGTCGAGCGCGGGCTGTTCATGGCGAAGTTGTGGTCGATCAAGGCGGGTCCGCATGCGTATTGTCCGGCCGGCATGGGGGAGCTCACCATCGCACAGCTCAGGGATATGGATGATCGGTACGTGGGCCGCACCTATGAGGTGGACAAAAAAGGCAAGCGATTCATCAGCGTGATGCGTGCGATGATCGAACGTTTTTCCAAGCGCGTATAAAAAGGTGCAACGCGGAGGTTGCACCCATGTTCGATCATGCACGCGCTTCAGAAGATCAGGTGCTGGATAAGCCTGATGAAGCAGAGCAGGGTGGGAATCGCGCAGATTGTTCCCCACATTGCGTACGATCGACTTAATTTTTTGTACCCGAGCGAAGCGCCCGAGTGGGGGCGTCCGCCGAATGTTCCCGTGGATCGTAGTGAGTATCGATACGATGCCGAGAACAACAGATCGCACACATAGAGGAGCACCATGCCGATAATGAAGAGCATGATGTTCCTGGTAACGAAAAAGAACATGAGATATCCCTTTCCCGTGGAGAAGTCCCGCCCGCGAAGTGCAAGGATCGGTATGCATAGCATGATCCTTTTCCACGATTCTGGCAAAATCGGTCTTTTTACCGCTTTACGATCATTTTTTGGCCTCCCATGTAGGGCCGCAGCGCTTCGGGGATCGTCACCGACCCGTCCTCGTTCTGGTGGTTCTCGAGGATCGCGATGAGGATGCGGCCGATGGCGAAGGCCGTCGCGTCGTTCATGTGCACGAGCTTCTTGCCTTCCGGCCCCTTGTAATACGTCCCCAGGCGGCGCGCTTGGTAATCGGTCATGTAGTCGCTCGTGTGTGTCTCGCGGTACGTCTCCTGCGACGGCACCCAGCACTCGATGTCGAGGCCGTTGGCGTTCGGCTTGCCGATGTCGTAGGTGCACTTCTGTAGCACGCGGTACGGCACGCCGAGGAGTCCTACGAGGTGCTCTTGGATCGCGACGATGAGCTTCTGTTCCTCCGCGCCGGTCTCGGCCGTCGTGAACGATTCCATCTCCAATTTATCGAACTGGTGGACGCGCAGGATGCCGCCCATGTCCTTGCCGTAGGTGCCGGCTTCACGGCGGAAGGCCGACGAGTAGCCGACGTAGCGGATCGGGAGATTCTCCTCCGGGATCGTTTCTTCCATGTAGTAGGGGCCCATCGTGTGTTCGGCCGAACCGATCAGCACCTGGCCGTCTTCCGGCAGCAGGTAGCGCTGGTCTTCGGGCTGCAGGCGGTCCATGCGGTCCATCACGTCGCGGCGCATGATCACGGGCGGAAGCATCGGGACGAACGCTTTCGCGGCGACGTTCAGTTTGTGCTTCTTGATGAGCGACGCGAGGGTTTTTTCGTCGGCGAGCGTATCGAACGTCAGTTGGATGATCGCCATCTGCATGCGCACGGCATCGCCTTTCAAGTACGCGAAGCGCGAGCCGCTCACGATCGCGGCCTTCTCGACGTCGATGATGTCGAGCACCGTGCCGAGCGCCATGTGGTCCTTCACGGGGAACGTGAATTTTTTTTTCTCGCCGACTTCGCGAATCACGACGTTCTCCTCTTCGCTGTGGCCGACCGGGACTTCGGGCAGCGGCAGGTTCGGGATCGTGAGGTAGAGCGCGTTCCACTCCGTTTCGATCGTCGTCAGTTTTTCTTCGCTCGCTTTCAGTGTATCGCCGAGCTCCTTCATCGCGGCGATCGTCTTCGCCTTCTCGTCGCCCTGCATCTGCGGCACGGACTTGCTCACGCTGTTGCGTTCCGCGCGCATGGCTTCGACCTTCTGTTGCAGCTCGCGACGCTCTTCGTCGAGTTTCAAAAACCCGTGCACGTCGGATTTCACTCCTTTGTTCTTAGCAGCTTCCTTGTATGCGTCGGGCCGGGCTCGGAGGTCAGAGAGGTCGATCATTGCGTGGCATGGTACCTGATTGAGGCTTCGTCGTAACGCCGTCCGCGTCGAACCCCGGATGCGTTTCTCCCAGCATGATGCCCCTGTAGGCGTCTGCGATCATTTTTTGCAGCGATTCCACTTCTTCCGGAACGTTCTCGCAATCGACGTTTCTGCAGAGGACTTGCAGCCGGTTGTAGCACAGTCCTTTCAGAAGGCTGCGACGGCTGTCTTGATGGATGGAGAGGAGCGCGCCGCTGACGATATCGTCCGGCACGTCTACGATGGCATGCGTTTCAATTCCTTTATTCCCCAAATCCCATGTGGGCGTGCGTTTGCGTTGTGCCGCAGCGGGTCGGTTTTCATATCGCGCTAGATAGGCGAGCTGCGTCGAAAAACTCCAATAACCGCTGTCGGGTATGACGTCCAACTCGATGAGTACGTTGCTTTGAGCGTCCCACCTTTTCTGGCGCATGATTGCGCGTGCGGACACGCTGAGTCTGGAGATCGCTCGAGAAAAGTTTTGTACTCCTGTCGCATAGTCTCCTTCCTCCAAATTGTATGGATATGCCCGATCGAGCCAGTCATAGGGTTTGTCCCGGTCGTCGAACGTGTCATGGGCCATAGTTGAACAGTGGAGCACGCGGCACGGCGGAGGACAAGATCACATGACGTCGTCGGGCGTGACGCCGATCGTGACGAGTCGGATATATAAATCTTGGAGTTTAACGCAATTTTCGAGGATGTCCGCAGTTCCCTCCCTAAACGTCGTGCGCCATGCGGGATGCACTCCTCCGTCTTCCTCTTCGTCTTCCGCCTCTTCGTTGATGATTTTTTCGAGGAGCTTGAAGAGGAGCGCATCGGCGATCGTTTTTCGGGCCTCCGGCGGCAGCGCCGCTATGACGTTCATCGCCGTGATGTCGGGAATGAAGACGGTTTGTGAACGATTGCTCAGGATGGTCGGCCACTTCTCGCTCTCTTTATTCCATTTTCGTTCGAATTTCATCGAGATGAAGAACTCGGTGTTTTCGTCGTACACGGGTTCCTGCATCGCCACGTCGCCGTGGTCGTCGTTCCACGTCGTGTCATCGTCGTCGTTTCCTTCCCCGTGCTCGTCGTCCGGCGCGAACGTCGGCCGGGCGTCCTCCTGTGGCGTTATCGCATCCATGATTTCTTCGGTCTTTTCCTCGTATGTCATGAGGCTCACGAAAAACGAGTCTGCCCCGAGCGAGTCGACGAATGCCCTCGTTTCGTGATCCGGATGCGCTTCCTTCACGAGTTCGCGTGCCACGTCCGCCATCATGTCCCATGCGTCGTCGATGTCTTCCTTGTTCGGCGGACCTTCCGGCGGCCATGGCAGCCGGATTTCTTCCGGTGGTTTGGGGAGTAAGCGCTCGATCGCGGCGGCGCAGCGTTCTTCCATCAACGCGAGTCGGCGTTGGATGTCGCGGTTTCCGAAACCGCCCCGTTCCAGTTCGCGCACGAGCCTCTTCGCGCGGTTGGAGTATGCGGCGCACAGGGCGGCGACGATCTCCCTCTCCGACAACTCTCGCAGGAGCTCACTGCTCCAATCGGGATCGATCGTTTTTTCCACGGGCTCGTCGGCGAGTTGGGGCATGTTGCGGATTTCGTGCGGCGCGAGCGGCCTGTTTAGTATGTTGGAAAATTGCGCCATCACGCTGATTTCGACGATGCCGTCTTTCTCACCCTCTTCCGATCGATTGCCGTTCAACAGCGCGAAGCGAATGTGCGACGAGCGCGCGTTTCGCAGCAAGGCGATCTTCCTGTCTTCTTCGCCGTCTTTCTTCCAATGCTCTTCCGGGATGTTTCGCAGCACTCCCGCGATGTTTTTCCTCGCGCCTTTGAACGCGGGGTCTTTGTACACGACCGTCGGATCAACGATGTATTCCATGGAGGAGGGGCATTTCATCCCTCCTCAAGCCGAAAAACAAGGGATTCGGGCGTTGATTTCATGGGGTAAAAGCCTTCCTTCCATTGGAGGGGGTCGTCGGATGCGCTACAATACCGAGTCACATGAAGCAGCTCCCCTTCAAGCTCGTCTCGAAATTCGAACCGACCGGCGACCAGCCGAAGGCTATCGAAAAGCTGATCAAGGGCGTGACGGCCGGCGAGAAGCACCAGACGCTCCTCGGCGCGACGGGCACGGGCAAGACGTTCACGATGGCCAACATCATCCAGCAGGTGCAGCGCCCGACGCTCGTGCTTGCCCACAACAAGACGCTCGCCGCGCAGCTGTGTTCCGAGTTTCAAAAC
>CAYGDM010000004.1:0-34366 GCA_964348685.1 uncultured Candidatus Peribacteria bacterium | reverse complement strand
ACACGAGTCACCGGAGGCACTCCTCTGCAAGGAGGGTGCACGGTGCCTGCGAGGGAGTACACCATACGGCCAGGCGAGGTCCTCAAACCTCCTCGCTCGGACTGCGCTTTCGGCGGGAACATCACGACCGATCCCTCGAAGGCCGAGGTGCACATCGTCGGCAGAAACCTGGTCCACATCAAACCCAAAGGCAACAACGTGGTCACGGCGCAAGTCGTGTTCTGCGAGCCGGGAAGCACGAAGAGCTTCGTGAAGGCGCTGGAATGGATTGCCGATAACCCCGAGAAAGCGGCGGAACGCGCGGCTGCCGCGGCAGCCTTGGTGAAGCGCCACACGTGGCAAGAGCGCATGGCGAGGATCCTCGATGGTGTACCATCGCGCCGATCATGAAGCTCCTCAGTGTCGCATCGGCCCGCCCCAACTTCGTGAAACTCGCGGCGATCGACCATGCGTGCCGCCTTCCGCAGTTTTCCGATGTCGAACATGTGATCGTGCACACGGGGCAGCACTACGATCCGCTTTTTTCCGATGTGTTCTTTGAACAGCTCGATATCCGCCTGCCGACCGTGAACCTTGGCATTCATGGCGGGACGCGCGAGGAGGTGATCGACCGCACGACCGAGGCACTCGTGCCCGTGCTCGAAGCCGAAAGGCCGGATGTTGTCTTGGCGTATGGCGACGTGAATGGCGTTGTCGCGGCCGCCCGCGCGGCGAAGAAGGTGGGGATCCGCATCGCTCATATCGAGGCAGGCTTGCGCTCGTTCGACGGAACAATGCCAGAAGAGCTGAATCGCGTCGAAGTCGACCGGATGGCGGATATTCTCTTCTGCACCGAGCAATCGGGCATGGAGCACCTCGACGGAGAGGGTATTTCCGGCGAGTGTTTCCTCGTCGGCAACACGATGATCGACACGCTCGTGCGCATGCTCCCGAAGCTTCGCGACGCCGTCCTGCCGCCGGGATTGCCGTCCCGCTTCGCCATCGCCACCTTGCACCGACCGAGTAATGTCGACGATGCCGAGACGCTGCGTTCAGTGCTTTCGTTCGTCGCCGAAGTCTCCGCCAAGTGCCCGGTGCTGCTGCCGGCCCACCACCGCCTGAAAGCGTCGCTCGAACGGTTCAACCTCGAAGAGATTCTTCCGCCGAGCGTCCTGCTCCTCGAGCCGCAGCCGTATGTGTCGTTCCTCCGGCTTGCGAGCGATTCCGCGTTCATCGTCACCGATTCCGGCGGTATCCAGGAAGAGGCGGTACTCCTCAAGAAGCGCTGCTTCACGCTTCGACGCAATACCGAACGCCCCGTCACGATCATCTGCGGCAGCAACGTGCTCATCGATCCCGCGATGCCCGCCGACCGCGAAACGGTCCTCGCGTTTGCCGCGGACCCCGTGCAGCCGAATATCACGACGCCCGATTTCTGGGATGGGAAAACGGGGGAGAGGATCGTTGCGGTATTACGTCGCTCTTAAGAGAACGCCCTGAGGATTTTCAGCACACCCTGTTTCACGCTTTTGCGATGCGTCGTGCCGGTTTTCGACGCTTCTTCGCGGTGCGCAAGGTACCAGTCGTACGTGTCGCAGAGAGCTTTGGCGTTGCTATCTTTCGGCTGCCAACCGAGCATCGTCTTGGCTTTCGTGCAGTCGAAGAAGAACGGCTTGTGGGGTGTTTTGTAGTGCCAGTCGACGAGCGGGGAGATCTTCATCCAGTCGACGATGCTGAGGAGGAAGCGTACGAGTGGTCCGGGTGTCGGTTGCACGCGGGCGCCCGTCTTGGCGTGGGCGATCAATTTTTCCAAGTCGCCGCGCACCGTGCCGAACTCGTCGGCACCGATGTTGAAGTCTTCGTTTTTGCAGGGCATCGTCGCGATTCGCACGCAGGCATCGGCCAAGTCCGGCGCCGAGACCAGCTGGAACAAGTTGTCGCCCTTGTCGATGATGTAGACGCGCTTCCCGCGGCGTACCCAGTCGAACAGGATGCCGAAAATACCAAGGCGGCCCGTGCCCACGATCGTGCGCGGGCGGACGATCGACACGTCGAGAGCATTGTTCGCGCGGAATTCCTTCACGGCTTTCTCGCCGTCCTCCTTCGCGAAGCCGTACTGCCCGAGCGGGGTGAGCGGCGTCTCTTCGTTGATCGGCACGCTCTTTGGGATGCCGTAGACCGAGCTCGTCGACACGTTCAGCATTTTCTTCACGCCATTGTCGGCGGCGGCGCGCATGACGTTCTTCGTGCCCTGCACGTTCACGTCCCAGAAGACCGATCCCGAGCGCGAAATGGGGAGCACGGCGGCGTTGTGATGGACGACGTCGACCCCCTTAAAAGCGGCTTGTAGAGCGGGTAAATCGCGGATGTCACCCTTCACGTATTTCACGCCTCGCGCGATCATCGAGGGGTCCAATTCCGCGAGGTCGAAGATGGTGACGGTGTCACCACGCGTGAGCAGTGCCTCGATGAGGTGTTGTCCGAAGAATCCCGAGCCGCCCGTAATAAGATGGTGCATGAGTGGTGAAGATTAAATTTCCAGGCCCTGCTTCTCGCGGGCCCACGCGATCGAACGTCGCATGCCTTCTTCCAGTTCGACTTCTGGCTTGTACCCGAGTTCGCGCTGCGCCTTCGAGATGTCGCACGCGATGTCGCGGTCCATCTCGCCTGCCACGTGGAATTCGGTGATGTACATGCCGACAGCCTGCAGCAGGCGATCGATAATGCGGCAGATGAACGACGCGACGCCGGGGATTTTTCGGGGCTTCAGCTCGGTGCTGAAGAGTTTCGCGATCGTGCGGTATATTTCGATGCTTTCATACGGCTTTCCGTCGGCGATCCAGTAGATCTGGCCGTTGGCTTCCGGCGTCTTTTCGGCCAGGAGGATGCCTTGGATGGTATTATCGAGGTAGCTCATGCTCCGCAGGCTGCGGCCGGATCCGAAGAGGATAGGGTTGCCCTTTTGGATCATGCGGAAGAACCGCAGCTGGCGCTCGGGCTGGCCGTTACCGGGGCCGTAGAACCAGCACGGACGCAGGATGACCGCTTCGAGTTTTTTCTCGGCGACGAACCGCAACACGTGCTGTTCGGCTTGGAGCTTGCTTCGGCCGTAGGCCATGTATGGTTTCGCGGGATCGCTCTCCTTCATGTTCTTGCCGAGGCCCGCGGCCGAGTTCGAGCTGATCATCACCACCCGCTTCACACCTGCCTTGGCGGCGGCCTCGAGCACGTTGAGTGTGCCCGTCGTGTTGATGTCGAACAGCTGTTGGATCTTCTTCGGGTGGATGAGTCCCACGAGGTGGAACACCGTGTCGACACCTTCCATCGCCTTCGCGAGCGAGGCTTTGTCGAGCACGTTACCCGGCACGAGTTCGGCTGCCTTCGGGAGCGATGTGGTGCTGATGTTCGGGAGGACGAGCGCCTTCACGCGGCGTTCTTTGTGCATCGAGAACCTTTGCAAGGGATCCGCAGCGTCCGTGAGGACTTCGAGGAGGCGCGTGCCGAGCCATCCCGGGGCGCCGGTGACGAGAGTGGTGTTCATAGGCGAAAGTGGGCTTCCACCGTAGCCCGACCGGTCTTTTCTGACAATGAGATAGACGCGCTATCGGCGCGCATAGACTGCTTCGATGGTGGAAGCGGTCGTATCGATGTCATGTTTCTCCGCCCAGGACCTGCAGGCGCCGCGGTCGATGGCGTTTTTGATCAGCACGTCCTCGATCCGTGCGGACAACGCCGCCGTGTCTTCCGGGTCGCACACATATCCACTGACTTCTTCCTGAATCGCTTCGGGGCAGCCGCCGGTGTTGCCGCCGATCGCGGGAGTGCCGCGCGCGTTCGCTTCAATGAACACGAGGCCAAACCCTTCGAAGTAGTCGTCTTCTTGGAGAGACGGGAGCAAGAACAGGTCCGCTGCGCGGTAGAGGCCGTCCAGCTCCGCGTCCGTCACCGAACCCCGAAACCGCACAATCTCCGTGAGGTCGAGCGTCGCGATTTCTGCTTTCAGTTCGCGCGTGAATGCGGCGTCGATTGTGTCGTTGCCCACGATGTCGTAGGTGATCTTCACGGGGTGCACATCGAGGAACTGGCGGATTGCTCGCACCGATTGCAGGTAGCCTTTTTTGCGTTTCACACCACTGACGCTGACGATCGAGAACGTGCGATCGGCGGGTCGGGGGGCGGTATCGGCATCGATGCCATCGAGCGAAATCGCGTTATGGATGACCGTGGCGCGGTCAGCCACGTCGGCCAGCTTGGGAATGCGGCGCTTCAGGTAATTCTTCGTGAAGGTGCTCACAGCGATGACGTGGTCCATGCGGCGGTAGTAGCGCTCGGCGAGCATGCGGATCATTCTGCCCATGAGGAGCGGTACTACGCTGTACGTGCCGTGAATCGTGAGGATTTCCTTCCACCGCGCGGCGCGCATGAATGGGAACATCAGCGCGTAGGGCTCGGCGATGATGTGGACGATGTCGGGCTTGATGCGCTTGAGCAATCGCTTGGTTTTCAGTGCATGGGAAAAACAGAGGAGTGCGCTCCCGAGATAGCTCGTTGGAGGCCGGAGCACCGCGTACTCTTTGCACCATGGTTTTCCGCTCGCATCGCAGACGATGCAGTGCAGCTCGTGGCCGCGTTGTGCAAGCGCGCGACCGAGGTCGAGCGCATACCTGCTCCAGCCGCTGCGCCCTCTGAGGTCGGGCGTCATGAGAACGATCCGCATATCCCGCAGCATAGCATTCGCCACCACGCTACAATGCCCGTATGGCCCTTGCCACTCCCGAAGCCAACAAGGAGGCGTATCGCACGCTCCATGACACGATCCACGACAAGCGCATCAACGCGACGTCGCCGATCCGGCGCCACGCCCACAACCGCCAGCACGCGATCATCGCCGACATGATTCCTGTGGGCGCGACCGTGCTCGACGCCGGCTGCGGCGAGGGTGACCTGAGCATGCGCATGGCAAAGAGAGGGTGTGTCGTCACGGGGTCCGATCTCTCGGCACCCAACGTGGCCGCGTGCAAGGAGTACGCCGCGCGCGAGGGTGTGACGGCGACGTTCATCGAGGGCGACATCGAACACCTTCCGTTTCCGGACAAGTCATTCGACTACGTCGTCTCGAGCCACGTCCTCGAGCACATCCCGGATTTCGTGCAGGGCGTGCGCGAGCTCAACCGCATCGCCCGCAAGGGCGTGATCGTCGCGATCCCCACGTGTCTCAACCCTTGCGCGTTCGTGCTCCTTGGGCGAGGCAAGTACTGGACGTTCCTCGACCGGCGCCTGCCCTATGCAATGCTCCTCGGAAAGGCGCGCGTGCTCTGGGCGCTCGTCACGGGGCAGGAAGGTGTGAACGAGGGCTACGCGGGGCGCGCGGACTTGGTGCATATCTGGCGGTTCCCGTGGCGCGGTAGAAAACTCTTGGAGCAGGGCGGACTGAAGGTCACCCGCCAACGCGCGAGCACGTTCATCCAACCGTACTTCTCGTTCCTGCTGCCGTTGACGAAATTCTTCGAGCGGTTCGACGACGCTCCGGTGCTGCGGCATCTCGGGTACGGCACGACGTACGTGTGCGAGCCGTCAGGCCGCTGAGCGCTTGGCAGCCAGGAAGAACGTCGCGCCGTGTCGTGGGAGGAGCATCCCGAGTAGCCGCACGTACGGATGCAAGAACGGAGTGTCGCTCATTTTCGAGAGGTGGTTGTACGTTTCGACGTGCATCGTTTCCATCGGCAAACCGTCGAGCAGTGCGTACGGATCAAACCCTTCGTCGTAGCGGAATCCTCCGGCGGTCGGGGAGTGGACGTCGATCAACGGCGAAAGGTCGGTGCGCGTGAGCGGGGTCGTGATCGTTCCTTCGGCCAAGAGGCGCGCGTTGAGTTCGTCCAAAAACGCGTCGGGCTTGGGTTTCACGGCGTTGCCATAGAGGCCGATCTTCTTGAGGATCGTCGCCGCCAATCGCTTGGGCACGAGCGCGTGTGCAGTCCGGTATTGGAATCGCATGGCTCTGCTTCGCCAAAAACGTGCGTTGGGCTCGTGACCGATCATGAGGATGCCGCCCGGCTTCAGCACTCGCACGATCTCGGCCAGGAGGCGCCGTGAATCCGGTACATGGTGCAGCACCGAGTTCATCGCGATCACGTCCGCCGATGCGTCAGGAAGGCTGATCGACTCATTCTTTAATTTCAGCGTTTCCACCACGACGCCCGTTTGATTTCCGGAGAATTTCTCCCTGCAGATGTTGAGCATTGTTTCGGAAATGTCTGCGCACGTGAGCGAGTCGCCGCTCCGTAGTCGCGCGAGCAGGAGTTCGGACACGAATCCGGTTCCGCATCCGATATCGACACAGCGCATGGAAGTCGTGTGGCTCCCGACATGTACATCGAGCAGACGTTCCCAGCGGCGCTGTTCGGATTCGAAGATTTCAGGATGCACGTCGCCGTAGGCAGCGCCTTCCATATCGTGAAATAGCTCGTTCACGCGCAGAACCAAGGCCGGCGACGTCGTATTATGCGTCATAGACCGTGTCGAACCAGTGTGCGAGTTGGATCAGCGACGAGAGTGTGTGCAGACGATACACGCGCTTCTCTTTGTGCTCGGCGATCTGGCGGCGGAGCACGTCGACGTCGAAGAATTCCCGGATGCGCGGATGATCGGGGAGCGCGTCTGCAAGGGGGGATGCTTCGCGGCGCAGCCACTTGGCCAGCGGGGGATAGAAGCTCGCTTTCTTCAGCGTGAAGAGATGTTCAGGGAGGATGGGGCGGTAGGTGTCTTTGAGCAGCGCTTTGGTCCTGCGCGGGGTGACGTGCCAATGGGCGGGTGTTGCGAGCGAGAATGCGTCGATGCGGGGATCGACGAACGGCACGCGTCCTTCAAGGCCGTAGCCCATCGTGGTTGCGTCGCCTAGCCGTAGCGATTCGTCGACGAGCCAGAGGTGCCGATCGAATTCCATGAACGCCCGTACGGGATCTTTGATGCCGAGAGTGGCGAAACGTTCCGCGAAGAGTGCTCTCGTGGCCGATGCGTCGAACCACGATCCGCGGACGATTGTTTCGCATTCCTCTGCGCTGCGGGCGAGCAGGCGTTCGGCCAATGCGGGTCCAGGCGACATGCGTAGGACATCCGCAGGGTGGTTTGTCAGGCGTCCGATGATGGCTCGTAGCTCGGCTGGAATGTGTTTTGAGAGTTCCAGGATGCGCGCGATGCGGTAGCGGGGGTAGCCGCCGAAGAGTTCGTCGCCGCCCGCGCCCGTGAGGACGACGTCGACGTGTTTCTTCGCTTCCCTGGCCAGCACGAATTGCGCCACCGAGACGTGGTCGGCGTTCGGCTGGTCGAGCGCGCGGGCGGTGTTCGCGTACTCGGCCAGGAAGTCCTTCGCCGTTAGGAGCACCTCGGTATGGATCGTGCCGTAGTGCTTCGCCGTCATCGCCGCGAGGTCGGCGTCGGCGTTGAACCGGGCGGCGCCTTCTTCTTCCGTTGCGTCGAACCGCACGGTGAATGTCCGCACCGGTCCCGTCGCGTGCGCGCACATGTGATGCAGGACGATCGACGAGTCCATGCCGCCGCTCAGGAAGATGCCGACCGGTTTATCGGAGATCATGTGGTCGCCGACGACGCTGTCCATGAGGGCCGGGAAGCGCTCCACGAACTCGTTTTTTGACCCCACGGATACATTCTCGATCGGTTGGAACCGTTCGCGGCTTTCGGTGCCGTTCTTCCAATGCAGGATCGTTCCGGGCGGCAGTTGCTCGATGCCGACGCACATGGTTTCGGGTCCCGGCACGTACTGCAGGCGCAGGTATCGCGAAAGCGAGTGGAGGTTAATCGCAGGTTTCGTGGGGAAGGCGGCCATGAGCGACCGCATCTCGGACGCGAAGGCGAGGCGGGCATTGGGGTAGGCAACGAAGAGGGGCTTAATGCCTCCGCTGTCGCGCGCCAGGTGCCATGAGTCGTCGCGCGTGTCGTAGACGGCGAACGCGAACATGCCCCGCAACCGATGGACGAACGCCATGCCGTGTTTTTCGTAGAGTTTCAGGATGACTTCGGTGTCCGTCCCCGTGTGGCAACGCAAACCCTCTTCCTCACGCAAGCGTTTGAAATTGTAGATCTCGCCGTTGAAGACGATCGCGATTGTCTTGTCATCATTCCACATCGGCTGATCTCCCTGAGGCGTCGGATCGAGGATCGCGAGGCGGCAGTGGCCGAGGCACGCGTTGTCGCCTACCCATACGGCGTTGCCATCGGGTCCCCGGTGTTCGAGCGAACGGGTCATCGCTTCGATGACTGATCTTTCCGGGCCGGCGAATCCCGCGATTCCGCACATGGCCGCTACTCTAGCCTACGGGCGTGCGCCGAGCACCTTATAGGGCTTATAGCCCGTTATTTCCTGGTTAGGGGCTCCTAGCACGCGCTGCAGTCGCAGTGACTCGTGCATCTGCTGGTAGATCGTCGTGCCGCCGGGAGACGGATCCGGGAGGAAGGAATACGTCACTCCGCGTTCCGCGAGGTATGCACCGAGCGTGCCGTTGTCCTTGTGTGACAGCACTTCGCCATCGAGGATTCCGGCGAGATCTTGGATGCGGCGATCGGTAAAGAACGCCATGCGTCCGTGGTCACGCAGCGCGATCGTCGCGTCTTCGGGAACGTTTTCTTTCACCCAGTCGATCGCAGACCAGAACTTGTCCTGCGTTTCGACATTCGATTGGCCGAACAGGCCCATGTCTTTGAACGACGCATAGTGCCGCATGGTGTCGGCATAGCGGTACCACGAGAGTGTGAGGAGAACGATGCAGCAGGCCGCGAGCGCGAGGTGGCGGAATGTGCCGGCGAAGACCTGGGCGATAAAGAGCGTGAGGAACAGGATCGCGACGTGGCTGCCCGCGTTGATGTAACGCAGTCCGTGCAAATCCGGGAAGTACCACTGGTAGAAGCAGAGCACCGCGGCGAACAGTGCGATGTAGAGCGTGCCGACGCGCGCCATCGGCGCTGTTTCTTTCTTCATACACGCCCAGGCGAGCGCGAGGAGGGCGAGCAGTGTTGAGCCCGTCGCGAGCGACCAGAGCGATTCAAGCTGGAACACGTTCCACGTTGAGATTTTCAGGTACGGCATCAGCACGAAGTGCGCGGGATCGAATCCGTGGTCCTCGAGGGCGATAGCTCTGCGTCCGACTTGGTTGTCGGGGAACGGCGATCCGGTTTGGATCGTCTGCCACGCCAGGAACAACGCGAGCGCGGCGAGGACCATCACGCCGATCGCGATCGTTTCGCGTACGGTTTCAGCTCTTTTCTTAGGCTCGGCATACCACATCCAGGCTTTCCACATGCCGATCGCTGCGATGGCGAAGAGCGAGTCCGCGCGGGTGAGGATCGCGACGCCGAGGAACGCGCCTGTCCACGCTCCGTGCCTCCAGGCCACCGGTGAGAACCGCAGCGCGTGCGCCGCGCCGCCGAGGGCCAACAGGATTAGAAGGGAGAAGAACGCAGTTTCCATGCCGTTCATGGCGTTGAAGAATTGTGCTGGCATGAGAGCCGTCAGTACGGCCGCAGCGACCGCGGTCCAACGATCGTCGGTCAGGTTCGCGGCGATCCGATACACGACCCATGAACACAGCGTTCCGCACAGCGTCGAAAGCAGTAGGACGACGGGCACGGTCACGCTCTTATCGTCACCGACGAGGGGAATGGCGATGAGGTACGTCCACAGGGGGGCGACGCCCGTCGTGAGGTGCAGGCCGTCGAATGAGAACCGTCCGAACTCCGCCACGTTGCGGGCCACTTCCATCGTGATGAACGAGTCGTCGAGCAGCCACGGGCTCATGACGAGCGCACGCAGCGGCGTTCCCACGATGAACCATACTTTCGTGAGCGTGACGGCGCCGAGTAGTGCATACAGCGCGATCGTCGCGGCGTTGTTCTTCTGTTTCGGTGATCGGAAGGGCCACATATGCCGCCCAGCCTACGCGATCATTGCATCGTCCGCATCATCGCTTTCAGGAGGGGTTTGGGCAGAATCACTTTTACGATCGTGCTCATTGCGTCGGCGCCCGGGAAGAGATGGAATTTCATGACGCCGCACAGCCATACCGAGAACTGGCATCGGACGCGCGTGAAGAACGGGAATCCCGCATTGAGCGCGACCGAGCGGAAGGCGAGGACGGTGGGTGTGTAGAAATCGTTCCCTGCCAATTCGGCGTCCGTGAACGTTTGGTCCGGCCAGATGTAGCGCATCAACCTGTGGCGTTTTTGGATTTCGGTTTGGGGGATCACGCCGCGGTTCGCCCGATAGTACTTCGCCGTGTCAGCCGGTACGAATGTTCCCAGGGTCGCGAGTTCGGAGAGGAACACGCGGTCGGGGGCAGGCACCAATTGGAAGATGTTCGTTGCGCGCATCGCGGCGAGGCGATACATGCCGTAGACGATATTGCAGTCGACGCGCCACATCGTTTCGCGGAAGCGCTTGGCCGGCTGCATCCGACGGATGTCGAACGGATTGCGGATCTTTTGGCCGGTTTTGTTTCCCTGTTCGTCGAGGTAGACGGTTCGGGGGCAGGCGAGGACCGCGTTTGAATCGGCTTCCAGCGCGGCCACGCACTTCTCCACGAAGTCGACGTCCATGAAGTCGTGTGCCGACGCCCAGGCGAAATACGTGCCCGATGCGATGCGCGGCAGATGGTTGAAGTTCGCGTTCTGCCCGATGTTTCGCGGATGCCGGATGTGAACGACGCGCGGGTCCTTCGCGACGAATTCCTGGCACATCGCGGCGGTGTCGTCGGTGCTGCCGTTGTCGGCCACGATGATCTCGAGGTTCTGGTAGGTCTGTTTCAGCAAGCTTTCCAGCGCCTCGCGGATGTAGGCGCCCTCGTTGTAGGCGGGTACGCCGATCGTCACGAGCGGTTGCTTCATGATCAGATGCGTTTGAGCCAGGCGTGCGGCCAGTGGGTCGGTGTCTCCGTTAGCGTGCTTTCGTTGAAGATCGGCCGCGGCATGTCGTGGATGAATTCCGGGTGCGTTTTCAGGAAGTCGCGCGCCGCCTCGGCGGGATTGTCCGTCGTCCAGCCTTCTTTGCCGCGCGGAACGTCTTCCAGGTACTCCATGCATCCGTCGGTCGCCACGATGTATGAGCCCTTCGTGACCAGGGGTGCGTACGCTTCGAGCTCCGCCGCGACGTGCGCCTTGGTGTGGTTCGAATCGAGGACGACCATCACCGTTTCGCCGGGCTTGATCATGCCGCGCACTTTTTCGACGGTCTCGGGCGCGATCGAGCTGGCCTCGACGAGCGTGATGAGCGGAGAGAGGAGGTGACTTTCGATCTTCTGCTTGTTCTCGCCGCGGAATTCCAACTCCACGCCGATCACGCGGCCTTTGCCCATCGCTTTGCAGAGGCTGGCCATGAAAATACTGCCGCCGCCGTGGGCCACGCCGCATTCGACGATGACGTCCGGCTGTACGCGCCAGATGACTTCCTGCGTGCGGATCATATCATCGGGCAACTGGATCACGGGCACGCCCATCCATTGGAAGGTGTACGTGTACTTCTGGTTCCATCCGACTTTGAGCCACAGGTCCGAGACGGCTTTGAAGCCTTCGTCGGAATACAAGGGCAGCTCCTTTCCGTCGATGGAAAGCGTGCGCGCGCTGGTGTCGATCTGCAGTTTCATAGGGACGGGGAAAAACGTCGCCCGCATTCTAACGGGCCGAGGGATCTCAGGCGATGCGGATTTCCGGCACCGGGATGATGAACTTGCCGCCCGCCTCGCGGAACGCCCGCTGCTGCTCCATGATTTCTTCGGCGAAGTTCCACGTGAGCAGCAGGACGTAGTCGGGCTTGTCCGTCATGAGGTGTTCGACGGGTTCGATCTTGAGGTGGGTACCTGGCGTGTACCTGCCCTGTTTGAGCGTGCTTCTGTCGACGATGTAGTCGACCAGGTCCTTCGTGATGCCGCAGTAGTTCATGAGCGTCGTGCCCTTGGCCGAAGCGCCGTAGATGGCGATGCGCTTGCCTTGGGCCTTGAGGTCTTGGAGGAGTTTGAGGAGGTTGCGCTTCCGCTCTTCCGTGCGTTCCGCGAACAGCGCGTAGGGGACGGCGGTCGACACGCCCCAGGCGCTCTCTTGTTTCAGCATCTGCGCCACCGTTTCATCGGGAGCGGCGAAGGCGGCATGCCCGAGGAACACCCGGAGCGAGCCGCCGTGCATGGCAAGCCGTTCGACGCGGGTGACCGCCAGGCCGAACTGCGCGCAGAGCCGCTGGAACGACGTGAGCGAGAAGTAGCACTTGTGCTCGTGGTACACCTGGTCGAATTCCGTGTGGTCGATGGTGTCGAGCGCGTAGGCGAATTCGATGATGGCGACGCCGTTTTGTTTCAGCAGCGCCGCGATGCCCGCCGCAAAATCGCGTTGGTCCTCCACGTGCGGCATCACGTTGTGCGCGTGCACAATGTCGGCGTTGCCGCGCTCGCGGACGATTGCCTCTGCTTCGGCCAGGGTGAAGAAGTTGTTCCGGGTTTCGATGCCTTTTTCGACCGCGATCGACGCGATGTTCGTTGCGGGTTCGACGCCGAGGATGCCGACGCCGGCGGATCTATAGAACTGAAGCAGGTAGCCGTCGTTGCTGGCGATGTCGACGACGAGCGCGTCAGCGCCGAGCCGGTGTTCGTCGGTCATGCGCCGGGCGAGCGTTTCGCAGTGGCGCAGGAATGTGTCGGAGAACGACGAGCGGTAGTTGTACTGGCGGAAGAGTTCCTCGCCGGGGACGTTCTCGGTTAGCTGTAGAAGCGCACATTCCGTGCAGCGCACGAGCGTGAGGGGATAGGCCTTTTCTTCGCGCGCGAGTTCAGATTCTTCGAGCAGCGCGTTGGCCAATGGGATGGTGCCCAAATCGAGGACGGTTTCGAGGTTCGTGCCCTCGCAGGATCGGCAGCGGTCGATGGACGACATGCAAGCAGCGTACGGAGAACGGGGCGCTCCAGCAATCCGCGTCGTCATTGACGCCAATCTCCCGGCGAAATACGCTGCAATCCTCCTATACACCCCTCATGAAACTTCTCAAGAACATGGCAGCAGCCCTTGCGGCGCGATTCGGCATGAAGATCGTATCGTTGAAACATCACAAAGGCCCCAAGCCGGAAATGGACCCCGAGTTTGCTGCGCTGTACGAGGAGTGCAGGCCGTACACGCTGATCCAGGTCGAACGCATGTACAGCCTCTATAAAGCGGTGAAGTACATCGCCGAAAAAAAGTTGCCCGGCGACTTCGTGGAGTGCGGCGTGTACAAAGGGGGCGCCTCGATGATGATGGCGAAGACGCTCCTCTCGCTCGGCGTGAAGGACCGCATGATCTACATGTACGACACCTACGAAGGCATGGCCAAGCCGACGCGCGAGGACATGAGCGTGATGAAAGGCGCAGAACCGGTGATGGAGATTTGGGAGCGGGAACAGAAAGGCGATCACAACGAGTGGTGTTACGGCCCTCTCGACGGCGTGAAGAAAGCGATGGAATCGACGGGCTACCCGATGGACAAGGTCGTGTTCGTGAAGGGCATGGTCGAACAGACGCTCCCGAACGATAAACACGAGAAGATCGCGTTGCTGCGCCTTGATACCGATTGGTACAGCTCCACGAAGCACGAGCTTGAGCACTTGTTTCCGCTTCTGCAGCAAGGCGGCGTGCTGATCCTTGACGACTACGGGTACTGGGCCGGCGCGCGTCAGGCGGCCGACGAGTATTTTAAGAAGATTGGCGAATCGATCTTCCTGCACCGCGACGATTACTCCGGCGCCACGGGCGTGCGTTGTTCCTGACATGACCGAGCGAGTGAGGTTCGCCGGCGTGCTGGTCTTCGCCGCCGCTACGCTTCTTGCGCTGACTGCGTTCGGCGTGCGGCAGTACGAGTGGAACGTCAGCGCGCTTCTGCACATGGACGTCGTCTTCGGCGAAAGTCATGACGTCGTGCCGGGCGTCGTGCTGTACAAGGATGGCGGGTACGACGGCATGCTCTATTACGAGGTAGCGCGCGATCTTCCAAAGCTGCTGTCGGGAGAGCTGGTATCGCTCGATTCGCCCTATCGTTTTCAGCGCATCTTGCTACCGCTCCTGGTTTACGGCGCATCGTTCGGTCGGGCCGAATGGTTCCCGCTCGTGACGCTCGTACTCAACCTGGCGGCGATCCTCGGTACGCTCGCGATCGCCATGCGCATGACCAAAGGCCCGAACGTCCATGCGTTCGCCGCGGTCTTCAATCCCGCCATGCTGGTCGGACTCCTCTACGGACTCACCGAGCCGTTGAGCATGTTGTTCATGATGATCTTCTTTGCGCGCTGGCAGTCGCGCGGTCGGACGGTCGATTGGTTCTGCGTACTCGCGTTATTCTTGTCGCTGCTCGCGCGCGAGACGACCGTGTTCCTCATCGGGCTGCTCGGGCTGTGGCACCTCTGGAAGCGTGATTGGAAGTCGGTCGCGATGCTCGGTCTTACGGTCGTGCTCTTCGCAGGATGGCAGTACGCGTTGGTGCTTCGGTTAGGGTCGCTGCCGTTCCGCACCGGCGGCAATATCATCGTGTGGCCATTCCAGGGTCCGCTCGCTGTCGTTCGTTGGGCGTTCACGGATGCCGGCATGAAGCTCGTGTACCGTCTGTCGTCGCTCCCGCTGCTCGCGTTCGTCCTCGCGACGTGCGGGGTCGTCGCGGTCGATTGGAAGAAAAAAGGGCGTTCACAGGACGCCCTCGGCTTTATCCTCACCGGGCTTTGCGCGGTGATGCTCTGCATGGATCCGCACATGTGGGGTGCGCTCACGAGCATCGGGCGGGTAGTCACTCCTTTCTACCCGGCGTACTGCCTGTTCGCCGCCTCGCGCGATAGCCGCGCCCTTCGCGCCATCTCGTGGTTCCTCGTGGTGTTCAGCGTGGTCGCGGCAGTGGGCATCGCATACGTGCGGCATCCGTATGTCGTTTCGTAAGCTATACTGGCCGCATGTGGTATCCGCTTAAGGAGCCGATCGCGTCGGCGATCACGGCCTTCGGTAGAAAGTGGAAGATCGATGCGCACTACTTCGCGAAGAATTCGTTCTTCGTGCTCATTGGGCAGGCAGTCGGATTCTTGCGCGGCATCGTGAGCGGTTACCTGGTGGCGCGCTTCTTCGATCAGGCCGTCTACGGCGAGTATCAATTCATGCTCAGCATCATGGGGCTTCTCGCGCTGCTCGGGATCCCCGGCATGGCCACACCCGTCGCGCGCGCGTGGTCACGCGGCGAATCGTTCTCTCTTCGTGCGATCACTCGGCATCAACTGCTCGTCGCGTCCATCGGATCGTTCGCACTGCTCGGGGCCATTCCGTTCCTCGGGTTCTACGGCAAGCAGGAGTTGTGGCCGCTCTTTCTATGCGCCGCGATCCTCTTCCCGCTGCCGCCGATCGCGATGGTGCGCTTCGGTTCGTACACCGTGGGTAAGGCGCGGTTCGACATTTCGCTCCGGGCCAATCTCATCTGGAGTTCGATCTCCGTCGTTCTTACGACGTGCATCATCCTCTTCTATCAATCCGCGCTTCTGGTGCTCGTGGTCGCTGTCGCCACGCCGCCGCTCGTGTATTTCGTGATGAGCCGGAATTTCCGTCCCCCGGAGACGAAGGGAAAAGACGAGAGTGGGAATATCATCCGGTTTGCGTGGAATCTCACGTTCGCATCGCTTCCGGCCGATCTCGCGTGGTACTTGGATAAATTGATGATTTCCCATTTCTTTGGGCTCAACCAGTTGGCACTTTTCTCGGTCGCGATTCTCATTCCAGAGCAGGCGAAGGTTTTTACGAAACAGTTTTTCCCGGTCGCTTTTGCCAAGCAAGCGGCGATCATCGACAACCGCGCCACGCGCTTGAAGCTGCTACAAGCAGTGTTCGTGGGCACTGCGATCTTTGTTGTTGGCATTGCCGGATACGTCATACTTTGTCCGTTCGTGATCCCGTTCCTTTTCCCGAATTACGATGCACAGCAGCTCGTGTTTCTTACGAGCGTTGCGGCCGTGACGCTCGTCACGAATCCGGCGTCGCTCTTCGCGCAGTACCTGGAAGCCCAGGGCATGCTTCGCGAAACACGCATCGCCCAATGGGGAGCGGCGGTAGTCTTTGCGACGTTGCTCGTCGCGCTTATTCCGACGATGGGTCTTGTTGGTGCCCTCGTGGCCCGCGGCGTGTTCCGTCTCGCGTATGTCGGTATCGCGGCATGGTACGCGTTGGGGTCGCCGTTGCGTGGCGCGCCTACGCCCGCGTGATCGCCATGCCGATGCGGTACGCGTTCGCCATGAGCGTCAGCGTATGTGGCAGCGGAGGTAGGCACCGGAACATGGCCGCGTCGGCCACATGAATCCGTTCGTATCCGTGGATGCGTCCGTCGCGGTCGCAGCGCAGCGGTCGCGCAGGATCGTCGCTGACGGGAATCGTGCCGGCGTAGTGCGAGCTGGAACCCGGAGGGCCTTTGATCGTTTTTACCGGCAGGAAGCCCGCCGTGCGTAGGGCCTTTTTGATTGTTTGTAACGATGCATCGTGCGCGTCCCATTCACGCGGATTACCCCGCACGTCGACGGTTCCGTCGGGGCGAAGGGTCAGCGTGTGGCCGTCCGTCGCACGCCCCGGGAACCGCACGTCCGCCAGGACCAGCGACGGCGTGAGCAGCGAAAGCAGTCGCATGGCTAGCGGTACCGGAAGAGGAAGAGCCGAGAGCAGTCGGAAGAGCAGGAGGGATCGGTATCCGTAGATTTGAGCTGCTCCGGCGGGCAATTCATCCGGTCCGCGGACACGGTCCACGAGCAGGAGTTGGCAGAGGCTGAGGCGTTCTTTCGGGCCGGGATCGCCGAGGGACGCGCTGTCGACGCACGCCACGTAGCCGTGCGGTTTCGCGACCAGCGGTATCGCGACGCCCGTGAGCCCCATGCTCGCGGCTGCGATCCTCGCGCTGCCGATGGCACCCGCGGCGAGGATCACCGTTCGGGTTTCCCACGTTTTCATTTCGTCCGTCGCGAGTGATCGTCCGTGCACGAGGGCGCCGTCCGGCGTTTCCTCGAAACGCGTCACGATCCATCCCGGTTCGTAGACACATCCGCGGGCGATGAGTTCGTCGAGCGTCCAACGTGGGCGGTACATGGATCGCCCTGCATCGGTGTAGTAGTCCATGTCGTTCAATTCGTTGGCCGATCTCTCTCCGAGCGGACGCGAGAGAACGGCGTTGCACGGCCGCTCGATTGTCACGCTGAATCGTTCGGGTGTTTGTTCATATCGCAGCAGGGCGCGGGACGCGTGGCGATCCACGGGAAGCGGCGGTTGGAGGTCGGGGTGGTCTCCGGGTCCCGAGACGCCGATCGTTCGGATGACGTCGGTCATGCAGGCATCCATTGCGGGATCGTCGATACCCATCGCCGCGAGCGTCTGTTTATCGAAGATCGCGCACGCTCCGCCCCACGCCGCCCCGAGACCCCCCGTGGCCAAGCTTTGCACCACGAAGGCGTCGGTCGTTTTCAGTGGTAATGCACGCTCTGCATCGTGCGTCGTGTAGGAGCGATTGCCGCTCGTCATGCCTCCGCCGTGGCCGCCTTCGATGCCCTGTACGGGAATGCCGGAGAGGTCTTCGCCCAGGAACCATTTCCACTGGGCGGGATCTGCGCGCCGGACGTCTTCGAAGTTCCCGATCGATTGTTCCAGTATCGCGGGAGCGGCGTTCCCCCCGTCCACGATGAGCACGGTCTTTCCCGCGTCGAGCAACGCCCGCGCAGCATGAACGCCGGCGGGGCCGCTGCCGATGACGATCGCGTCAGGCCGCATGGCGTCGCACGGAAGGAATGGCCCACAGCAGTGTGCCGGCCACCGCGTACCAAGCGGCCAACAGGCAGATGCCGATTGTCCGTAGGATGACGGCGGAGGGCGTGGATCGTTTCGGAAGGAATGCTTCGGCTCCGTCGGGTGTGCATTCGGCAACGGCCGCCGCCGCAAGCAGTGCGCGCCGGAGTGATCCATTCGGATGCCAGAGGCATGCAGCGGCGTCGACATACGGCAGTAATCTCCGGGGTGGCATGCTGAATATCGTGATGCCGTGGGCGACGCACGCCGCCCTGAAGCGTTCCGTCAGTTCGGGCGTCGCCGTCACGGCGCCACTTGATACGTACGAGAGGATCGTCGTCGCGTCTGCGTCCGCTGATCGTTCGACATCGGGTTTGGGATGAAACGGCCGGGGATGGATTTTCAATAGTTCGTTCGCCGTTTCCGTATCCATATGCGTCGATTCCATACCGCCACGGACATTGCTTTTGGTGACGAACGGCCGCGGCAGAATACCCAGGACCGTCGCACCGGTGAGCCCTATCCACGCGGGCAGGTGCAGGATGCGACGTTCAACGCCAGCCATGCGCTGCACGGTGCGGATCAGCTCGTCGAATGGGATGCTCGTCGGCCCCCCGATGTCGAGCGTTGCGCCGAGCGCTGTTGGTTTTTCCATCGCCGCAACGATGGCTTCGGCTAGGTCGTCGACATGGATCGGGCGGAAGACGGCCCGTCCGTTTCCGAAGACTGGTACGAACGGCAGGCGGCAGAGTTTTTTGATGGTTGCGAACACTCCTGCATCGGACGCGCCGTAGACGAGGCTGGGGCGCAGGATGACGTACGGCAGCGCTGACGTTTTCACGATGTTTTCCCCGCGCAGTTTTGTTTCGCCGTAGAGCCCTCGTTTTTTCAGGGCGGCCGATTGCGTGCTCACGTAGACGATGCGGTTCGCCCCGCCTTTTTTCGCCGCGTCGCACAGGGCGCGCGTGCCGTCGACGTTCACCGCCTCGCTGTCGCGTTCGTCGTTCTTCCGTGCCGCGAGGTGTACGACGGCGCCGCAGTCGCGTGCGGCTTCGAGGAGCGAGTGGCTGTTCGTCATGCCGCCGTTCGCCCGTTCCAAGCGCGGATGCGGTTCGAATGGCCAGGGTCCGCGCGTCAACACGCGCACGGCGAACCCGCGCTCGAGCAGTAGTCGTACCGTGGCGCGGCCGACGAACCCTGTCCCGCCGGTGATGAGCACGCGCTCCATGCGTGAACCTTACCGTTTCGTGCCCGACCCCCGCCAGCTGACGCCCATGTAGGGCGAGATATGCACGTTCTCGAAGGTTTCTGCGTCGAACCAGCGTTCGAGGTCCGTTTTTTTGAGGAAGTGCGTCTGGGGCGCGTTCAGCTTATCGAACACGTTCAGGAGGTTGCGTTGATACGTGAGCTTTCGCCAGTTGCCGAAGTATTCGAAATACGGCAAGAACGGCAGCGGGAGCAGGTACACCGAGTAGACGATCGGGTAGAGGAGCACGGTGAGGACATGCGACACCGCGACGCTGACGGATCGCGGAAGGCGGAGTAGTACGGCGGATTTAAGCCCTTCGACGAGCGTGCGGTTCCAGAAGTTTCCTTCGTGCGAGTAGACCCATACGATCACCGTGCCGCCCGGCTTCACATGTTTCACGATGGTGCGGAATGTCCGTTCGGGCGCGTCGGTGTGGTGAAGCACGCCGATGCAGTAGGCGACATCGAATTGTTTCCCCAGATCCATTTCCGCGAGGTCTGCTTCCTCAAAGTCCACGTTTGGTAGATGGCCGTTCTTTTTCTTGGCCACCGAGAGCGCGTTGAAGTCGACGCCCGTGACGTGCTTGGCATACGGCGCGACGAACGATATATGTTGTCCGCCGCCGCATCCGCAATCGAGCACGTCTTTGCCGCGCATGTCTTCGAGGGTGTTCGGTTTGATCCATTCCGTAAAAAGCCATTCGCTATCATCCTCGAAGCGCTGCCACTGCCATTCCCATTGCAGGTGCTTTTCTTGCATGCGCGGAGGGTACAGGAAGGTCCCTCGTTCGGGTAGACTCCTGGCGTACTTCGATTCCACTCAGCATACATGTGCGGCATCGCCGGCATTGTTCGGCTCGACGGCTCACCCATTGATCCGGCTGCGTTGGATCGGTTGATCGATGCCATGGCTCACCGGGGGCCCGATGCGCGCGGGGTACGCGTGGCGGGGAACGTCGGGCTCGGACATCGACGTCTTAAGATTCTCGACTTGTCGGAACACGCGGCCCAGCCGATGGTCGGGGAATCGGGATGCGTGCTGACATTCAACGGCGAAATCTACAACTTTGCAGAGGAGCGGGCGCGCCTTGAAGGAAAAGGCGTACGGTTCCGTTCGACGGGGGATACGGAAGTACTCTTGAAGATGTACGAGGACGAAGGTCCCGCGTGTGTCGCCAGGTTGGAAGGCATGTTCGCATTTGCAGTGCATGATCCCGCACGCACTATCTTGTTCATGGCGCGCGACCGGGTCGGCAAGAAACCCCTCAAGTATTTTCGCGTCGGTTCCACGTTCGCGTTCGCCTCGGAGTTGAAAGCATTGCGTACGCTCCCCGAATGCCCGCGCGAATTCGACCGCGCCGCGATTCTGCGTTACCTCACGCTCATGTACGTGCCGTCGCCCGATACGGGCTTTGTGGGTATCCGCAAGCTTCCCGCTGCCCACACGCTCACGATCGACCTGGCCACGGGTGTGGAGCGCGTGGAGCGCTATTGGTCGCCGCCGGCACCCAATCCGTTGCAGCTCTCCGAAGCAGAATGGATCGAGCGCATCGACGCGACGTTCACCGAAGCCGTACGCCGCCGGATGGTATCCGACGTGCCGGTGGGGGCGTTCCTTTCGGGCGGCATCGACAGCGGCGCCGTCGTCGCGGCCATGACGACGCTGTCCGGTCGTCCGGTCGAGACGTTTTCCCTCGGCTCGGAAGGCCATCGCATGAACGAGCTGCCCGACGCGCTGCTGACGGCGAAGAAATTCGGCACCAGCCACCACCCGATCGTGGTGGAGCCTGACCTGCCGGAGATGCTCCCCGAGCTCGCCCGCTCGTACGAAGAGCCATTCGCCGATCCGTCGTCGATCCCTACGATGCTCGTTGCTCGCGCGGCGAGGGGGCATGTGACGGTCGCGCTGAATGGCGACGGCGGCGATGAAAATTTTGCAGGGTACGTCCGCTACCGCATCGCTGCGTTTGCCGATCGTTGGGCCATGGTTCCCGGTCCCGTTCATCGGATCGTCGAAGGAGGGGCATCGCTCTTCCATTTGCTCAAGCGCGATACGTTCAGCATGCGCTGCCTGCGGTTCGAGCGGAGCATGCGCTTGTCGGAATCGGCACGCTACCTTGAGACCCTCAGCCTCTTTTCCGAGGCAGAAGTACAGGCTTTGCTCCGCCCGGGCGTCGATCCGCAGCCTACGGGCACGTGGTACCAAGACCGTGTGCGCGAGGCGTCCGAACGGGGAGGCAAGGATCCCGTGCGCCGCGCGATGCACCGAGATGAGGACACGTACCTGGCCGACGACCTGCTCCCGAAAGTGGATATCGCCACGATGGCGGTCGGCCTCGAGGCACGGTCGCCGTTCCTCGATCCCGCGATGCTCGAACTCACCGCTGGTATCCCAACGGACATGCTCATCCGCGGTGGCACGCGGAAGTGGATCCAGCGGCGGTGGCTCACGGGTGTGTTGCCCGATGACATCGTGTGGAAAAAGAAGCGCGGGTTCCGCATCCCGCTCGACACGTGGTTCCGTGGGCCACTCGCGTCATGGGTCGATGAACGGTTGATGTCCGCCCCGCCCGCGTTCTACGAGATTTTCGACCGCAGCGCGATCGAGGAGTTCTTGCGAGCGTATCGCGATAGCCGCATGGATCTCTCCGATCACGTGTGGGCGTTGCTCTGGATCTGCGAGTGGATGGACCAGTACGCTTCCGACCGATGATCCGCTTCGTTCGCAATCCCTTCACGTGGCTTACGGTATTGTTCGCACTCGCGTGGCTGGGCGTCTTTGCTTATACGCGTTCCGCCGGGCTTCTATCGTTTCAGTTCGTGGCTGACGGTTTGAGCGGCGACCCGTTCCAGTACGACGTGCTCGCGCGCTCGCTCGTGACGAGCGGGACGTTTTCCCTCGATGGTGTTACACCGTTCTTCGAGCGCGAACCGGGGTTCAGCATCTTCCTCGCGGCGATCTACCTGCTGTTCGGCGTTGGGTCGCACACGGCGGTATTCCTTGCCCAGGCGGTGTTGCACGTCGCTGCGACGTACGTGTTCGTGCGCTCCGTGAAGCCATTCCTGCCGAATCACGGTCCTGCCGTCCTGTTCGGGTTGCTCCTCTTTTCTCCTCCCGTCTTTCACACACTGTTCTCGCTGACGCGCGAGAGTCTCGCGTTGTCGCTCACGATGTTCTTCACCGCGTTGAGCTTCGCGTTGCTGCGACGGCCGTCGATGTGGCGGGCACTTCTCTGCGGCGCGTTCCTCGGCGTGCTCATTGTGGTGAACATTCCGTTGCTTTTGTTTCCGGTCGGTTTTGGAGCGCTGCTCCTGTTCTGGCGCGTGCCATGGAAGCACGTCGCCCTCTCGCTCGTCGTCACCGCAGCGGTCATCGCGCCATGGGGGATCCGAAACTATGTGCATCGCGACATGCTCTGCCTCACCGGGTGTTACCGCGCGGCGCTGCAATGGCACGTGCGCGGCGAACAGGCCGAACACATCCCGATCGGTTCGGAACCCGCGCAGTGCTTGTGGGCGGAGTACGTCAGCCGCGACTGGACCGGTCGTTCCGAGTTTTGCAGCTTCAATGCGGTGTGGCATGCGCAGTGGCCCGAGGGCTTCGTGGGCGTGCCGGAGGACGCAGCGGTCTCCCGTGCAGGCCAGGCGAAAATACTCGCGCATCTTCCGTCGTACCTCTGGTTTTCGCTCTTTGAAATCCTCGAGCTCCACCTGCCCTACGTGAACGGGTGGGGGAGGATCTATAACCTCTCGGCCATCCTGTGGACGGCCATCGTTTACCTGGGCTGTGCCCTGTCTGTGCCGTTGCTTCGCAGGAAGGACTACCTGCTCTTCGCGGCGTTTATCGCGTACGCGACAGCTCTTTTCGCCCTGACGGACGCCACGCCACGCTATCTGGTGCCCATCCTGCATTGTTACGCCTTCCTGGCCGTCCTGGGCTACACTGGGCTCCAACGCCTATGGCAAAAGTCAGCGTCGTGATCCCGGCTCTCAATGAAGGTCCCGCCATCGGGGCGGTGCTCGATGCCGTGCGTGCGCTGCCGATCGACTGCGAGATCGTGGTGGTTGATGACGGCTCCGTCGATGACACCGGAGCGGTCGCCGCCACCCACGGCGCGACGGTCGTTCGCCACGCCACCAATCTCGGGTACGGACGTAGTATCAAAGACGCGGTCCGTGCGTCGTCTACCGACGTCATCGTCCTCACCGACGCCGACGGCACCTACCCCATCGACCGTATTCCCGACTTACTCGCGGAGTTCGAGAAAGGATTCGACATGGTCGTGGGGGCGCGCCAAGGAGCCGTGTACCGCGGCACGTTTTTTAAATCCACGTTGCGCTGGTTCCTGCGCAAGGTCGTCGAGTTCGCCAGCGGCCGCCGCGTGCCCGACGTGAACTCCGGACTCCGCGTGTTCCGCAAGAGTTCTGTCGAACAGTATTTCCCCGACATTTGCGACGGCTTCAGCTTCACCACGACGATCACGCTCGTCTGCAACCTGACGCATCGCACCGTGGGCTACATGCCGATCGCGTACGACAAACGGGTGGGCCATTCGAAGGTCCGCCTCGCGCGCGATACCCTCCGCACGCTCCAATACATCACGGAGTGCATCGTCCGCTACAACCCACTGAAGCTTTTCGTCGTGCTCGCGGCGTTTGTGTTCCTCGCGGGATTGTTGTCGTTTCCATGGATTGGCGTCGTCGGCCTGCTTATCGGCTTGTGTACGGCGGTCGTCGTTTTCGCGCTCGGCTGCATCGCCGAGACGTGGAGGCGTCCTCGCCAGTGATCAGCGCCCCAGGAGCCGGATGCGCAGCATGGTGCGTACGCCTTTCCACGCGTCCGAGAGTCGGATTTTCTTCCCTTCTTCGATCGTCCGCGGCTTGTAGCTGACCGGCACTTCGCGGATCTGCACGCCCTTCAGGAGTGTCTTCGCCGAGATTTCCGCCTCCAGCTCGAACCCGCGCGCCGTGAGGTTCAGGGAGCGGAAGAGGGGGGTCGGGAGCAGCTTGTAGCACGTGTAGCTGTCGGTGACGCGCGAGAAGAATAATACGTTGAGTGCGAGCGACATCGCTTTGTTACCAAGCAGAAAGCGTTTGTAGATGTTCGGGTTCGATCGCAGGAATCGCGAGCCGAAGATCACCGCGCCCGGGTGGGCGACGGCGTCGTCGAGCAGAAGGCGGATATCGGCCGGATCATATTCGAGGTCGGCGTCTTGGATCACCGTGTAGTCGCCCGTGGCGCGTTCCAGCCCCATGCGTATGGCCGAGCCTTTGCCGCCGTTGTGTTTCGTGAGCACCACGTCGGTCGGCCTGGCGTGAGCTTTGAGCACTGAGAGGGAGTCGTCTTTCGATCCGTCATCCACGTAGATGACCTGCGCGTCCGGCCACGTTCGCGCGAGCGTCGCCATGATTTCGGCGACGGTTTTCCCTTCGTTGTAGACCGGGACGATGATGGAGAGCGTCGGCTGCATGCGTGAAATGGCTAGGGGATTGTAGAGGAACGCGGCCGTGCGCCGCTATACTCCTGGCATGGTTCCTACCAAGCTCCCGCTCGCGGTCGATCTCGACGGTACATTGTGCCGTTCCAATACAATCATCGAGCAGGTGGCTTTTTTGCTGTGCGAGCGGCCGTGGTTGATGTTCGCGTTGCCGCTATGGCTCCTGCATGGGAGGCCTGCGTTCAAGGCCGCGCTCGCGTGCGTGGCACCGATCGATCGTATCACCCTCCCGTATCACTCGGCTCTCGTGTTGTATCTCGAAACGGAAGCCGCCTCGGGCCGCGAGATCGTGCTCGTCACCGCCGCGGACCGATCCACCGCCGAGCACGTCGCTTCGCTGTTCCCGTTCTTCCGCGAAGGGGTCGGCACCGATGGTTCGACGAACCTCGCGGGGAGAGCGAAGGGGGACTATCTGGCGAAGCGGTACGGCGAAAAGGGATTCGTGTATGCCGGCAACGAACACCGCGACCTCAAGGTGTGGGCTCGCGCAGGCGGAGCGGTGGTGGTGAATCCGAGCGCCGGCCTCGAACGCGCCGCCGCATTGATCGTGCCTATCGAGCGGTCGTTCGAGGATCGTCCTCGGCGCATTCCTACGGTCATTCGTCTCCTGCGTCCGCATCAGTGGCTGAAGAACGTTCTTGTGTTCGTCCCCGTTTTCACGGCTCATCGCCTGGGCGATCCGGTCATCCTTTGGTCTGCCATCGGTGCGTTCGCGTGTTTTTGTCTCGCGGCGTCCGGCGCGTACGTGTTAAACGACGTGGTCGACCTGCCATCGGATCGCGCCCATGATACAAAGAAGCGCCGCCCTTTTGCATCAGGTGATCTTCCTGTGGAATGGGGGTTACTCCTGGCGCCACTGCTCCTCGTCCTCGCTGCGCTGGGTTCCGTGGCTTTGCCACCCGCCGCGCGCGGCATACTGGCCGTGTACGTCGTGGTCACGCTGCTCTATTCGCTCGCGTTCAAGCGCTTTCTGCTGCTCGACGTGCTCGTACTCGCGGGTCTCTATGCACTGCGCCTAGTGATGGGGCACGCTGCCACGGGCATTCCATTTTCCGCCTGGCTGACGGTGTTTGCGCTGTGTATGTTCCTCAGCCTCGCCCTTCTGAAGAGGTTTTCTGAATTACGAAACCGCGTCGAAGGCTATGTCCCCGGTCGGGGATATCACGTGGAGCACCGTGCCGTTGTTCTGTGGGTTGGTGTCGCCGCGGGCGCCGTGGCCGCCATGGTGATCGTTGCCTATGCGGGCAGCGCGCACGTTCGCACGCTCTACGGCCGGCCGGAATTTCTGTATGTATTGGGTCCGCTCTTTTTCGTGTGGATCATGCGCATGTGGAGGCTTGGGTACAAAGGCGAGATGCACGAAGATCCGGTGCTCTTCACGCTGCATGATCTTTTCAGCGTTGCGGTCGGCGCGGCGACGATTCTGTGCATGTTCCTCGCGCGATGATCGCACTGTCTTGGGCATGTATTTGATTCATTGATGCATCGGCGTATGGTGCCGCCGCTATGGAGACGCTCTTCAGCGAAGGCGGGTGGTCGGCAGTGCGCGAGTCGGCGCCATTGCCGGACGGTCGGACAAAAACAGGTATTCGTATTTACCGTGCGGATTCGGTTCACGTTATCGCGTTCACTGCGCCGGGACGCATCCTTGTTCTGCGCGAATTTCGTCCGTATTGGGGAGACTACGTGTGGGCCATTCCGAGCGGCACGGCCGATAAAGGCGGCAACATCGTCGAAGCAGCGCAGCGCGAACTGCAGGAAGAATCCGGCTACGAAGCGGGAACGATGACGTTGCTGTCGACGGCGAACCTGACCGATTCGCTCACGCTTACGAGCAATTTTTTTGTCGCGATGGACCTCAAGAAGAATCCGTTGCCGCAGGATGCCGACGAGATGATCGAAGTGCATGACCTGCCGATTGAAGAAGCGTTGGAGAAAGTCCTCTCGTCGCCGAAGGTGCACCTCACAAGCGCGTATGCGCTGCTGCGGTACATGAAGGAGAACGCGTGATTGTGGGAATTACAAAACAACAAACAGGGTTGTAGCAGCGGCCATCCTTGGCCGCGGTCCACGTTGGTCGGTCTAGAGGGATTTGTATATCTTCCCCCTAAATTCCGCCGGGCTGCGGACCGACTTGAGATCGTAGAACACGCCGCCGTCTTTCAGCGCGGCCGAGAAATTAGTCTTGGCGTAGGCGTCGTGGTTCACAAGAAGGAGAATTGCGTCGTAGGTGCCTGCGTCGAAATTCCCTTTCGTGTAGCCATATTTTTCAGTCTGCGCATCGTCGACGTAGGCATCGTGCACCTCGACGGTCACGCCCGCGGTCTGCAGCGCCTTGATGACGTCGTGGCTCTTGCTGTTCCTTGTGTCAGGGACGTTTTCCTTGAACGTGAGACCGACGACGAGTGCGCGAGCGGTGTTCGCGGGAACCGTGAGGCCGGCGATCGTCTGCTCCGCGACGAACGGCCCCATGCTTTCGTTGGTCGCGCGACCGGCCGTGATCACGTGCGTCGTCATGCCAAGCTGCTTCGCGCGTTCGACCAGGTAGTACGGATCGACGCCGATGCAGTGGCCGCCCACGAGCCCCGGTTGGAATTTGAGGAAGTTCCACTTCGTGCTCGCGGCGTCCAGGACGTCTTTCGTGCGGATCCCGAGCGCATTGCAGAGGAGGGCGATCTCGTTGACGTACGCAATGTTCAAATCGCGCTGCGCGTTCTCGATGGCTTTGGCCATTTCCGCCACTTTGATCGACGGCGCTTCGTGGATGCCCGCCTTCACGATCGCTCCGTAGAGCGCAGAAAGCGTCTTCAGCGTGTCGGCGTCCTGGCCGGAGACAATCTTCACGATCGACGTGACCGTGTGCAGCTTGTCGCCGGGGTTGATGCGCTCCGGCGAGTAGCCGAGGAAGAAATCGACGCCGCTCTTCATGCCTGAGGCTTCTTCGAGGATCGGTCCGCAGATGTCTTCGGTGACACCCGGGTAGACGGTCGATTCGTAGACGACGATCGCGCCTTTTTTCAGGTGGGTGCCGACGGTCTTCGATGCGACGCGCATCAACGTGAGGTCGGGGTTGAAGTCGTCGTCGATGGGGGTAGGGATCGCGACGATGATCACGTCGGCTTCTTTGAGCGATGCCGGATCGGTTGTGTATTCCAACGGTCCCGCTTTTAAATCGGCGGCGGTCAACTCGTCGGTGCGGTCATGCCCTTCTTTCAATTCCGCGATCCGCTTTTCCGAGACGTCGAAACCGATCACGCGGTAGCCCGCTTTCGAAAATGCGTTTCCGAGCGGCAGACCGACGTACCCCAGGCCGACGATGCACAACACGGGCTGACTTGGCATGGGCGGAGTGTACCGATAGGCTTTGCGCATGGAAACCGCGTGGACCGGCAAGAAAGTACTCGTAACCGGCGGAACGGGGTTTATCGGCAGTTTCCTCGTGGAATGGCTCCTCGATAACGGCGCGTCTGTCCGGGTGCCGCTCCGGGCCCAAAACTATCGCGCGCTGTCGTCGCGCCGGGCCGAGGTCGATTGGCTCGAGGGCGACTTGCGCGACCCGGCGTATTGCACGCAGCTCGTGACCGGCGTGAACCACGTCTTTCATCTCGCCGGCTGCCGCCGCAACACAGAGTTTCACGTGAAGAAGCCGAGTGACGTCGCCAACGAGAACGTCCGTATGACGCTGGCCCTCATCGAAGCGTTGAAAGAAGTGAACGCCCCGATCCCCGCGACGTTCCTGAGCACCGCGAACGTCCCGCCCGCGATCGACACCGTTGAATTGTCGCAGAAGGAGAAGGTCGACGGCTACATCCTCGGCAAGGCGCTCTGCGAAACGCTCTGGCTCACCGCCGGGCACCAGCGCAACTTCCCGATGCTCGTCGTCCGTGCGGTCGGCGCGTACGGGCCCAGGGATACCTTTAGCGAAGACGCGAACCTCATCCCCGCGCTCATGCTCCAGGCGCGCGATAAGAAAGATGCGATGACGGTGTGGGGCGATGGCTCGCAGGAGCGCGCGTTCCTCTACGTCGAAGATTTGGTCCGCGTGATGACGCAGTTCGTGGAAGAGAAAACCACGGGTATCCAGTACGTAACGACCGACGACGTCGTGACGGTGAAAGAACTCGCCGAGCGCATCCGCGACACGGTGCGGCCCGGTCTGCCGATCCAGTACAATCCCCAGAAAGACGTCGCTGAACGTGCGAAGCCGCATTTGCCGGTGCATCCGATCGTCCGCGACTTCGAATGGACGCCGCTAGCCGAGGGCCTCAAGCGCACCAATACGTGGTGGAAAGGCGTATGAAGCGCTTCCTGAGCCACCCGACGGTACAGAAACATGGACCGCAGCTCCTGAAATTCGCCATAGCCGGTGGCATGGGTTCCGTCATCGACCTCGGTGGGCTCGCACTCCTCACGCGCGTTTTCGATGTGCCGTCCGAAGTGGGCTTTCTTTGTTCGGCGCTCCTTGGCTCTACGTTCGTGTTCGTCGTGAATAAGATCGTCACGTTCAAGAGCAAAGGTGCGTGGATGCCGCAGCTTCTGAAGCACTACACGGTCTACGGCCCGGCGATCATCGCGAACTTCCTGCTCTCGAACGCGCTCTTCCTCGTGATGCCCGACTTCGCCGCGAAAGTGATCGCGATCGGTGTGATTGCTGTGTGGAACTACGTGATGTCGCACCATTATGTGTTTAAGAAGGCCTAGTCAGCCTTCGACGGACTCAGGCTGACACCGACGATACTGATCAGATGACGCCAAAAAAACGTCAGTGTCATGGTGATCCGCCTAGGCGGACGAACCATGACACGGTCACGTATTCTCCGTATACCACTCGATCGACTTCTTTACGCCTTCATCGAACGACGTTTTCGGGCTGTAGCCCAGCTTTTTCTTGGCTTTCGAGATGTCGGCCACGTAGCGCGAAATCTCGCCCGTGCGGATCGTGCCCATGTCGACGCCGGCGCTAGAACCGAAGTGCGCGTTGATCACTTCCGCCAGTTTCACGATCGTGTTCCCTTCGCCGTACGCGATGTTGTACGTGTCGTCCTTCGCCGTATCGAAGTTGTCGATGGCGCAGAGCAATCCGTGGATCGCGTCGTCGATGTACGTGAAGTCGAGGCACTTGTTGCCGAACACCGTGAGCGTTTCTCCTTTGCGCGCTTTGCGGATGAACAGCGGCACCACGCGCTCGGAATCGTCGTACATGCCGTAGACGTTGCTGAAGCGGAAGATGATGCAGTCGATGCCGTAGCACCGCGCGTAGGCGTGAACCAACGCTTCGCCGCCGACTTTGCTGGCGGTGTAGGGGCTTTCGCAGTTTTCCACGCGGACCATGTCTTCGGTGTAGAGGTCGGCGTGGACGTTGCCGTAACCCTCGCGTGACGACGCGAAGAGGAAGCGCTTGATGCCGTTTTTTCGGCAGAAATCGAGTGCGTTGAAGAGCGTGATGAAGTTATCGAGGGCTCTGTCGGGGTCTTCGACCAGTTCGTACACGCGGGCGTTGGCGCCGAGGTGGATGAACGCGTCGACGTCCGTCGCGAGGCCCTTGAAGTCCTCTTTCTTGCGCATGTCGCCGATGTGCGTGACGGCCTGGACGGCCGGGAGCCACTTGTTTTGGGCGATATCCATGCCCACGACCTGGTCGCCGCGCTTCAGGAGCGTGTCGCAGAGGTGGGTGCCGATCGTTCCGGATGATCCTGAGACGAGTACTTTCATGCCCGCGTATGGTAGCCTAGCAGCGTGCGTCTGTCCCTCATTCTTCCGACCTATAACGAGGCGGCCAACCTGCCGGAGCTGTTTCGGCGCATCCACGGCCAGCTTGAGCCGTATGAGGTGATCGTCGTTGACGACGATTCGCCGGACAAGACGTGGGAAGTGGCGGAGCGCCTCAAGGGTGAATTTCCGCGCGTGCGGGTGATTCGAAGAGTCGGGAGGAAAGGGCTTTCTTCCGCGGTGACAGATGGCTGTGACGCCGCGACCGGAGAAATCCTCATCGTCATGGATAGCGACCTGCAGCATGATCCGTCCCGAGTGGCGCGGTTGCAGGAAAAAATCGAGAACGGCGCGGCGATCGCGGTCGCGTCGCGTTATCGCGAAGGTGGTGGCGTGGGGGATTGGCAGTGTAACCGGCGATGGCTCAGCAGGTTGGCGACGTTCCTAGTGCGAAAGCTTCCCAATGTGGAGACGACCGATCCTATGAGTGGCTTCTTCGCGATCCGCGCGGACACGTTTCGCATTGCCCGTCCGTTGCTCGTGCCGGAGGGGTTTAAGATCCTCTTGGAGATCCTCGCCGCCGTGCCGAAGGGCACGCCTCTCGCAGAGGTGCCCTTTCAGTTCCAGCCGCGCATTCACGGCGAGAGCAAGCTGTCGTTGTGGGTGCAGGTGCAGTTCTTGAAGCAGGCATTGCGCATCGGGCTGCGAAAAATCGGTCTCACGGGTCCGCGCGTTTTTGCGGCCGTGGTGGTCGTCTTCGCCGTGTTCTTCGCGTCGCGCGCATGGCCGCTGCGGCTGCTCTACGCGCAGCATTCCGTGCGTACGCTGGCCGATGGCGCGCTACATAATGTCGCTGGGCTCCAAGGTTGGCCGATGTCCGATATCGAACTTCGGTCGATCACGCCGAGCTCCATGCGGATCATCCATCGCGAGCATGGTCGCGGTGCCGATAGGGCGGAATGCTTCGACGTGAACCTCATCGACTACACATTTGAACCATGCGCAGACTGATCGCCCTTATCGGATTGGAACTGTATGCGTTGGCGCTTGCATTCGTGCAGCTGCAGAACGGCGTGCGTACGGACGAAGCGAAGTATCTGCTGAATATCCCGTATCCGCATCCGCCCCTCGCGCGGTGGTTCCTCTCGCTCTTCGATGGCTTCGCGTGGCAGGAGGTCGGTGCACGGATCCTCTTCGCGACGCTGATGGTGCAGGCCGTGTGGATCGTGTGGGACATGGGCCGCTACCTCTCGAAGACCGGCCGTCTCGCGCTCGCGGTGCTGTGGCTCGGTTCGGCGGCGTTTATCCTCCAAACGGGCACGATCATGATGGCGCCGCTCACGGCGCTGCAGGCATTGCTCTTTCTGTGGCTGCTCTCGCTGCCCAAAGAACGTCTCCCTGGTACGGTCACCATCGCGTTCCTGTGGCTCGTGACGCTCTTTACCGCGTTGCAGGGTATCTTGCTCGTGCCGCTCGTTATCGCGGTCCTACGCCTGCGCGGAACGCCGTGGAAGGAGTATATATGGTATGTCGGTGCGCCGATCGTTCTCGTCGGGCTGTATGTGCTCACTAATCCGCTCATTCCCGCGAGTGCGTTGCTCCTGTCTGATGCCGGTCGCACATTCAGTGACCGTATCAGTGAAATACTCTGGACGCTCCTTGTCGCGGGCAGCGGTATCGGCACGATCATCGGCATCGTCGGACTGATTCTCAAAAAGCATTGGTTCATCCTCGCATCGTTCGTCCTCGTATTGCTGTACGTCTTCATGGGCGGGCACGACTACTACGCGATCCTCTTCTTGCCCTTCTTCGTGACGGGTACGAAACACCTCCTGCGCCGTGTACCGCGTCTCGCGACGGCGATGATCCTTGTGCTGCTCGCCTGCACGGCGCTCGTGCTTACGTACCATCAATCGCTCTTCACCCAGCGCACGCCCGCGCGCGAGGTATTGCGGCATATCGGTCCTGGGACCGTTCTGCTGAAAGGTTCGCTCGGTCATGAATGGCAGTACGAAGCCCTGCTCGGGCAAGACGTCCTGCAGTACACCGAGGCGTACATGAGCGATGTCGACGCCATCGTATGCTACGAACATTGCGAGGTACTCGAAACCGATTGGGTCTCGACTAGCTCGATGAGGGGTGTGTGGTTGCCGCGGTGATTCACCTGCGTCCGAAGTCGTCTTGGAGCCGGATGATATCGTCTTCGTTGCTGGGGTTTTCGTGGTCCGTGTGCTGCCAGATTTCCGCGACGATGCCGTAGGTCTCCGCACCGATGAGGCGGTGGCGTTCGCCCTGCGCTAAGCGCACGACGTCGCCGGTCGCGTAGTCCGCGGGTTCGGTTTCGGCGTCCTCCAGGTTGCGCATGACCTTCACGGGGCCGTCGATCACGCGCCAGAGCTCCGCGCGGCGGTGGTGGTACTGCCATGAGAGCCGTTTGCCCGGCGCGACGATGAGGATCTTCGGGCTGACTTTGCGCTGCGTGAGTGCGGCTGCGTCTTCATCGGGGAAGAACGTCTTGATGAACTGCGCGGCCTGCGTCTCATCGATCACGAAGAACCCGCCCCACGGGCGCGCGTCGTCTTTGGCGACGATCGAGAGCCCCTTCGATTCGATCATTGCTTGGACACGGCCGAAGATGGCGGACGAAGCGACGTCCATGATCAGATCTTGTAGTACTCGCGGTACCACGCGACGAACTTCGGCACGCCGTCTTTGATCTGCGTTTTCGGTTCGTAGCCGAGCATCTTCTTGGCTTTCGAAATGTCCGCGGCGCTCTTCAGCGCGTCTCCTTTCTGCATCGGCAGGAACTCGAATTCGGCCTTCTTGCCGATCGTTTCTTCCGCGATGCGGATGTAGTCCATCAGCTCTTCCGTCTGGCCGCAGCCGAGGTTGAAGATCTCTTCCGGGTAGTTCTTGTCGATCGAGAGGACGATGCCTGACACGATGTCGTCGACGTACGTGAAGTCGCGCTGCATCTTGCCTTCGTTGAAAACCGGCAGCTTCTCGCCCTTGAGGATCTTCGAGATGAACAGGAAGAGCGCCATGTCGGGGCGGCCGTAGGGGCCGTAGACGGTGAAGAAGCGGAGGCCCGTCGACTTCGTGCCGTAGAGCGAGTGGTAGACGTGCGCCATGTTCTCGTTGGCCTTCTTGTTCATGCCGTAGAGCGAAACCTGGTTGTCGACCATGTCGCTTTCGGAGGAGGGGAACGTCGTGTTGCCGCCGTAGACCGAGCTCGTGGAGGCGTAGATGAGGCCGTCGATGTTTTGGAGGCGCACTTCGTCGATGACGTTGAAGAAGCCCTTGATGTTGATGTCGACGTATTCCTCCGGATGATCGTAGGCGTAGCGGACGCCGGCGAGCGCGGCCAAGTGCACGACGCGGTCGCAGCCCTGCATGCCTTTTTTCAGCACGGCGCGGTCCATGATGTCGCCTTTGAGGAACGAAAACTTCGGATGTTCGCTCAGGATCTTCAAACGCGCCTCCTTCAGCGTCGGTTCGTAGTACGCGTTCACGTTGTCGAGGCCGATGACCTCGTCGCCGCGGGCGAGAAGGCGCTGGATGAGGTGGAAGCCGATGAATCCGGCGGCTCCTGTGACGAAGATCTTCATAGTGGTCCGATCCTATCACATCTTCACGCCCACGCAGTGGTACTCCAGGCCCGCTTCCGCCACTTCGTGCGGTTCGTAGACGTTGCGGCCGTCGAAGAGCAGCGCCCCCTTCATGGCAGCCTTCACTTCCGCGAGATCAGCGCCACGGAACATGTCCCATTCGGTAACGACGATCAATGCGTCGGCGTCTTTTGCTGCATCGAGCGGGGAGTCGGCGTACTGCGTTTCTTTCGGGAGCAGCGGCTTCGCGCGATCGGTCGCCGCGGGGTCGAATGCCGTCACGGCGTGGCCCGCGTTGATGAGAGCATTGATCACGTCGATGCTCGGCGCCTCGCGCATGTCGTCGGTCTTGGGTTTGAATGCCAAGCCCCACACTGCCACGCGCGACTTCGCCGGGAGAGTTTTCAGGATGTGCGCGATGAACCGCGCGCGTTGGTGCGCGTTGATCTTGTCCGTCGCTTCCACGATCGGCATCGGGATGCCGTATTCCTTGGCGGTGGCCATGAGGGCCTTCACGTC
>CAYGDM010000003.1:26128-35976 GCA_964348685.1 uncultured Candidatus Peribacteria bacterium | reverse complement strand
ATTCAGAACCCGCGATCGAGAAGAACGGCACGCCCGCTTCGCCCGCGACCGCGCGCGCGAGAAGCGTTTTACCCGTTCCCGGAGCGCCAACGAGCAGCACGCCCTTCGGGATCTTCGCGCCGATGTCGATGTACTTCTTCGGGCTCTTGAGGAAGTCGACCACTTCGACCAACTCCGCTTTCGCTTCGTCCGCGCCAGCGACGTCTTTAAAACGCGTCTTCACCTGCTTGCCATCGGCGATGCGCGCGCGCGATTTACCGAACGACATGGCAGACGACTGGCTACGGGCGATGCCGCGGAACACCCACACGATGCCGCCGATGACTAATAACAAGAGAAGGAGGTCGGGCAACGACCGTAAGAGCATGTTCACCGCTTCGGTATCCTGCACGGTCACGACCGTCCGATTGTCGGGGTCGTTCCATCCGAGCTGCGAGACCGTATCGAGCGTTTCTTTATACGACTCGAACACAGCACCCGTCGACGTAACAGCGAACACCCGGTTATCGCGCACCGTGATCTCCGTGAAATCCCCTTCCTGATACCCGCGTGTGATATCGCTGATCGATACCGGGACGGCGTTCTTGAACGTCTCATCCGCCAGGCGCGCGGGCGCGGTCAGCAGATAGAACGACGCCGACAGCAACGCTCCGAAAACAAGCAGCGTGAGTATCCACTGCTGGCGGGGAACCTGAGGACGACGGGGGGAGGGCGACATGAGGCTGCAAGTATAGACGAAGAACCCGCATGAGAATAACGGACCGATGACTACTTCACGAACCCCGCCGCTTCCGCGGACGCAGCATCCGGGAAATACACCCGATTTTCCGGCGCGATCCGCTCCCCGCCAGCTGAATCGACCGCGTAGTATTTCTTTCCTTTTCTCGATGCGACGAACCGCATGCCGGGCGGAACGGGCACCATCACGTCTTCGATGCGAAACCACGGCTGAACGATCGAGAACCGTCCGTCCGGGCCGATGTCGACCACTTCGTCACGGGCGTACAACCGCAGCTCCCCCTCCGCCTGCCCGCGCAGCGCCCCGTCACGAAATCCTTCCATCACGATCGTCGCGACCGAGGAGCCGCTCGCCGCCGTGACCTCGACCGGACGCATATCGGTCGTAAGAAACACGCCGAAGACGGCGCCCGAAAGCAGCCCGACGCCGAGCGCGAGCGAAACGGACGATCCCCACAACAGGTGATCGGCGGGCAACCGGCGGATGAAAGACGGAACGTGCATGGGCCAACGATACGTCGAAACGGCCCCACGCAAGAAATCCGCATCAGGTGAAGACAAAAAACGCGGCTCCACGTGCGGGGAACCGCGTTCTTGTGACGAAGGGAACGGCCTTACTCGGCGGCCGGAACCGACGCTGCGGACGACGCCGCTGCGTTCTGCTGGATCTGCACCGGAACGACGTCGATGATGACGCCGCGATCTGCATCAAAAAGGATGGCGCGGGTCGGTGTAACGATGAGGAAATCGCCGTTCTCAGCACCGTTGTAGAACGGATTCTGGGCGCGAAGCTTCTCGACGTCGACGATCGTCGCCACGGTGGGCGTGACGTCGGTGGGAATCTCGATGAGGGCGCGGACGCGGTCGACGATCTGCTTCGCGCGTTCCTGGTTTTCCTGGGTGTTTCCCTGGAGTTGCTCGAGCCGAACGGTCAGGTTCTTGAGTTCGGTTTCGGCGGAACGGCGCTGCGCGTCGAGAACGACGACGAGAGCGATAAGCGCGATAACAAGGAGAGGAAGAAGGACTTTCATCTTCATAAGTGCTTGGGGAAAATGCGTCCGCAGCATAGGAATACACGGTTAAACCCGCAAGATATGTCCGTGCAGAACGCATCTTTGTGCAAGAGATTTATTCAGTGATCACTTCGACCGTCTCCCCTTCCGGAACAATAGCTTCTTCAATCACAGGCTCTTCGACGATCGGTTCAACGACAGCTTCTTCGATCACCGGTTCGTCGGCGACCGATTCTTCGACAGGTTCTTCCGCGACAGGTTCCGTCGGTTCAACGACGATCGGATCTTCCATGACGACTTCTCCGGTACCGACGGCTGGTTCTTCGTCGATTATGACATCGCCCGTGGCGGTCGCCGGCTGTTCGACGGGCTCTTCTTCCGTTTCAACCGGTTCGTCTTGCGGCTCCTGGATGCCGTTCACCTCGAGGATCGCGGCGCGAACGCTGGCGCTGTTTTCCGTGACGGTCGAAACGTACCCTTCGGGAAGTTGCATGTACGGCGGCGTCAGCGCGTCGTTCCACACGAAGGTGAAGTGCAGGTCGGGGTGTTCCCACGTATTGCCGTCGTGGTAGCGATCGCAGCTATACGGGATGCCCGTCGCATCGAAGAGCGGGATGCCGCGGATGCAGGCGTTCCACTGCAGCGATGACGACACCGGCACTCCGCGGTCATCGACCGGGAAGACAAGGCCTCCATCGGAGGGCGCGTCATCCAGCGTCGCGCGATCGTTCGGAATGATGAGCGCGACCCACGAGAACGTGACCGCGGATTCGGCGGGACCCGCGAGGGACACCGTGAACCCAGTGGATGTCGCGATCGACACGGCGTAGAGGACGGGTTTGTTCGGAGATGCTGTGACAACAGGCGTACCCTTGAAAGGAGGAGTGAACGCGAACGTCGCGCCCGTGCCGCCGGCGGGAACCGTGATATGACCTGCCTGGCGCGAGACGGTGAGCTCACCTTCGATGGCGACGTCGCCGAGGAACGATGCGAAGCCGTCGACCGTGATATCGCCAAGGACGGCGAGCGAGCGCTCCACGATGAGATCCGCAAGAGTAAGGCCTGAACCGAATTGCAACGACGCGCCGGAACCCATCACGAGCGGGCCGTGCAGCGTCAGTGTGCCGTACACGTCCGCGTCGCCGGTTACGTCCATCGTACTGGCGGTGAGCGAACCGTCGACCGCGAGCACTCCGGGGACGAAGAGGTCGCTCGTCACGAGCGCACCATCGAGGTGCAAGTCGCCGACGATCCTGGCGTCGCCGTCGACCGAGAGGGACGCCGTGAGCTGCAACGTGGACGCAACAAGGTCGGACGGCAGAACCGACGACGTGCCCGTCGCGACCGTGACCGTCTCACCCGTTCCGGAAGAAGCAGCGAGTTCGGCGCGGAGGAGATCGATCTGGCGTTCCACTTCGAGCTCGACAGCAGTCTGCACGTTGAGCGCGTCGACCTGGCGGGCGACTTCGTCGATGATCGACTGGTCGACGTTCAGGTCTCCCATCGCCTGCGCCACCATGATTTCGACTTCGTCTTCGATTTCCATCGCCTGGATCTGCGCGAGGATTTCTTCTTCGACCGCCGAGACCGTGAGCGATTGGTTGCGGCGCGAGATGAGCACATTGATGAGACCTTCGCCCTCAGTGGAATCGAAGGGCTCAAGCGCGACGCCCACCGTTGATTCTCCGGCACGCGCTTTGCGAGCGTAGCCCGGGATCGACGCGGCCGTGAGGCTGTCGCCGGGACGGATCGGTTCGTCGTTTTCAACGATCACCTTCGCGGGCACCTGGCCGATGAGGCCGACGAGCACCGCGCCCGGGACCGGGAGGCCTTCGGCGCCGCTGATGACGTTGCCGATGAAGGCCGGGTTCGTGGAGACGATACCCATCACGTTGTCGTCGCCATCGCGATCGCAGCGCTTCACCGTGTTCGAACGCGAGACGTCGATACACACGACTTCTCCCGGAACCGGCGCGACGCCGGACGAGAAGAACCATTCGGCATAGTCGGCGCCGGCGCTGTTATAGGAACCGTCGATATACGTTGAACCTCCGGCATCGATACGGAAGATGGGATCGTCGTTGCCGTTCACGTCGGACGACACGCTCATGACCGTGTCATTCGCATTCGTCGCGTCGGTGTTCATCACGAGCATGGTGGCCGACTTCGCCGGATCGAGGTCGACGAAGATGAGCAAGGTGCCTGTGGATGTTTCGTCGAAGTTATCGAGAGCGTAACCGATCGTCGCGTCGCCCTCGTTCGCACGCTTGGCGCTGCCCGCTTCCACGGAAGACGCGCTGACCGCGTCGCCGATCGCAACAGACCCGTTCTCAAGCGAGAAGTTCACGGGCACGCGACCAGTGAGCGCAACGGGCGCCTTGATGTTGTCGGGGAATTTCGTCTTACCAAGCGTCTTCCACGGCTTCGTGGAATACACACCGATCACGCGCTCATTGGGGGCGCCCGTCGCGCGCTTCACGAAGACCGGATTCGATTCGTCGAGCGCGAGCACCTCGCCGGACCCGAGCGTCGGATCCAATGTCGGATATGCTTCCGCAAGGTCGGTTTCGTCGGTACCGCAGGTGAAGTTTCCGCCGCCATCGGTATCGATCGTATTGCAGCTGGAGAGACCCGACACACTCAAGCTCGATGCGGCAACGCTTCCAAAGCTCACGCTGTCGCCGCTCTTGTAGTAACCGCTCGCGTTGGTGAACGCAATCGTGACCGTATCCGTCATGCCCACCGACACGTTGATGTCGGTGCCGTCCGAGAACGTAATCGAGTTCGTCTCGTCGATTGTTTCGGTCGTGCCGCCATCGGTAATGGTGAAGTAATCCGATCCCCAGCCCGCCGTACCCGTATCGTCCGTGCCGCATACGAGGTTGCCAGATGTATTGGTTTCAAGGGAGCTGCAACCCGAGCCACCGTTCGAAAAGGACGAGAGCGTGATCTGCGAGTTGTCGAAACGGACCGTGCCGTCGACTTCGAATTCTCCTTCGATGAAGAAATCGTTCGACCCGTTGATAGAGCCTTCGCTCGGCGTCGCGCCAGAGCTGAGGAAGTTATACGTTTGTGCGCCCGCGCCGCCGATATTAATAATCGAAATCGAACCCGAGTCGTCCGTGCCACACACAAGGTCGCCGTCGGCATCCGTTTCAAGGGCCGTGCAACCGTCGTAGTTTTCGAGGCGTACCGCGCCGATGACGGTCAACCCGCCCGTGATGTTCACGTCGTCGCTGACGTTGAAGAAATCGGTGCTGTTTTCGAACGTGATCGTCTCGGCGGTACCGTCGCTGCCGAAGGTGAGCACGGCGTCGACGCCAGAGTTGTCGGCGTTAAGCGTGATGTTGCTGTCGGCAACTACGTCTGTCGATGCCTGCAAAGCGCCTCCGATTTGAAGCTGCGCATTGAATTCGAACTCGCTCGAACTGACATTATAGAAAAGTCCATACGTGCTGCCGTTCGCGCCGAAGTTGATGGTGGGATTGGCGTTGGCGAGATCGGAGTTGATGGTGAGGAAATCCCCTTTCGTGGTGAACGCGCCGTCGGACGCGACCGAAGCCAACAGGGCCAAGCTGGAATCCTTGAATTCCAATAAGTTATCCGACTGGGACGGGGCGCCGATGACGGTCAACGGAATGTATCCCGGATCGCCCGCGACGAACACGCCCGTACCCGTAACACGCAGCGACGTACCCGACATCATTTCGTTGACCTCAAGACCGACGAGGCCGTTATCCTGACGGTCGATCGTCAGCGCGCCAGTCATCGTGTCGCCGCTCTGATTCACGTAGCGTTCATCGCCTGACGTTTGGCTAAGGCCGCTGCCGCCGCCTTGATCCGTGCCGCAGGAGAAGCGCTTCGTTGTGGCATCCCACAAGAGCTTGCTCGTCGCGCCCGCATCGCAGTCGCCGAGGCCCGCTCCCTCGACTGTTCCACCGACATAGAGAGCCGCACCGGAAGCGACTCCTTCCCACGTCACCGATCCGCTGGAGCGAAGCGAGGTCGTGGCAAAGAGCGTTTTGCCGGAGAGCGTGCCGTTGCCGACGAACGACAACCCGGACGTGGCATCGATCCTCATTTCGGAGACGCCGTCGCCATTCGTATCGAAGGCCAACCGATTATTTGCGCCGTCAAACTTGATCGTCGCTTCGTCGCCTGCTGTACCCATATGGAGCGTGCCACCAGAGAGGTACAAATCACGCCAACGGTTGGCGGACGTACCAAGATCCCATGTTTCGTCGGCGGAGGGGATCAAATGACTCGCAACCCTGCTTACCACAAGCGTGTTGCCGGAGGCAGTGCCTTCCCATACGACAGAACCGGATGACCTCAAGAAATTGGCTGCGTAGAGGGTTGAACCGGAAACCGTCGAAATCACATTGAGACCCGTGGCATTGAAGCGTGCAACTTCATTCGCAGCGATCGCGATTCCGACCGTCGACGTCGTAGGACCGAAAAGACCAGTCGTCGTACCGTCACCCCACGCGATGCCGGGCAAGTTCGCCGCTCCTCTCATCATCATCGTACGATCGCCATACATCTGCAACGCAGTAATGCCTCCGACAACGAATTCGATGCGGCCGTCTGTTCCGCGGAACATACCCGTAGTGGCACCGCTGAATTTAAGGCCGGGGCTCGTGTAGGAGCCGTCGCCGATCGTTACCTGACCGAGCAGCGACGACGTACCGCCGATATAGAGTGTCGCGCCGGAGGCAGCGCCTTCCCACGTGAGAGCGCCGGACGAACGAAGGACTTTCGAGGCATACACCGTGGAGCCGGAAACCGTCTGGAATTCGAGAAGTGAACCGGAGATCGTGCCATTGAGCGTCAAGACGGTGCCATCGAGCGAAAGTCCTTGCCCCGCGCTCACGGACGATCCACCTGTGTCATCATCGCCGCAGCTGAAGCGACCGGTCGTGGCATCCCACGCAAGCGTTTGATTGTCCGCATCGCAATCGGTGAGGCCGACGCCTTGGAGCGAACCGCCGAGATAGAGCGTGGCGCCGGAGGCCGCTCCTTCCCACACGAGAGAGCCACTTGAACGCAGGGAGTCATTCGCGAAGAGAACCCGGCCGGACGCGGTACCAGCGACCTCTAGCTTCGCCTGCGAGGAAGACATTTCAGTGCCGATGCCGAGGCCAGACGAGAATACTCCCCAGTTGGAATACAACTGGTACCACTCATTCGTGACGGTTCCAAGCGTGAAGAAGCCGCTGATGGTTGGTTGAATGTGACCGCCGATATCAATCATACTGTTCGGACCGGTGATGGAATCCGTCACGTACACGGTGGAACCCGAGATCGTGCCGATAACATCGAGCGCGGTATCGGGTGTCGATGTGCCGATACCCACGCGGTTATTGCCGGCCTGGACGACGAATGTGGTGCCGTCGATGTACGCGCCGGATTCGGTCACGAGGGAACCGGACGAACGAAGCACGTTATTGGCGAACACCGTGGAACCGGAGACGGTTTGGAATTCGAGGAGTGCACCCGTGATAGTCGTGTTGAGCGAAAAGGCATTGCTGCCATTAAGCGACAATCCCTGACCCGCCGTATATGCAGTGCCGCCGCCGTCGGATCCACACACGATGTCGCCGTCGGCATCTGTCTCGAGCGCGGTGCATCCGAAGAAGCCGGCGTCCGTGAGTTTGAGCGGAGCGGAAGCATTGAAGTAAGCGGTGCCATCGATGGCAAGCGCGCCGGAGGAGCGAAGAGTATTACTTGCGTACACAGTGGTACCGGAAACCGTACCGAGCACATCAAGTGCGGCTTTGCCCGTCGTCTTGTTGATGCTGACATTGCCGCCGCTCGGATTAAGCTTCAAGAGATCCCCCATTCCCAAACCGTAATTATATGCATCGATGGACCCGTGGCTAATCGTAGTATCGGTGCCAGCTCCGCCCGTACCGATGTACATCGTCGTACTGATGCGGGCATCGCCGTCCACTTGGAACTTTTCACCGTACGTCAATGCACCCACGCTAACTTGACCACTTGTCGCATCAACAAGGAATGCCGAGTTGCCGATGTAGGCATTACCTTCAGTGATGAGTGCGCCGGATGAACGGAGGGCGCGAGAGGCGTAGACTGTGGAACCGGACACGGTCTGGAATTCGAGCAACGAACCGGTGATCGTCGCGTTAAGACTCAACGTCGTGCCATTTAAACCGAGACCCTGTCCGGCCGTGTAGGTCGTGCCGCCGCCGTCGGATCCACACACGATGTCACCGTCCGCGTCTGTCTCGAGCGCGGTGCATCCGAAGAAGCCAGCGTCCGTGAGTTTGAGCGGAGCGGAAGCGTTGAAGTAGGCGGTGCCGTCGATGGCAAGAGCACCGGAGGAACGAAGCAAATCCTGCGCATGCACAATCATACCTGAGGCGGTGCCCAGAACTTCGATGCCCGTCGTGTCGATGCGGGCACGGTCTGTACCGCCCGCGGTGAATGAAATGATGTCGTTCGATCCGCTGTACATGCCCGTGTGCGGGTCATTCACGAACGTAAACGAGGGCGCGGTCGCGGACGGAGTACCGCTCAGAAGCATCGGGCCGTTCGCGCCCGTCACATCGTAGAATGTAGTATCTACGAATCCCCACCTGTTCGTGCCGCTGACGATGACGTTCATGCCGTTACCGCTACTAAAGAGGCCGGACGTTGTATCATTTTGGAATGTAAGGCTCGGTGTAGTAAAACTTCCCGCTGACAAGTAAGTGCGTCCTTCAATCGACAGCGAACCAGAAGAGCGGAGGGAAGTGTTTGCGAAGACCGTTGTTCCGGAGACGGTTGTGAATTCAAGAAGAGCGCCGGTAATGGTTGTGTTGAGGGAGAAGGCGTTTGCACCGTTGAGGGCGAGACCTTGGCCAGCGGTGTAGGTGGTGTCCGTGTCTGCATCCGTGCCGCAGGAGAAGCGGCCGGTGGTGCTGTCCCAGTTCAGGGTTTGGGAGGAGAGATCGCAGTCAGCGAGACCAGCTCCTTGGAGCGAGCCGCCAATATAGAGAGAGGCGCCGGAAGCAGCTCCTTCCCAGGTAAGCGAACCAGAAGAGCGGAGAGAAGTGTTTGCGAAGATGGTGGAACCGGAGACGGTCTGGAATTCGAGGAGCGCACCGGTAATCGTTGTGTTGAGGGAGAAGGCCGTGCCGTTCAATGCGAGGTTCTGGCCAGCGGTGTAGGTGGTGTCGGTATCTGCATCCGTGCCGCAGGAGAAGCGACCGGTCGTTGCATCCCAGTTCAGGGTTTGGGAGGAGAGATCGCAGTCAGCGAGACCAGCTCCCTGGAGCGAGCCGCCAATATAGAGAGAGGCGCCGGAAGCAGCTCCTTCCCAGGTAAGCGAACCAGAAGAGCGGAGAGAAGTGTTTGCGAAGATGGTGGAACCGGAGACGGTCTGGAATTCGAGGAGCGCACCGGTAATCGTTGTGTTGAGGGAGAAGGCCGTGCCGTTCAATGCGAGGTTCTGGCCAGCGGTGTAGGTGGTGTCGGTATCTGCATCCGTGCCGCAGGAGAAGCGACCGGTCGTTGCATCCCAGTTCAGGGTTTGGGAGGAGAGATCGCAGTCAGCGAGACCAGCTCCCTGGAGTGAGCCGCCAATATAGAGAGAGGCGCCGGAGGCTGCTCCTTCCCAGGTAAGGGAACCAGAAGAGCGGAGAGAAGTGTTGGCGAAGACCGTTGTGCCGGAGACGGTCTGGAATTCAACGAGTGCGCCGGTAATGGTTGTGTTGAGGGAGAAGGCGTTTGCACCGTTGAGGGCGAGACCTTGGCCAGCGGTATAGGTGGTGTTCGTATCTGCGTCAGATCCACAGACAATGTCACCGTCGGCATCTGTTTCGAGTGCGGTGCATCCGAAGAATCCTGCATTCGTGAGTTTGAGCGGAGCTGCGGCGTTGAGATAAGCGGTGCCGTCCACGGCGAGGGAGCCGGAAGATGCGAGGAGTTCCTTTGCGTAGATCGTGGAACCGGAGACCGTATTGAAGCGAACGAGTGCTCCTGTGATTGTAGAGTTCAGAGAGAACGCCGTGCCATTCAATGCAAGATTCTGTCCCGCGGTGTAGGTGGTGTCGGTGTCTGCATCCGTGCCGCAGGAGAAGCGGCCGGTGGTGG
>CAYGDM010000003.1:0-26028 GCA_964348685.1 uncultured Candidatus Peribacteria bacterium | reverse complement strand
TGGCGTCCCAGTTCAGGGTTTGCGAAGCGAGGTCGCAATCGGCGAGACCAGCTCCTTGGAGCGAGCCGCCAATATACAGAGAGGCGCCGGAGGCAGCTCCTTCCCAGGTAAGGGAACCAGAAGAGCGGAGAGAAGTGTTGGCGAAGACCGTTGTGCCGGAGACGGTTGTGAATTCGAGGAGCGCACCGGTAATCGTTGTGTTGAGGGAGAAGGCGTTTGCACCGTTGAGGGCGAGACCTTGGCCCGCTGTGTAGGTGGTGTCGGTGTCTGCATCCGTGCCGCAGGAGAAGCGGCCGGTGGTGGCGTCCCAGTTCAGGGTTTGCGAAGCGAGGTCGCAATCGGCGAGACCAGCTCCCTGGAGCGAGCCGCCAATATACAGAGAGGCGCCGGAGGCAGCTCCTTCCCAGACGAGGGAGCCGGAGGTGGACAGTCCGTTATTCGCGAAGATCGTCGAGCCCGAGATCGTCTCAATGACTTCGAGAGCGATGCCGGACGTCAGGTTCTGCAAGTCGATGACGAGCGTGCCGGTCATGGTGTCGCCGTCGATGTTTACGTAACGAATGTCGCCTTCGTTCACGCCGAGCCCGCTCGCAGCGGAATCGTCGTCGCCACAAAGGAAGCGGCCGGTCGTCGCATCCCATGCGAGCGCCTGGCTGTCCGCATCACAATCGGTGAGGCCTGCGCCCTGAAGCGAGCCACCAATATAGAGGGAGGCACCGGAGGCAGCTCCTTCCCAGGTAAGGGAACCAGAAGAGCGGAGAGAGGTATTGGCGAAGATGGTGGAACCGGAGACGGTTGTGAATTCAAGAAGGGCGCCGGTAATGGTTGTGTTGAGGGAGAAGGCCGTGCCGTTCAGCGTGAGGTTCTGGCCAGCGGTGTATGACGTACCACCGCCGTCGGATCCACACACGATGTCGCCGTCGGCATCGGTTTCAAGCGCGGTGCATCCGAAGAAGCCGGCGTTGGTAAGCTTGAGAGGGGCAGCAGCGTTGAGGTATGCGGTGCCATCGACAGCCAAAGAACCCGACGACGCGAGGGTGCTTTGGGCGTAGATGGTCGAACCCGAGACAGTGTTGAAGCGAACGAGCGCGCCGGTGATCGTAGAGTTGAGCGAGAAGACGCTGCCGTTGAGGCCGAGACCCTGGCCCGCGGTGTAGGTCGTGCCAGTGTTGGCATCCGTGCCACAGGAGAAACGGCCAGTCGTGGAATCCCAGAGAAGTTTGCTCGTACCGGCGATGTCACAATCGGTGAGGCCGACACCCTGGAGAGAGCTGGCTACGTAGAGAGAGGCGCCGGAGGCTGCTCCTTCCCAGACGAGCGAGCCGGAAGAACGGAGTGCGTTACTAGCGTAGACCGTCGTACCAGAAGCGGTGCCAATTACTTCAAGCGGCGAATCCGGACCGGACGTGCCGATACCGACGTTGTTCGTCGTCACGGTCATGGCACTCTGGATCGCCACATAGTTCGTACCCGTGACATACACGTAATCAGTCGACTGGAGCACAATGCGATTGTCCGAAGCGATATCGAAGCTTGCTGCCACCTGATCGTTCAGGATGTACGAACGCTCCGAACCACCCTCGTAAAATGAAAGTCGGAACGTATCCGCATCGCCGGTGTCGAAGCGTACTTCACCATTTTCCTGCAATACGTGCAGCGCGGCCGATGGGGTCGCGGTGCCGATACCCACGCGATTGTTGCCGGCCTGAACGACGAACGTGGTGCCATCGATATACGCACCGGATTCGGTCACGAGGGCGCCGCTCGAACGAAGAAGACTGCTTGCGAAGACGGTGGAGCCAGACACGGTCTGGAACTCGAGCAACGAACCAGTGATCGTCGTATTCAGCGAGAAGACGTTGCCGTTCAACGCGAGATTCTGGCCAGCGGTATACGTCGTGCCAGTGTTGGCATCCGTGCCACAGGAGAAGCGGCCAGTCGTGGAATCCCAGAGAAGTTTGCTCGTGCCGGCGATGTCACAATCGGTGAGGCCGACACCCTGGAGGGAACTGCCGATATAAAGCGATGCCCCCGAAGCGGCGCCTTCCCAGACGAGCGAACCAGAAGAGCGGAGTGACTGCGACGCGTACACGGTCGAACCAGACACGGTCTGGAATTCGAGAAGAGCACCGGAGATCGACGAACTGAGAGAGAACGCCGTGCTATTAAGCGTGATCCCCTGTCCTGCAGAGTAGGTCGTGTTGGTGTCTGCGTCGCTGCCGCACACGATGTCGCCGTCCGCGTCTGTCTCAAGTGCCGTGCATCCGAAGAAGCCGGCGTTGGTGAGCTTGAGAGGCGTTGCAGAATTCAGATATGCAGTGCCATCGACTGCCAAAGAACCCGACGAGGCGAGGGTGCTTTGGGCGTAGATGGTCGAACCAGAGACAGTGTTGAAGCGAACGAGCGCACCGGTGATCGTAGAGTTGAGCGAGAAGACGCTGCCGTTCAATGCGAGGTTCTGACCCGCGGTGTAGGTGGTGTCGGTATCTGCATCCGTGCCGCAGGAGAAACGGCCGGTGGTGGCATCCCAGTTCAGGGTTTGGGTCGAGGCATCGCAATCGGTGAGACCGACACCCTGGAGCGAGCCGCCAATGTAGAGAGAGGCGCCGGAGGCTGCTCCTTCCCAGACGAGAGAGCCGGAGGTGGAGAGACCGCGGTTGGCGAAGATGGTGGAACCGGAAATTGTTTCGACCACCTCGAGACCAATGCCCGTCGTCAGACCCTGCAGATCGATGACCAACGCGCCAGTCATCGTGTCGCCGGCAATGTTTACATAGCGCGAATCAGCGATGCGGATTACCGCACCCGTAAAGCTTGCGGTACCGACCTCCGCCGAAGCACCAACACCGCCTTCGTCCGTGCCGCACACGAAGTTTCCATCGGCATCCGTGTCGATCGTATTGCAGTCCACAAGCGATGAAATCGTGAGCGCCGTGCCGGAGATCGTACCGACGACGTCGAGCTTCACGCTCGGTGTGATCGTGCCGATGCCCACATTCTGCGTCAGGTCCGTGAGATACGTGATGCCCGTCGCGTCGGTCCACTCGTCGCTGTCGATCGTCTGCGTAATCGTCGTTGTCGTGTTCGTCGTACTCGTTCCAGACGTAGCATTACCGCCACCGCCACCACCACGGCGAGCGGGCTCACCGCTGGATGTGTTGGTATCACCGCCCTCCGGCAGGGGGCGTCGACCGGTGCCCGAAAAGTTAGGATGAGCCCAGACGATCCTGCCGTTTTTCACCGTGAGCACCTGGCCTTCAAGACCGGTACCGAGCGCATCGAAGAGCGACGAGGCGGCGCCACCGGGAGAAACAACAAGCTGCTCGTTGCGGCCGCCAATCGGCGAAAGCAATTCCTGCAAGCGCTGGGCGCGACGGGATTCGACGCGCAACCGCAAGTCGCTCAACGTCGCCGCGGCGACGACTTCGCGCTCGGACGATACCGGCGCGTCATCGGCGATTTCCTGCATCGCGAACAAGACGTGTCCGCCTTGAGCATCCGCCGGTTGCGTCGTGACCACGATCGAACGCGGCATTGCGGACGTCACGTCGCTCGCGGGAATCGAATGTTCGGCATTCAAGAACGCGAGCGGACGACTGGTCGGAGCGAATCGCGGAATAGTGACGACGATCGCGAGCAGCATGAGCGACGTGAGCCCGACGATTCCGTAGAACCGGCCGAACTGTGGCATCTCGGTACGAATGACTTCGGAGACCGCAACACGGACCGTTTTCGGAGCCATCGCGCCGATGTACCGAGTCATCTGAGCGCGGGAATATCCCGTCACGGCCTGGATGTAGGCGCGAACCACGCCGCGCTCGTCACGATTCAGATCGGCGTACCCGGCTTCGGCGATGAACGTCCCGATCCACGCCAGCTTCTCAGAGCGCGACGAACGCGCGAGCTTCGGATGAGCCCCGGATTCCAGGGCTTTCTCCAGCTCGGCGATTGTTTTTTTGAGAAGCATTGATTGTGTGTTTGTTTCTCCGCAGTGCGAAGAAATCACATAAGTATAGCAGAAAACAACTCTTCCTTGAAGGCCAAAACACGCGAAATCAGTAGAGCGTCAATATTTAAATTAGCCCTTATTCAAGCCAAAAATCAGGGCTCATGAGCCCGGAGGCATCTCCAAGATCCATCCGCTTCCGATCGATGATCCTATGCCCCCTACCGGCAATTCCAATGCGTATTGAGCTGTTCCGGACGACGGATACGACGCACAGGGGTCTTCGAGGCACGGCTGCATGACCGCCGATGAGACCCATGACCCGTCCGCCCGGAAGTAGGCGATGTCGAGGGGGACGAGCGTGTCTTTCATCCAAAATGACTGGCGCGATTCCCCGGGAAACACGAAGAGCATTCCCCCCTCCACGACGGGGCGGTTCATGAGCCCGAGCCGCCACTCCTGGGGTTCATCCGCGAGCTCCACGGCAAGGCCTACCGTCACGCCGTTCGGATCACGCAGGACGATAGCTATTTCCCCTTCGCCAAGCGCGGGGGCGACGGTTGGTTGAGGCAAGAGCAAACCCGCGGCCGTGAGGGCGACGAGGAGGACCCCGAAGAAGCCCCATACCCAGAGAATGCGCTTCAGAAACTTAGGCAGCGCCATGGCGGAGGGCGTCGAGGAATGCGGTTCGATCGGCGGCCGTAAACAGCGCGCTTCCGATGACCAGGTTGTCGGCACCCGCGGCGATGGACAACGCTGCCATTTCGGCGTTTATTCCACCATCCACCTGGATCATGAGCCCGGAATGAGCCTCGCGCAGAGCCTTGATTTTATCGATGGCAGAGCCAATAAACGCCTGTCCGCCGAATCCGGGCTCGACCGACATCACGAGGACCATATCTACCTCCGCAACGACGTCATCGATGGCCGAAACGGGGGTCCCGGGGTTGATCGCGATGCCCGCTTCGGCACCCCCTTTCCGGATAGCGGCGATGAGGGCGCGGCGGTCATCCGTCCCGGGGACGGCCTCGGCGTGGAAGGTGATCCGCTCGACGGGGATTTTCAAAAATTCGGCGATGCGATCGGCGGGATTCGAAACCATCAAGTGGATGTCGAGTGCGAGGTTCGTCTTGAGGCTGGCGGCGACCGGCGCACCGAAGCTGAGGTTTTTGACGAAGTGCCCGTCCATGACGTCGACCTGGATGGCGTCGGCGCCCTTCGCGACGCTCTCGACCTCATCCTGGAGGTGAGCTAAATCGGCTGACAGGATGGACGCCGTGAGGATAATTCCTTTGTGCTTCATGCGATGAGGGTATCGAGATCAGCGACACGCTGTTCATGGCGCCCGCCTTCGAAGTCGGTTTCGAGGAACGTATCGACGATATCCAGGGCGTCGCCGGCATCCACAAGTCGCGCGCCCAGGCTCATGACGTTCGCATTGTTATGTTGCCGTGCCAGCTTCGCCGTTTCCGCGGAATAACAGAGAGCGGCGCGGATTCCCGGTACTTTGTTGGCCGCCATCGCCTCGCCGTTGCCGCTGCCGCCGAAGAAAATACCGATGGCATCCTTCTTCAATACTTCTTTCGCGCCGGCGCGCATGATCTCTGGGTAATCATCCCCCGCTTCCAACTCGGGCTTCACATCGACGATAGTGTGCCCTTCAAGCTGCAAATACTGCTTGATGGTTTCTTTGAGGGGATGGCCGGCGTGGTCGGCGGCGAGGACGATCGTGGACATACCTGAAGTGTAGCGGTAGGTTTCCCATATGCCCAAACGACACAAGCTGCTCGCAGCGAACTGGAAAATGAACCCCGCCCCGCAGGGCTTCGATATGCCGATCGGCCCGTTCCGCACCGCGGCGGACGTCGATGTCGTGGTCTTCCCGAGCGCGATGGACATCGAAAAATGCGTCGCGGCCGGGCTCACGACGGGCGGCCAAGCAGCCCGCCCCGAAGCGACGGGTGCGTTCACGGGCGACGTCTCGATGGCGATGCTCGCGGCACATGGCTGCCAAGCGGTCCTCTGCGGTCACAGCGAACGCCGCCAGCACCACCGCGAGAGCGACGAAGCGATCCACGCGCAGGTACGCGCCGCGCTCGATGCAGGCTTACTCCCCTTCCTCTGCGTTGGCGAGACGGCAGATGAACGCGAAATGGGACGCGCGGAAGAAATCGTCCGCGCGCAGATCGACGCGGGAACACGCGACATCGCCGCACCGATCGTCATCGCCTACGAACCCGTCTGGGCGATCGGCACCGGCAAAACCGCGACTGCGGCCGATATCCAGACGATGCACGCGTTCATTCGTTCATCGCTACCCGAAGCCCTCAAGAATACGCCCCTCCTGTACGGCGGTTCGGTGAAGCCGGAAAACGCCGCGGAGATCTTCGCCTGCGAGGATGTCGACGGCGCTCTCGTCGGCGGCGCGGCACTCAAAGTCGATTCCTTCGGAGGCATCCTCGATGCACTCCGCTCCTCCCCCCTCTAACCATGGAATACGTCGGACTCCTCGGCATCGCGATCCCCGTCATCGTCCTCGTCCTCTCGTTCATCCGCCAGGTGGACCAGTACGAACGCGGCATCCTCTTCACGATGGGTAAGTACTCGAAGATGTGGCAGCCGGGCTGGCACCTCATCATCCCGATCTTCCAGAAGCTGACGAAGGTCGACGTCCGCGTGAAGGCGGTCGACGTGCCGGACCAGGAGGCGATCACGAAGGACAACATCCCCGTCCGCATCAACGCCGTCATCTACTTCAAGGTGTCGGACGCGGCAAAAGCCGTCATCGAAGTCGAGGATTTCTTCAACGCCGTATCGCAGCTGGCGCAGACCACGATGCGCAACGCCGTCGGCGAAGTGACGCTCGATGATCTACTCCAAAAGAAGAAGCAAGTCAGCGAAGGCATCAAGCTGGTCGTCGACAAAGTCAGCGACGCGTGGGGCATCGACGTGCAATCGGTGGAATTGAAGGACATCGTTCTGCCCGATTCCCTAAAGCGCACGATCGCAAAAGTCGCCGAAGCGCAGCGCGAGAAGCAGGCGATGATCATCAACTCGGAGGGTGAAGTCGGCGCGGCGCAGAACATGGCCGAAGCCGCACGACTCCTCGCGGCAGTGCCGGGCGCGTTGCATCTCCGAACGCTCCAAAGCATCAACGATATCAGCTCGGATCAGAGCAACACGACGGTGTGGATGGTGCCGATCGAAACGTTGAAAGCATTGGAAGGGCTGGGAAACCTCATCAAAAAATAGTCTTAACTGCACCCCTACGCGGGTGCAGCCAATAAAAAACCCCGCGACGAGCGGGGTTTTTTAAAAGTTGGTAAAACCAAATCAAGCAATCGGATGCTGCAACACCGTGTGCGACAGACGGATCGAGAACACCGCGAGCCACGCCATGTAGAGCTGGCCGACGATCTGCACCGTCATGAGCAACAGCATCGGTACGACGCCGAGGATCAAGCCAAGCACCATGTTGACGACGATGATGGCGATAACGCCGCACAAACCGGCGACGATCATATTGCCGATGATCTTGCCCCAGTATCCGCGCGTGCGGGTGTAGCTATCGGCCACACTGGCCATGACACCCTTTCCCTCCGTGAGATGGATGAGCGGCGCGGCGACAAAGCGCGGGCCGAGGATGATGGCGGGGATAATGCCAAGGATCGGAATCCAGGCGAACGAACGAAGGAACGACCAGATCATGACGCCGAGCAGCGGCAACGTGACTTTCTGCATGCGGGCGAGCGTGCCGGACAAATCTTTGCCCTCGACGGCAACAAGCACGAAATACGCGTAGGCGAGCAGTGACAGAATCCAGCCAAGTATCATACCAACGCCGATCGTCGGAAGGAGAGACGTCATCATGCCGCCGCCCATCATCTGGCGGGCAATGTCATCTTCGGACATGTCACCGAAGGTGTCTTCGAGCAACGCTTCGAGCTCCGCGAGAGCGGTCTCGTCGCCGGCTTCCATGCGCGCGCTGAGCTGCGCCATGCGCTCGGTATCCATGCCCATATCGTTCATGCCGCGGCTCACATCGCCGAGGACCTTAGCGCCGAACGCCATCTGGAGCGCGCCGACAACCACACCAAACACGAGCGCGCCGACGACGATCGTCTGCAGGTGCGCTTTGGTGTACGCAAACGATTCGGATAACAGCAGACCCAAACGCGTCGGGCCCACGGAGGGAGAAGTGGTCATAGAGGAGGAAGATGAATAATGCGGCAAGCGTACGCCTTTGGAATTCATGGCGCAATCGGCGTTACGACCGCACCCAGCCGCTCCCCGCTTTCGCCGCGGCGCCCGCGAGCTCAAGCATGGTCAGCAGCGCCGCGAGTTCGCCCGCGCTCTTGCCGGTTTTTTCGATGAGATCGTCGATGGTCGTGGGTAACGTCGTAAGCACGGCGTACACGCCGGCTTCGTCGGGAGACGACGCTTCGAACGCGCGTGTTTCGACGCGGGCAGGCGCGACCACGCCGATGACGCGCAGGACGTCGTCGGGCGAACGCAGCAGCTGCGCCTGGCCTTCGGCGATCAAGCGATGGTTTCCTTCCATGTTCGGATCGAACAATTGCCCCGGGCACGCGAACACCTCGCGGTTCTCTTCAAGCGCCATCCTCGCGGTAATGAGCGATCCGCTCTGTGCAGGAGCTTCGACCACCACGGTGGCGAGGCTGAGCCCGGCGACGATGCGATTCCTCGCAGGGAACGCGTGCTGCTGCGGCCCTTCGCTGAAAGGATACTCGCTGAGCAGCAATCCCCCGCCGTCGACGATCTTCTGCGCCAAGCGTTCATGCTCTTTCGGATAGATCGACCCGAGGCCACTGCCGAGCACCGCGACCGTGCGACCTTTTTCATCGAGCGTGCATTCCGCAACCACGGCATCGACGCCGTACGCGAGCCCGCTCACGGTCGTGCATCCCGCGCGAACGAGCGGCGGCGTCAGCCACTCGGTGAGCCGCTTTCCATATGCCGACATCTCGCGCGTCCCGACGACCGCCACGCAGGGATGATCGAGCACGGAGAGATCGCCACGGTAGGAGAGGAACACCGGCGGATCCGACGACTCTTTCAACAGCCGAGGATAGTTGTCGTCTTCAAGCGTCAGCAATTCGACGTTCAACTTCTTGAACCGAGCGAGCGCTCCCGCCGGGTCGAATTCTTCCATGCGGACGAATGTCTTCTGGATCGAATCGTCACGCAGGCCCAGCTGTCGCATGAGTTCGGGCGAAAACCGCGCCAAAGCAGCATCCAACGACCCATACAACCCCACGAGCTGGTCGTAGCGCTTCTTATTGAGGATATTGAGCCACCAAAAGAGGAGGGCTGTTTCAGGCTGCATGGGCGCATGGTAACGCCTATGGCGCGCATCTGCAGAAAGACCGCCGGAAAGCCCTTGCCGAATCGCCTCTGAGCCCACACAATGGGCGCCGTTCCGCGTTCTTTGCCCGTGTAGAACACCACGCCGACGTAGCTCAGTTGGTAGAGCATAGGTATCGTAAACCTAGGGTCACCGGTTCAAATCCGGTCGTCGGCTCCATCTCCATCACCGCTTCCATTTGCCGCTTCGATCGGCGGGATCTATGATTTCGGCATGGCAAAAACATCACGCGTGCTTCAAGTCATCGGCGCCGTCATGATGATCGGCGGCATTCTGCTTACATTGTTCGCGCGGGCGATCGCGGAAGCATCCGGTGGCGCGTATTTCGATATCGGGCTGATGATGTACGGCGTGGTCATCGCCGGTCTCGGCGTGGTCGTGCTGATCGTCAGCAGATGGTTCAACAAGTGAACTCGCACTTCACTTATTCTCAAACACCGGCAACACCCTGTCCCTGATTTCGTCGTAGATTTGATGTAACGCCTTTTTAAATCGAGCAGGATGGATTTCGCTCAATTCTACATCGGACACTCCGAATCCTTTGGCCATGTCGAACTGCTCATAGAACCCACCAACCAATTCATCAGCAAGAACCTTCACATCCTTTTTATCCATGCAATTCACCGCTGCATGCGTGACGCGTAGAGGCACCATGAAAATTCCGGGACCTTCGGGAGAAGCGCGAAACACACGCAGCATCTTCGAACGGATACTCCTTTGTGTCACCGTGTCGAACATCACGACCATCCGGCTTTCAGACCAATGGATAGGAAGCGGAACCAGCGCGGCTCCTACATTCGCCGTACGCATATACTGTGCAAGGCTCTTATCAGCTACCGACAAATCTTCCTGGTGCAAACCATGGCGGACGTTTTCCGTCAGATGCGCAAAGGCGCCTACAAAGTCTTCGGTATCCGGTATATGAGGAGGCCAGAGAGCCATGGATGCATGGTAATGGCTGTATTTGCTAAAGTAAACATAATATGTTATAATATTTACGTGACACAAACACAACGAGAAGCCATCGATAAGCAGCTTGAGAACCGGCCCACACCGGAGAAATTTGCCGAAGGACTGGAGAAACTGCGAAAGGGGGTGCGAGACATGATAGAAGGCACGTTCCGCATGAACCACGAAGATCTGCAGGAAGAATTGAAGCGACCGCTCCTGGCTTCGAAGCGTTTCAATATCGAAAAAAAGAATCCGTAATCCCCCCTCTTTCCATGTCCCACCGCATCCTCATCGCCGACGACGACCAGACGATCTGCACGCTCTTCTCGCTCGATTGCGAAACGCGCGGCAGCGACGCATACGTCAGCACCGCATCGAGCGGCGACGCGGCCATCGAAGCGATCGACCGCCTGCAGCCGCAGGTGTTGGTCTTGGATCTGCGCATGAGCAAAGGCGACGGATTCCACGTGCTGGAACATTTGAAAGCGATCGGCTCGACGATGCCGGTTGTTGTCGTGCCCAACTACAAGAACGACGCCTACGAACAGCGCTGCAAGGAATTCGGCGTGAAGCAGTACATGATCAAGCACGAGCACCCCATGAGCCGCATCGTCGACACGGTACACGCGTGTTTGCCGGCGTAATCCGGCTTCGTCAGCCTAGGCTGACTACGCCGAGATTCGCCTTACTTTTTGCTGAACCGCTGCCAGAGGCTGTATCCGGCGATGCCGAGGCTCAGCGCGAAGAGACCCGCCGCGAGGACATAATGGAACACGACGAAACCGTCGCGCAGCATGGCGTTGGACCCGGTCGGTACTTCGAGGTGAAACGTCCGCGCAATGATAAGCGAATCGTCGGCATTCAGGTACCGCACGTCGATGTCATAGCCGCCAGGTTCAGGAAAGGTCGCGACGAAGATCGGAATGTTGATTTTATCGTTCTCGATCGATGCCGTATCGAGCTCCGCACCATCTTTCGAGAGCCGCACATCGACACTCGCGAAGTCAGCGTACTCGATCGGCGGACCGGCTAAAAACAGGTCAATGTCGAATTCGATGGGCGTCTTCGGCGCGAGATCCTCATAACCGATGTCGATCATGTACTCGCCAACCTCCGCTTCGAGCGACGGTGCGTCGCCATGGGCGAACACGGCAAACGGCGAGAGGAGCAACGAAAGGAAGAGGATATGCATGTGGCGATTCTACCCGATGGCGCCTTGCCAAACTGTGGCATAACCATTGAAGAAACTCACGATTTCTGCTATCATAAGGAGATTTCACAAACACACCCAGAAACCCACATGACCATCGATGCATCCGTTGCCCACGCGATCCACAAAGACCTCGACATCGTCGAGGCCCTTCCCGAGATCCAGGACCTCCCGGTTGACCAGCTGGAGCCCTACGTAGAGCAGTACGTCTCCAACATGCACCAATCCATCCGCGACATCGTCTCGATCAAGGGCGAGCCCTTCCTGCGCTCTAATGACCCGGCCGGCCTCTGTGCCACGTGCCTCGAAGGCGGCATCTCGCTCCCCCCGCGCATGTTGCTGCGCATGTGCCGCACGATCATCGACCTCCAGACCCTCGATGCGAAATTCATCCTCGACACCGACAGCGGCGCGAGCTTGTATTTCGTGAAGATGGCGTTGGCCTGAACAACCCCGTTGTTATGGTGGTTCTTCTCGTCATGGTTCGTGGTTTTTTGCTGCTGCAAAAACACCTCACCATGACAACACCCCTGTATTATGAATCGTTGTCATGGTGAGGTGCGAACCGCAGTGAGCCACGAACCATGACAAGGAAGCTTATTTAATCGTCTTCGTCACGATCATATCCAGCACGCGCAAAACGGCTTTCAGGACGATGTTGGATTTCATTTTGTGCATCGAGAACGACGTCGTCACGTTGCCGTCATCGTTTTGAATGCCATAAATGACGAAATTGGGCCGGCCGACCGATTCGGTCAGCTCTTTCAGCTTTTTCTCGATAGGAGGGGTGTCGGCCATGCGGACACACTATAAAGCAGACCAACGATCGCAGCAGCAATTCCAGGCGCTTTTTTAGCGCTTGGAGAACTGCGGTGCGCGGCGGGCGCGGTGGAGACCTGGCTTCTTGCGCTCCTTAATGCGGCTATCGCGGCGGAGGAAACCCGCGCGCTTAAGTTCGGAGCGGAATTCGGGGTGCACGAGGAGCAGGGCGCGCGTGATGCCGTGGCGCAGGGCGTCGCTGTGAGCGCTCTTCCCCCCTCCGGCGATCTCGGCTTCAACGCCGTACTGGCCCTTCACGCCCGTGAGGACGAGGGGTGCCATCGCGTTCTCGACCTGGAGAGCCGTGAAGTACTGCGGGAGTTTGAGGCCGTTCACCTTGAAATCGGTGCTGTCTTGCACCAGGCGCACGTGCGCGATGGCGGTCTTGCGCTTACCGATTGCGAAGAAGTACTGCGATTTCGTGGCGGCGGTCATCAGAGAGCGAGGGGAGAGGGCTGCTGGGCGGTATGGTCGTGTTCGGCGCCGGCGAAGACGTGCATGCGCTTCATCATCTCGCGAGCGAGACGGTTGGCGGGAAGCATGCCCTTCACGGCGTGTTCGATGACGTAGGTCGGCTTCTTCTCGAGCATATCCGGCAACGACACGTTCTTCACGCCGCCCGGGAAACCGGTGTGGCGGAAGTACGTCTTGCGGAAGGCCTTCTTGGCCGGGAGGGCGATCTTGGAGGCGTTGATGATGACGACGTGATCGCCGCAGAGCTGATGAGGTGCGTACGACGGCTTGTGCTTGCCCTTGAGGTACGTGGCGGCCTTCACGGCGATTTTGCCGAGCGACTGGCCATCACAATCGATGACGTGCCACGCGGGGGCCGAGACTTTGATCGTGGAGGTTTTCATTAGGCTGCGGGGGCGGACTTTTTAGCGGCTTTGGCTTTCTTCGGTGCTTCGGCTTCCGGAGCGGCTTCAGCATCACGATCCATGAGTTCGAGCGTGACCATCTTGGCTCCGTCACCCTGGCGCGCGCCGACGGGGATGATGCGCGTATAACCGGACGATCGTGTGGCGTAGCGGGGCTTGAGCACTTCGATGAGCTTCTTGCTCGCGTTCTCGTGCATGACGACGGCGTTGATGGCGCGGATCGCCTCGCGGGCTTCTTTCGTCTTCGCGATCGTGATGAGCTTGTGGATCATCGGTACGACGACCTTGGCGCGTTTCTTCGTGGTGCGGACCGTTTCGTACAAGAGAACGCTCGTGGCGAGGTTCCGCAGCAGGAGAGCCGCGTGGTTCGGTTTCTGGTTCAGCCGGAGGCGATTCTTACGGTGTTCCATGGGTTCAAATTTGGACCGAGAGGATAGGGATGGGAGAGGGGGTTTACAAGCTTATTCTTCGCTTTCGTCGGACAGGGTCAGACCACGCGTCGCGAGGGTCGCTTTGACCTCATCGAGCGCTTTGGCTCCGAAGCCGCGGAAGTTCGAAAGGATCGATTCCGTACACTTCGTCAGCTGTTCAATGGAACCGACACCCGCGTTGATAAGGGCGTTGAGGGTGCGGGGCGAGAGGTTGAGGATCTCGATCGGCGTGTAGCTTTCCTTGGCCGGGGCGGCGCCGCCCGTGGAGACTTCTTCCATCGGCTGGACAGCCGCGCGAGAGAAATCGGCCATGAACTCGGGCTCGACCGGCTTCTGGTCGGAACCGAAGTAACCGAAGTAGCTCTGGAGCAATTGGGATGCGAAGCGAACGGCTTCTGCGGCCGTAAGCGAACCCGTCGTCTTCACTTCGAGGACGAGCTTCTCGAGGTTGGTGCGCTGACCGACGCGCGTGGGCTCCACTTCGAAGCGAACGCGTTCGACGGGAGAGTACACCGCATCGATGTACATCAAACCCGGTTCGTGGCGCTTCTTGTTGTTCTCGGAAGCCGGGATGTACCCGACGCCCTTATCGACCGTGATCTGCATGTTGACCGCTCCCCCCTTCTCGACCGTGAAGAGCACGAGATCGGGATTAAGCACTTCGATATCGGACGACGCCTTGAGGTCTCCCGCCGTGACGCTTTTGGGACCCTTCACGTCGAGCGTGATGATCTCGCTGTCCTTCGCGTGCTTGCGGAACTTCACCTGCTTGAGGTTGAGCATGATGTCGACCACGGACTCCGTGACACCCTTGATAGCCGTGTATTCATGCTGGACACCCTGCACGCGGATCGACGACGCAGCCGCACCCGGCAAGGAGCCGAGGAGCGCGCGGCGAAGCGCGTTTCCGAGCGTCATCGCGAAGCCCGGCGGAAGCGGGGAAATCGAGAAAATCGCGTGGGAGTCATCGCCGGTGGACCCCTTCTGGGAGGAGAAGATGGGCAATCCGATTTCTTCCTGAATGATATGCATAGGAGTGGAAGGAAGAAGGAAGGGGAAGAGAACGCCGGGAACAGCCGGCGAGAAAGTGGATTAATTCCGAGAGTAGAACTCGACGACGAGACGCATATCGACGCCCTGTTCGCCATCTTGGGCGTCCGGGACGGCCATGATTTCAGACTTGAGCGCATTGGCATCGACTTTGAGCCACTTGGGAGCGCTGTACTTCTCGTTCCGATCGAGGATACCAGTAAACACCGGGGAATCCTTCACCTTCGTGCGGACGACGATTACCTGGCCGGGACGAACGCGCATCGACGGGATCGTGACGCGCTGGCCGTCAACGGTAAAGAGACCGTGACCGGCGAACTGACGGGCCTGGAAACGCGTCATCGCGAAGCCGGAGCGGTACAGGACGTTGTCGAAACGCTGTTCGAGGAGCGTGCGGAGCACGTCACCCGTCTTGCCCTTGGCCTTCAACGCTTCGTCGTACAAGCGGCGGAACTGGTGCTCGCTCAAACCGTACATCTCGCGGGCCTTCTGCTTTTCCTTGAGCTGCTTACCGAATTCCGAATCGCGGGCCTGGCGCGTCTTCGCGTTTTTGCCCGGACCGAACGGCTTGCGCTGCAAAATCTTGTCGTACTTATCGCTACCGTACAGGTTCATCCCGAGACGGCGGACTTTGCGCGCTTTTGGACCGTTATACTTCATAAGATGAGAGGAGTGGTGAGGGGAGGTTTAGACGCGGCGGCGGCGCGACGGGCGGCAGCCACCGTGAGGGATCGGGGTGACGTCGATGATCGCGTCGAGGTTGAGACCAGCGGCCTGGAGCCCACGGAGCGACTGCTCACGGCCCGGGCCGATGCCTTTGATCTCGACGGTGACGCTCTCCACGCCGTAACCGGCAGCCTTCGCGGCGGCGTTCTCGGCGGCGACCTTCGCGGAATACGGGGTCGACTTGCGCGTGCCTTCAAAGCCGGACGAACCGGACGAGGCCCATGCGAGTGTGTTGCCCTGGAGATCCGTAATGGTGACGATCGTGTTGTTCTCCCCGCAGTGGATGCATGCGCGAGCCTTCGGCACGGCGCGCTTGTTCTTCTTGCGGCGAACCTTCGTGACGTCCTTCGGCGCGTCTTCCAAGAGGGAGGCGGCGGTCGGGGCGGCAGGAGCGGCTGCAGCGGCGGTGATCTTCTGTTCGTCGGCCATGTGTCAGTGAGAAGAAAGGAGAGAAAGCAGTGGAGGAGCAGCCCTCCGGGCTGCGGAGGGAGGCTTTATGTCTTGGTCAGCGTCGTGCGACCGGAGAGACCAGTCTTGCGCTTGCCGCGCTTCGTGCGGGCGTTGCGGCGCGACGTCTGTCCGCGGACCGGGAGTTTCTTGCGATGACGCATACCACGCCACGTGCCGATGTCCTGGAGGCGCTTCACGTCGAGGCCCACCTTGCGGGTCAGCTCCCCTTCCGTCACCTCCTTCTCAATGCGCGTGCGGAGCAACGCTTCCTGCTGTTCGGTCACGTCGTCGGCCTTGAGCAGCGGATCGATCTTCACGTCCGCGAGGATGCGGCGCGCGAGGGGCTGACCGATACCCTTGATCGCCGTGAGAGCGACGAAGAGCTTCTTGTTGCCGGGAAGGACGACACCGGAGATACGGACCATAAGAGAGGGTAGAGGCGAGAGGTAGAAATCAGCCTTGGCGCTGCTTGTGCTTGGGGTTTTTACAGCCGACGCGGATCGTCATCTTCCCGTTGCCGCGGCGGCGACGGAAGACGTAGCAATCTTTGCACATGCGTTTGACGGAGGGTCGGACTTTCATGCTGCTTGCGTGGAGTTAGGTGAGGGGCTGGGAGGAGGAGTGTGCCTCTGGCCGGGACGCGGCGGAGGAGGATTGTTCGGATCGATATTCGTGAACCGGAACGTGATACGTCCCTTCTGCAAATCGTAGGGGGTCATTTCCACTTTCACCTTGTCACCGGGGAGAATGCGTACGCGATGGACGCGCATGCGACCGGCCAGGTGGCAAAGGAGCTCGTGATTTTCCGCTTCGGGACTCGTGATTCTGACGCGGAACGTGGCGTTTGGGAAGGTTTCTTCGACAACGCCGACGAGCTCGATGACATCCTTGGACACAGGGTGTAGATAGAGGAAACGAACCTAAAAAAGCCGGGGTATCCTAGCGAGCGGTTTTGCCATCAGCAAGCACGCAACCACAAAAAACCGCGAGAATAGTCACATTGACTTGCCAGATTAACAAATTGTTATAAAAGAACAAAAATGTGCCTCACGCGAGTACTTCATGCCCCTGCGGGGTAACGAGAACCGAGTGCTCCGTTTGAGCACAGAGCGCACCCTCGCGGGAGACAACGGTCCAACCGTCCGGTTTAAAGAGCATGTCCCCTTTTCCGAGAGTGAAGATCGGCTCGATGGCGACGACCGTTCCCGCTGGGAGCGTGGGACCGGAACCGGCGCGACCCTCGTTCGGAATGTCGGGGTAGCAATGGAGAGTATGACCGAGCCCATGGCCGACGAGGTTCTTCACCGGGCGGCAGCCGAATTCCTCGGCCGTCCGTTCGATACATTCAGACAAATCCCCCACCCGCACGCCCTCCTTCACCAACGCGAGCGCGCGCCGGAGCGCTTCTTCCGATGCGTCGACCACGCGGTGTGCATCGCCGGAAACATTTCCGACTTTCGCCATGAGACCGGCATCGGTGTACAGGCCGTCGAAAATCACGCCGCTGTCGAGGTTCACGATGTCGCCGTCTTGAAGCACGCGGGGGCCGGGCATGCCATGGACGCACTCCTCATTGATCGACGTGCACAGCGATGACGGAAAGCCCTCGTAGCCCTTGAACGCAGGAATGCCGCCGTGGTCGCGGATGAATGTTTCGCACAGACGGTCAAGCTCCATGGTCGTAACGCCGGGTTTCGCTTCGCCCTGCAGCATCTTCAAACACGCGGCCAAAATCTTCCCGCCCGTGCGGAAAGCGGCGATTTCATCGGCGTTGAACACCAGGGACTTACCCATACGGTCAGACTACCGGGAATCCTACTTTCTCCAAAGCGACGAGCACGCGTTCGAAGACGACATCGGGCGTGCCGTTGCCGTCGACGTGAGCAAGAATACCTTCGCTCTCGTAGGCAGCGATGACCGGGAAGGTCTTCTTTTTCGACCAATCGATGCGGTTGCGGATGAATGATTCGTCCTGGTCGTCGGCGCGGTCGTTCGTCTTGCCGCGTTCGAGGATACGCTTGATGGCGGCCTCTTCGTCGACGTCGATCGTGATACCGCGTACTTCGCGGCCCATCGAAACAAGCATCGCATCGAACGTGATCTTCTGTTCCATGTAACGGGGAATGCCGTCGAACAAGACCGGCTGTCCCGGCGCCACTTCGAGCATCGAGGCGCGGGTCATCTCCATCGTGATTTCGTTGGTGACCAAATTGCCGTGGTCGATCTTGCCCGCGATCGCGCGGCCGAGCGGCGTATCGGTCTGGCTCAGCTTTCGGAGTTCCGCACCGGTATCGAACCAAAGGCAGCCGTACTTTTCGGCAAGCATTTTCGCCATGGTTCCTTTGCCGGAACCTTGAATACCGAAGAGCATTAAATCCATAAGCCGCGGCAGAGTAGCCGACAAAAAAATTTATGCCAACCTCATGTCATGGTTCGTGGCACCTCCGTCATGGTTCGTGGCTCGTCCGCCTCGGCGGACTCGCACCTCACCATGACAAACGCCGCACATTCCATGAAACACGTTGTCATGGTGAGGTGCTTTGCCGAAGCAAAGCCACGAACCATGACGAGAATTACACCAACTTCTCGTAATCGTGCGCCAACATCGACGCGTTCACCTGGCGGATGAGTTCCATCACGACGCCGACCAAGATGATGAGGCCGGAGCCGGAGATGAGCATGTCGGCGCTCGGGAGGTTCGTGTACATCGTGAAGAGCAGCGGGATGATGGCAATGAGGCCGAGGAACAAGCCACCCCACAGATTCAAGCGATTACTCACCTTCTCGAGCATCGACGCGGTCTGGGCGCCGGGACGAGTACCGGGGACGAACCCGCCACGCTTCTGGATCGATTCCGCGAGATCGGCCGGCTTGAACGTGACCGAGACGTAGAAGTAGTTGAAGAGCAACACGAGGAGGAAGTACATGATGATGTATCCCCAACCCGGTGTCGCGGGATTGAAGTGCTCGGTGATGATCTGCACGGCCCACTGGAAATTCGGCGCCGTGGCGAGGAACTGCGCGATGATCGACGGCAGCGTAATGAGCGAGATAGCGAAAATGATCGGCACCATGCCGGCCTGGTTGAGGCGAATCGGGATATTGCCCTGCACACCACGGCCCGCGCCCTGATTGGCGTACGTCAACGGGATCAAGCGGTGGGCGTCGGTAAAGATGATGCACGCAATGAGCAGCGCGATCGTGAGAATGATGAAGAACACGACGGCGCCGCCTTGGCTGCTGCCCGCGAGCGTCAATGCCGTAATGTTCGTCGGGATGCTTGAGATGATGCCCGCGAAGATGATGAGCGAGATGCCGTTGCCGATCCCCTTTTCGGTGATCAATTCGCCGAGCCACATGATGAAGACCGAACCGGCCGTCACGAAGAGCATCGGAAGGAGCACTCCCGGAAACGATGTGTCGATGAGCGGTGCCCCCTGGTTGATAAGCAGGAGGAAGCCGTAGCTCTGGAGGAACGCGAGCGGCAAGCTAAGCCAACGCGTGTAGCGGTTCAGCTGCTGCTGGCCGGACTGGCCTTCTTTGCTGATGGCTTCAAGCTTGGGGAAGATCACCGTACAGAGCTGGATGATGATCGACGCGTTGATGTACGGCGAAAGACCGAGGAGGGCGATCGAGAAGTTGTCGACGGCGCCGCCCGTGAGCGAGGCGAACACGCCGAGGAGGCCACCGCTGTTCTGGCCCTCAAGGTACTGACGAAGCGCGAACGCGTCGGCGCCCGGAATCGGCAAGTGGGAAATCACGCGATAAATGACCAAAATGCCCGCCGTGATGAGGATGCGGCGGCGAAGATCCTTCGTATGCCAGATCTGGCGAAGGTACTGGAACATCGCTTAGCGGGCGGGGCGAAGGATCGTGACGGACCCACCGGCCTTGGAAATTGCTTCCTTCGCGGACTTGCTGACCGCGTGCACCTCAAGCTGGAACTTCTTGCTGACGGAACCCGTACCGAGAACCTTCACGAGGTCACCCTTGCGAATGAGGCGCTTCACCTTGAGATCGGCGACGGTGTAGGTACCGGCGTCGAGGGCTTCGAGCGCGGAGAGGTTCACGACTTCATACTCCTTGGCGCGCGGCGCCTTGAAACCGCCGAGTTTCGGTTGGCGGCGCAACAGCGGCACCTGACCGCCTTCGAAGCCGTGCATGCGGCCCTTGCCCACGCGTGAGTGCTGGCCTTTCGTACCACGACCGGCTGTCGTACCGCCGCCGGCGCTGTTACCGCGACCGACGCGCTTGCGGCGCTTCGTAGAACCCGATGCTGGGCGGAGAGAATGGAGCATATGGTGAACGGGCCGCAATCCTAAGGGTTCGTCATCGAAGGGTCAACACGAAAGTGTCATTCCTCGCTCCATTCCCGTACCAGCGAGAATTGCCATTCTGGATCAAATATTGTATACTGTCCTGATGTCTCTGAGCCTGCGAAGACCCGCCACGCTTCTCGCCGTTCTAGCCTTCGGCGGCACTGCCATGCTCGGCAACGAAGCGCTGACGGCATCCCTCATGCGCGTCAGCCCCTACCTCACGCGCGCCGAAGCGGCGACGATCATCCTGCTCGCAAACCCCTCTCCCCTTCCCGAGGCTCCCCCAACAGATCTCTTTATCGATGTCCTGCCGAGCGATTGGTTCGCGTCGACGATGTTCGCAGCCGCGGAACTCGGCGTCGTGTCACCCGACGCAAGCGGCACGAAGCTGCGCCCGTTCGGCACCGTGAACCGCGCGGCGTTCCTCGTCATGCTCGCGAAATCGTTTTCGCTCCCGCTGCACGGACCGCACGCATTTTCCGACGTTCCGAGCAACGCGTGGTACGCGCCCTACGCGGGTATTGAACAATCGTACCGTCTTTTCACGCACGCGCACCCCTCGAAGCTCGAACCCGACAGGCTCGTGACTCAAGATGAAGCGGCGGCGGCGCTCGAGCGGTTCGCGGCGCTGCGATCGAAAGAGGAAGACAAGCAGGAGCAGGAAACCTCGATCGCGCAGGCGACAGGCGACGTGCACCTCTACGCGGTGATCTCCACCAAGCGCATGCGCGTCGTGTTGGTTGACGACGGCCAGCGGCGCTTCACGGGCGCATCGTTCGCACGCGCATCGTCGGCATCCTCCGCAGCTGCAACGGCACCGATCGCACGCACGTCGATCGACGACGTCCGCGCGGAAGTCCTCTCGCTCGTGAACGCGGCCCGTACGAAGGAAGGCCTCGCCCCGCTCCAACGCGACATCACGCTCGAAACCTCGGCCCAAGCGTACGCAAACAACATGCACGACGAAGGATTCTTCGGGCACACCGACCCAAGCGGCCACACGCTCCAAGACCGCTTCGGCGCCGTGAACTACTACGAACGATCGATGTCGGACGACTGCCAGTGCATCAAGGGCTACACGCTGGGAGAAAACATCGCGCGCGGCCAGCGCAGCGCGAAAGAAGTCGTACAGGCGTGGATGGATTCACCGAGCCACCGCGATGCGATCCTCGGAAAAGACTTTACCGACCTCGGCGTCGGCATCCAAAGCGGCGTGTGGGTGCAGCACTTCGGCGGGTTGCTGACGCCGGACGCGAAGTGATCATTCGTCGTCATGCTTGCCGAACAGGTTGTACCTGTCTTCTTCGGGGTCGCCGTGCAAATCCGTGAAGGATCCCAATGCGTCGTTCACCGCGATACGAACTTCGGTCGGTGCTATGGGCTTGCCGTCGGGACCGCGAAGATTCACGAACATTTGCATGCCGTTCAAATTTTCGAACGACTCGGATAAAGGCGGCCGCAATGCGCGAACCATCTGGCGGACATCGCGCACCGTTTCAACAAGATCGAAGTGCGTTACACCGTGCTCGCCGAGATCCTTTGCCGCTATCAGTGGACTGATACGGGGAAACTGATCTTCCTTCTCCGACCCCCGCACAACTTTGACGATCGCATCGATCAGCCACATTTTCGCCCGATTGAACACGATGCTGGGCGATTGTTGGATATATGTTTCTTTCTTGAGAACGATGCGCGTCGGAGGATCGTACGTCGGCGACGCATCGTCGGGGGGAACATCGGCGGCCGGTGGAGAAACTTCGGGAATAGAGGACGCGGAGGGAAGAGGCGCATCCGCTGTTTCCTGCGGGACGTCCAGACGATCGCGCATGCTCAATGCCACACGGTGCTCGATATCGGCGGAATCCTGAAAGTTGTACGCGGCGTCGGACACTTCCCGCTCCGTCGCCTCGCCTTCGGTCGCGCTTTCCATGATCGCCTGATTCGTGGCCTCGTCGACTTCATTGCGCTCCGTGAATTCCCGTGCATCGTTTCGAACGCTCTCGTCGGTTTGCGAGCTCGTAACGCGATCACCCTGGAACGACGCTTTGAATTCCGCGTCGTGTTCAACGAGCTCACGAAGAGCATCGCGCGTACGCCGCAAAATCCGCAGCGCGATGACAGCGTCTTCGGTTCCGTATTCCGGTCCATGCGGCAAATTTTGCACGAAATCGTACGAGCGTTCGCCCGCCTGGTCGTGCAATGAGCAATACGCGTTGATCACGAACTGCAACGTATCTTCGAACGCGCGACCGTGCTTCGATTCATCGTTCTGGTACGCATCCTGAAGAAGATCATCCGCCGTACCCTCGAGGTACGATACGTAGGCCTTGGTGACCGCTGGCTTTGGCATAGGACAGGATGGTACGCCCGCTTCATTCTGCCACAAGCATAAAACACGGACTGCTGACGCCGGAAGGAATCTGATGCTTATGCAGCGGCTTTCGCCAACGCCAGGCCAAATGCCTCCGCTGCATCAGGACCATTCGCTGTAATGATATGCCCATCGATCGTCACCGGATCGTGCGTGTAGATCGCTCCCCGATCGGTGAGGAATGTTTTTTGGGTCCCGAGGCCGTCATCCCACACCGCCGCGTGCTTCCCTTCCAAAATACCGGCAGCAGCTAAAATAGTCGGCGCAATGCAGATGGCGCCGAGCGTCTTGCCCGTCGCGTCGCGCGCTTCGGCGAGAAAGAGCGCTTCGTTATCTTCAGCCAAAGCCCCGGCACCAGGCCCGCCAATGAACGCGAGCACGTCGTATGCCAGCGGATCAACATCGCGCATCGCGAGGAGCGCTTCTTCGGTGCCGCCGAACTTCCCCATACAGACTCCTTCTTCCTTGCTCGCGAGCGTCACCTCGAACCCGGCGGCTAGCAACGCGTTCTGCGTGCCGGCCAATTCGATATCCTGGTAACCGTTCTGTGCGATGACGAGGAGTGCCGTGTGCATGGAGGAAGGGTTAGAGACAGGAAGTGACTCTGCCGTCTGCGACGACGGCGCCGTAGTCATAGGTGCTGGCTTCGAGGACGAACGGACGGCGGTAGTCATACTGCAACGACGATATTTCCGACGACAGATCCACGTCATGCAGCCAGCGGTAATCGCCGGTTTCGTTCAAAAGACAGTCGAGCGACTCGCTAAAGTACGCGAATTTCGTGGAGCCGCGCATGGCCGAGAGGGCGTATGCGTCTGACCATCGCCACGACGTCCATGACTGATCAATGCTGCTTGATTCGAGCTGCCTCCGCTTTTCAGCGATCTCCTGAACCGATCGGACAATCGACGCGAGACGCATGCGCTCTTCCGGCAACAACGTCGTTTTCGTGCGCATAGTCTCAAACTCGGCCGCCATCGTTCCCAGCATTGCCCACCATCCTTCCACGGCGTCGACCGAGAGCAGGCTCATGTAATACACGTCCTGCTGCTGGCCGGCCGGAGGCTCCGCAGCGACGATCTTCGCATCCATATTGAACGCGTTGAGGTACACGACGACCGCGAATGACGCCGCGATCACGCCGGCGAACACCGCTTTCTCCTGCAACCTGCGCCACATGCCAAAGACCGCAAACAGCACGACGAGCACCGCCAACCACGCGAGGAAAATCTCGCCGATGAGGCGGACGCGCGTGAGACCGTAGACGTCCATATACAGCACGTCTCGACGCCAAGCGGAGGCGAGCATGAGGAAGAGCTCGATAAGGAGCACCGCGTTCACGCCGCGCAGGACATTCGCTTCGTAGGTTCCCGCCTGTTCGCGCTCCTTCAACGAGAGCACGTACGAAAGCAGTCCGGCGCAGAAGGTCGCGATGAGCAATTCGATCATCCCCTTCCGGACGTATTCGGCGTACGTAAGGTCGAGCGCTTGGAACGATTCATGGTCGGCGAAAAGATACGTGCCCTGCACCCACAAGAATACGCCGAAGAGAACGCACACCGCTCCGACGGGCACCGCCGCTTCAAGCCAGGAAATGAACTTCAATGGAAGGGGCTTGTAGGTATAGCGCGAGGAGAACGATGCGACGAGCACCACGAGGAGGAACACCGCGAGCACGAGGGACCACAGCGTGCGCGGAACGATCTGTTCGCGGAGAATCGAAATTTTCTGGGCGAAGATCGGATCGGCACTCGACAGCACGATCGTGAAGAATACGAGGAGGACGACCGTGATACCGATCACCCGCAACGCCATGCCGAAGCCCGATACCTTCGATTTCTTGAGCATGCGGAACGCACCCGGCACGCGGTGCAGGAACACGGACGGATAGAAGAAAATCGTGCGGAGGAGCCATAGAGCATTCCATTCGATGCGTTCGACGGCATGGAGGAGGAACAACGCGCCGACGGCCAGAAGCGCCGTGATGACGTTCACGGCCTGGACGAATTCATTGGCGCGGAAGCCGAATGCGAGGGATGCGACGACGCCGATACCGAGCGCGGCCCACGCGAAGAACGTCCGCTTGGCGGCGGGCAATGCCGCGAAAAGACCGAGGCACGAAAAAGCGCCGAAGAGACCGACACCAATCGCGACGGACTCCGCGTCGTACGCGTAGGCGTTGAATGCGAGCAGGATGAGGATGACCGCCCAGAGGAATCCCTTGGGGAGCGTCGCATCTTCTTTGCTATCGGGCAGCAACGTGAGAACGGACTGCGGCAAGCACTGGACCACGATGGTGGCGCAGACTGCCAAGAACGCGAGGACGAAGAGGGTGAAAGCCATAGGACCCCTATCCTAGCAGCCTGAATTGCCGCTTACACACGGAAAGAGGCCTCTGTCATGCCATCCGTGGCATACAAAAAACGGGAAGCAGCCTTCGCTACTCCCCGTTTCGATGACAGTTACTGGTTTTCGTCCATGTCTCTTCGCGCATCCGCCTCTTCGCTCCACGGCTCCTGGCCACGGGCAATGGCGCGGCCCTTATCGCCTCGGATCACTCTGCGATAATTATCCGCCGTCTTTTCATGCTCGGTCTTGATACGGGCTTGAACAGGCCCGTCGGGGGCGCGACCAAGGGCGCGTGCGGTTTCAGCCGCCTGACCGACTCCATCGACAACTTCCGGTTCGACATCGTTCTCGTTGCGTGTATCCGACATAGTGTAAGTAGGAGGAAATACGGTTACACTATAATAACACATTTTTGTAAATAGGTCAAACACACCTCGAAAGACGCTTCATAACGGCCCTATTGGCCATATTACGCTTTCTTCTCGTCCGTCGGCTTCGGAGCCTGAGGCTTTACGACGAGGTTACCCTCGACGATCTGCTCCTTCGTGATCGTCTTCACGGCGATCGTCTCTTTCGGAGCGTTGGCCTTGTCTTCGATGGCTTGGTGGGCGGCCTTGAGCGGCTTGATGCGCTTAAGGGCGAGGATACCCGCCTGGGCGTTTACGAGCGTGTTCTTCGTACCGAAGCGCTTGGCGAGGACGTTGCGGACGCCCGCGTGATCCAAGATGACGCGCAGCGGACCGCCGGCGATGATTCCCGTACCTTCGGACGCCGGCATGAGGCGGAGGCGCGCGGCCTTGAACTTCACGTCGACATCGTGCGGGATCGAACCTTTGAGAATCGGCACTTTGATCATGGCGCGCTTGGCGGCCTTCGTCGCCTTCTGCACGGCGGCCTGCACTTCGTTCGCCTTGCCCGTACCGAGACCGACCTTACCCTTGCGGTTGCCGATCACGACGATCGCGCGGAAACGCATGCGGCGACCACCTTTCACGACGCGCGTAACGCGGTCAACGGAGAGCGTCGTTTCCGCGAACTCTGAAGGTTCGCGATCGCGACGGTCACGTCGTCCTTGCCGGTCGGGGGAGGAGGTTTTAGCCATGGGAAGAGTTGCGGGGTGGGAGGGATGATCAGAACTGGAG
>CAYGDM010000002.1:0-37670 GCA_964348685.1 uncultured Candidatus Peribacteria bacterium | reverse complement strand
CTGAACTACAGAAGCCAGAACGGAACGAAAAAGATCAGGATTACGGTCGCGCGTCCGAAGTTGCGAAAGACGGCCCTACGTCCCGCGTGGCGGAAAGATTGCGAATCGCAGATCAGATTCGCTCGATGCTCATGCGAGCTGACATGCCCGGTGGCACCGAAGGCTCGGCGCTGGAAATGCTGGCGACAGAACTGAACGGCCTTGAGCGTGGGCTTCGCGCCAACCCGGTCACCGCCACGCGCGAGCAGACGGCAGAAGGAAACGCCAACCACGACACCGGGCCGCAGGCCAATAATCCCGAAACCCCCGAACTCTCGAAGTGCGAGGACTGCGGCGGGTCAAGAATCCTGCACAGCCTCAACGGAATCGACTGGGTGCATTGTCCGTTCTGCACCGGCAAAGCAAACCCCTCACCGCCCACACAGCCCGACCAACCAACCGGAACGATCTTTGATCTGGACATTTTCAGGGAGAAGTTGGAGCGGCGAGCGAACAGCGTTGAGGGGTCCACGACAACAAACGTATTCGAGCCTTACGGCGAGGTTCAAACTGGCGACCGTATGGCAGAAGAACTGCGCGGCATTGCCGCAGAACTAAAGACCCTCATCGACAACTGCATGAAGCAGTACGTCCACACCGCCCAGCCCGTTCCCATACAGGGGGAAGGCCCCTACCGATTCGGGGATTCAATTTACATCGGTGAACACGGACGATTAGACGGCACGACGCCATTGATCGGATACCGCGAACCCGCAATTGCCAACGCCGCATGGAAAGAAGGCCACCAAGCCGGAGCCTCATCTAGGGATCAGGTGGTTGAAGCGGCGGCGGTGCAAAAAATCGTCGCCTACATGTTTGAAGAAGCTGGCCGCGCGCGGAGTGACGGCTATCCGAATATCGCGCATGCCTACGAAACCGCCGCGTCGATGCTCGAAAACTCGAAGAACCTCATCACCGTCCTCAACCCCAACAGTGAAACGGAGAAGCCCAACCATGACTGACGCACAGACAGACCGTGAACACTTGCAAGCGATGGTGGCGGCTTCGACCCGCCCATTTCCCGGTACTGCCCAAGGGCAGGTTGCGTGGCTGGAGGGTTTGGATGAGCGTGCCGCCGCCGCCAAGCAGCACCTAGACACCACCAAGCCTGACGACGGGGGAGCGGCGGAGATTCACGATCTGATCTACCAATGGAACGATCAGGCTAATGCCGCAGAGGAACTTGGCGAGGATGACGGTGCTGCCGTACTCCTCAAATGTGCGAACGATCTCGCCGCCGCTATCGCCACAACCCCCAATGAAGCCGAGATACGTGCAGATGAGCGGAGGAGGATTGATGGGTTGGCGTGGTCGGTTGCCGAAGGGCAGGGCTTCACGGCTTCGATCTTTGAGGACGACCCCTACGAGCTTGTGCAACTTACCGACGACGACACGGGCGATGTATTCAATGGTGCGACTCTGACCGAAGCCCTAGAAGCCGCCACAACCCCCTCCCCCAATGAAGCCGAGCCTGAATCACCGACTGGCTGGGCTGGCGACTTGGTTCGCGGAACGAACGAATACAAGATCGGTTTCAAGGAAGGTCAGCAGTCGAACGACCAAGAAGCCGAGATACGTGCAGATGAGCGGAGGAGGATTGATGAGTTGGCGGCGGGCCTCGGAACATTCGTTGTGTCGCCGACACAGACGATCAAGACCGTCGAAGAACTTGACGGGCCATTCCGCGCAGACAGCTACTCAATCTACGACGACTCGAATCAGTGCGACGGAGTAGGGCGACTATTGGCGGAGGGCGACACTCCGACCCAAGCCCTAGAAGCCGCCACCACAGAACCCACCAACCCAACTACAGGGGGCGAGAGTAAGTGAACGAAAATCAAGATAAAGGTCTAGCGTCGCGGGTTGAGAACTTCAACGCTACATCTCGCGTGGCGATCACGGTGGCTGACGGGCCTCGGTTCGCTCCGGTCACAGTAGAGGGAGTGGCGAAGCCCGGTGAAAACTGCGGCGAGATTTACGGCGAGAACTTCATGCTTCAACACCAGCTTGATCCGGCGATTCTCGGCGAGGTGCGAGTGAGCATCGTTGCCGTCCCCGCCTGTGAAACCTGTAACGACTATGGCTGGATCATGGTGCCGAGCGTCGCCGACCCCGAGCTTCCCGACCAAGCGCCTTGCCCCGACTGCATTACGCCCTGCAAATCGTTCTGCCCCTCGTGCGACGGAACATGCCAGCTACCCGGAGGCCGCAACTTTCGCGCCGCCACGCGAGGACAAAGCCAAGACGGGAACGCGACAACGACGCGCGGCCCTAATCCTGAAACCCCCGAGTCCAGAGGCAGTAAGTAATGGGCGGCGCAAAGAACATGATTGAACGCAGTCTGCGTAAGCGGGTTGGTCGAGCGGAACGCGAAGCGCGGGTTGAACGCGCACGGGCGGCGGAACTTGCGGCGAAGTTGGAGCGCATCGAAGCAGAACACTCGAAGTCCACATACGGAATGTCGCAGAAGATCATCAGGCAAAAGACTGAAATCAACCGGCTGACAAGAGTCTTGGACGCTTTGCTCGCAACCCCCACCCAGAACAACCCAGAGGACAGCAGCCAATGAGCAAAGACAAGCCAAAGCGGGGAGACACACGAACAGTCTCCTACCAGAATCCCGATGGCGCGGGTTGGCGCGGACGGAAGCGGTGGATTGCCGAGCGCCAGTGCTTCTTGTGGAGTGGCGGCGAATGGGGTAGCTACCGGTGGTGTGATACCGCCTTCGCCTACAGCAAAACCCGCGACCAAGCCCTGACCAAACTCCAAGCCAAGCTAGACAAGGCTCGCACCGAAAGCGCAAAACGCGCCGACGCCAAGAAAGCCAGAGCCAACGCGGAAAAAGAAGCGGAGGACAAAGCCCGACGGATCGTTGACACATCGTTTGAGGTCGCCACAAATCAATCCTCGGAGGACAGCGCATGAGCGGGGAGGGGCAAACGGTCTTTCTGAAACCGAACGCAGAGATCGCGGTCAAGTTCGTGTGTGAACGTTGCGAGGACGCCCGCTGGCCCGCAGTAAACCCAGCTCGCAACTGTCGCCGCGCCTTGAAGTATCTCGAAGAAGGCGACACGGCAATGGCTAAAGAGTTCATCGAATACGCCCTTGAAGAACTCGGCTATCACGCGCAATGGCATGAACGTAAGCCCGATGCCGCGACACAAAACCAAGTCCAGGAGGACAAGGGGCAATGAACGAAACAGAGTTCGCAGAAGCCCTAGCCCGTTGGATGCACCGGGATCAAGTCGATAAGTCTGGACGGCCTTACGTTGAACATCTAGAACGAGTTGTGGCGATGGTCGAAGGCGACGACGACGCGCAGGCTGCGGCTTGGCTTCACGACATTCTTGAGGACACGCGGCTGACTAGTCGCGCGTTGGGTCGGCTGGGATTCTCGGAAGAGATCATCGATGCGGTGAAGCTTCTCACTCACTACAAAAGCGACCGCACTTATATGCAACACATCGAAGGAATCTTGAACCCCAACCGCCTCGGAAGCGAAATCGCAATCGAAGTCAAGATCGCAGACCTCCGCGACAACCTCTCACCAGAACGACGCCACACAAACGACGAATCACTCCGCCGCCGATACGAGCAGGCTTTGGAGATTTTGGAGGACAAGGGGCAATGACCGCCAACCTCCTAACAGTCGAGCAGGTAGCCGGTCGCTTGAACCTGCGCAAAGAAACCGTCCGCCAAGAGATTGCGGACCGCAACCTCGCCGCCGTCAAGATCCGTTCGGTGTGGCGCATCGACCCCGCAGACCTCGACGCATACCTAGAAGCGCGGAAGGTGACTTGCATCCAGAGTGCAAAACGAGTACCTTCCCGCCATGCCAAGTCCGACGAAACTGACTTCGGGAAAATGGCGCGTGCGATGGACGGACGCGACGGGGTCACGCCGGAGTCGGACCTTCGATCAGAAGGCGTGGGCTGATTCATGGTGCGCGCAGCTCACACTCGAACGACAGATGCGCGGGGGTCACAGGCCGCGCCGATCGGTGACGCTTTTGCAGGTGGGTGCCGACTGGCTGGACTCGGATCACGCCTTATCGCTAGCCCCGAACACTCGCCGGACGTATACGGGTGTGATCGAGCTGCACATAATGAAGTGGATCGGATCAGCGAAGGTGGAGTACATCGACGCGCCGTTCGTGAAGGGCTGGCAGCGCGACCTTGCGAGTGCGGGGGTGCCGCCGGATGCGCGGGCGCGGGCGCTGAAATACTTGAAGATGCTTTTGAACTTCGCAGTCGAGGAGGGCCACTTGCAGGGCAACCCCGCGATGGTCGTGCGGCCACCGAAGATCCCCGCGAGCGAACCAGTGAAGGTCTTATCGCCACGGCAAATCGAGTCAGTGATCGCCAAGATGGACCGCGAGCAGGATCGAATCTACATAGCTCTTATGGCCTACGCGGGCCTTCGGCCTGGGGAAGTGCATCGACTGACTTGGGATCGCATTCAGGAACGGTCGATCATCGTGCGTGCAGAGAAGTCCAACCGCGTGGACACGGTGCGGGTGTGGGACTTTTTGATCGAGGATTTGGAGCGCTGGCGTCAGGCCGGATCGCAGACGGTAATTCCAAACGGTCCGTGGGGCAAGACCCGCTACGACAACTGGCGCACCCGCGTATTCAATCCAGCGGTCAAGGCTGCGGGCTTCCCGCTGATAACGCCGATGACCTTCCGCCACAGCTATGCGTCGATGCTTTTGCGTGCAGGCTGGCAACCGATCAACGTCGCCGCCGCAATGCGTCACGGACTGGATATGACGCAGACCGTCTACGGCCATGTGATCGCAGATATCGACCCGCTGGACCCGCTGATTTTGCCCGATGCGATCTTGGATGCAAGGGCCAAGCTGACCACAAATGGACACGCCGCGCTGGTGTAGAATGTCGTATCACCGCGCAAACCCGCATAGCAATTGGTTTTTGTGGCACCTTCGCAAGTGGCCGAACGCTCGCTTGGGAAGCGTTTTTCGGGGCGAATACGCCCACACAAGTAACGGCGCGTAAGCCGCTCAATCCCGCGCCGCGCCTAGCAAATCCGCCCTTCACCGCCAGCGCACGAAAGCGCAGCGCGTCAATTGCAAAGGGCAGTTTTTGGACACGGGGCGGGGGTACGTCGTGACCACCCTATGTGCCGCTCATTCGATGCCCGTCTGCCGAATCTGCAACCGCGTAGAGAAGCCAGCCTTCGGCACGGTCAAAACACCACTGGCCAACAAGAAGCGCGACCAGGCCCGCATGAGCCCGGAGGCCACGATTCAGGAGGGCTTGGGGCCCAACTGCATCCTGCTCGGATTCATGCCGGGTGACTGCGGCGAGAAGCGCCACCGCTGCCACATCGTTAGCCAAGAACTGATCCGTGAGACGTACAAGCACGGGGCATATCGAGTCGCCGGCGAAGAGTTCTGGCGACCCGCTCCGCGCGACGGCCTTACCCGGGTGGCAACGCAGGACGCGGTTTACGTCGATAACTGCCCCGTCGCAATTCCGTTGATCGAGCAAATCGTCCTCCAGCAGATCCTCGACATGTCGGCCAACCTGGTTCCCGGCTGCGACGTCCACAACAAAGACGGCATCGAACTAATCGACGCGCTCGACGCTCGCAAGGTCGCTGGATTGCCGAGTTACCCCGCTGGATTCGGAACCTTCACACACGAATTTAGATTCTCAATCGAAGGCTCGACGTTCTGGTTTTGGGTGCCGATTGAGGGGGCGGGGGCATGAGTTGGCGCATCCTTCAAGGCGACTGCATCGAGCAGATGAAAACGCTCGAAGATCAATCCGTCAATACGTGTGTGACTTCCCCGCCGTACTTCGGACTGCGTGACTACGGCACCGCCTCTTGGGAAGGCGGCGACCCGGATTGCGAGCACGTCGGCTCGGTCGCGCGGACCGCCGCGCCGGGTAGCGAGAAGCAGGCGAGCAACCTCGGCGCTCTCTCGGTCATGTCCGGTGACTGCGCCGCTTGCGGCGCCACGCGCGTCGATGCGCAGATCGGCCTTGAACCGACACCCGACGAGTTCGTGCAGGCGCTGGTCGAGGTCTTTCGCGATGTCCGCCGTGTACTACGTGACGACGGCACGGTATGGCTGAATCTTGGCGACAGTTATGCGGCGCAGCGTGGTGGAACGGCGATGCCCGCCGAGACGTTGGCTGGTGGAGCGGGCGGCAAGGGCGATGCAGCCGCGCACCGTGGGCGCAAAATCAGCGAGGCGCCGAAGGGCGCGCAAGAGGCAAGTCCGTCACGGAACGCGGCGGTCGCGCATCGTAATGCGCGAGCTTTTGGCCTAAAGCAAAAAGACCTAATCGGCATCCCGTGGCTAGTCGCCTTCGCGCTTCGCGCCGATGGCTGGTATCTGCGCCAAGACATCATCTGGCACAAGCCAAACCCGATGCCCGAATCGGTGCAAGACCGCTGCACGAAGGCACACGAATACATCTTCCTGCTGTCGAAGTCAAAGACGTATTTCTACGACGCCGAGGCAGTCGCAGAGGATGTCGTGAAGGGCGCAGCGGGAAGTTCGTTCAGCGACGGGCAAACCGCGATCCACCAACTCGGCCGCGCGTCCGACACCGAACGCATCGAACAGCCGAGGCGCAACAAACGCTCCGTCTGGACAGTCACCACCAAGCCATTCAGCGGCGCACACTTCGCCACGTTCCCGCCCGACCTGATTGAGCCTTGCATCCTTGCTGGTAGCCCGGAAGGCGGAACAGTTCTTGACCCCTTCGCAGGATCGGGAACCACGGGCATGGTGGCACTACGCCACAACAGATCGTTCGTCGGATGCGAATTGAATCCAGAGTATGTGGATATCGCTCGGCGCAGGATTCTTGACGACGCGCCGCTGATGAATCAAGTTTCGGAGTTGGCCGCATGAACAACACCGGCCACGCACCCCTAGACCCCCAGCCGTTGATTTCGGAAGAGCAGGCCGAATCTGATCGTGCGCACTTCATGGAAACCGCTGCGGCGTACAAATCAAGGTCGCTCACAACACAACAACTTCGGGAACGTGTGGCGCGATTAGTGACGGGCGGACTCAACTGCAAGCAGGCAGCGCAGCGCACCCACATTTCACATGCCTATGCACATCGCCTCTACACCCAATGGAAGGAACAGCAGCAATGCAACCCCAGCACATGACAGCTCTAGACCTTGCACAGTCGGCGCGAATGAGGAAGGCTGCGGTCAAAGAAAAGATTGCAAGCGAGGAAGTAGACCCAGCCGAGGTTGCGCGTTCGTCGGACTTGCCGTTTCGTGTTGGTGAATTACTTGTGGCGGTAAAGGGACTGGGCGAAGTCAAGGCCCGCCGAATCTGCCGCGAAACAGGACTGCCGTTTACCGGATGGGTCGCAAGCCGCCGCGCGCCTAAGAACGCGAAGCTAACTGATCGTCAGCGTGAAGTCCTGGCGGTTGCCATTGAGGAATTCGTGGCGATGCGAGGCACCAGCGGCAAGGCGCGGTATCGGATTCAACAGGGGTTGGCGGCATGAGTACGTTCATCCTCCCCGGCGAGCCAACCCCGAAGGGCCGTCCACGATTCTCCGTGGTCCGTGGCAAGGTCCACACCTACACGCCTGCAAAGACATTGGCCGCAGAGCAAGAGATTCAATGGCGCATCCGTGGACAGGTGCAAGGCCCACCATCCAAAGAACAATTCCATGTGGCACTTGCCTTTTATTGCAAGAGCAAGACCGTGGACATTGACAACTTAGTGAAGCTGATCTTCGACGCGGCAAACGGAATCGTCTGGGTCGATGACAAGCAGGTGGCTTCGCTTCACGCGGTAATCCATCGCGGATCGACGGACCCACACACCGTTGTGCAGTTCTCGGAAATCCAGTCTGAAAGTGTGGCCGCATGATCGTCACCCGCGAGCAATACGACGCGGTAGGCAAGGGGCAACCTCTACTGATCTTCCGAACGTCGAAAATCCGCAAACGTGGCAGCGCAACCGCGTTCAAGAATGGCCGCGAAGTTGAAACGTTCGGGCCGCTGAAAATCACCGAAGGCAACGGCACGATCCTTGAGCCGAAAGAATCCATCGGCCTGCGCGAATCCAAGTGTCCGTACCCCATCGACCGAACCGCGACTCTCCGCTACCGCGAATACCCAAAGGGTTGGAAGCGAGGACGCGATCCGCTACCGCCAGCGCAGGGCAAGGGCATCCCGATCATCGTCACCGAAGCCGAGCGCCAGGAGGATGGCCGCTGGCTGATCCGATGGGAGCGCATCGGGCCGCACCGCCCAGCGCCGATCTCGGGGTCCAACTACTTCCTCGCACCAGCGCAGGGCTACACATCGAGCGCCGATCAGTCCATCGACAGGGAAGCCCCCGCAATCGCCAGCGAAGAAATTGAGGCGATGGTGGCCGATGACCTCGCAGCTCGTCGCGAGCAGCAGCGGCAGCATCTTGAGAGAGTCCGCGCTGCGGTGAGTCCAATGTACGACGACGAGGAACTTGAGCGCTTCGCGCATCGGTTCGAGCAACTACTGCACAAGGCCGAGCAAGACGTAGCCTGAATCCGTCCGACCCGCATGGTCCAATGTGAGTTGCGGGACGCCTCATCGGGCGTCCGCCGCGCGGGTCGATAAGCAGGGTCAGTGATCGCCGTCTCAATCGCGGCGTAGACGAGTGAAAACGACTTCACTAGCTACGTGCGCCCGCAATCAAAATCGCCCCCGCAACGCGACAACGTTCGGGGGCCGACACCGAAGGGTTTAGCTTCGATGCACACGCAAGATTACAGCCCGAGTCCGCAGGCAATTCGCAGAGGCGCGCGCGAGAGTCAGATCCGCCGACTCGGATACGCAACCTACGACGACTACCTCCGCAGCCCACAGTGGCGCGACAAGCGCGCGGCTTACTTTGCGTCTGATCGCCCACAGGCCTGCGTCTGCGGCGAGAAGCAGAGAATGTGCTTGCACCACATGACCTACGAGCGCGTCGGTGAGGAACTACTGGAGGATTTGATTGCGCTCTGCGCCGGTTGCCACACCTTGCTTCACGCACTTGAGCGAGTCGGCGACGGAACTCTCGATCCGAGCAGCGTCTTGGACATTCTCCGACCGGACAGCAATCACCCCGACCCAGCCGAGATGCGCAAGGTACTGGATGGGGTCCGCGCGATGCCTCTCTCCGAGAGAGTGCCAGCGCTTCGCGCACTCGCAGTTCACGGTAACCGGAGCCACGTCGAGAGCAAGCTGCGGAGCGTGCTGAAACTGATTCGCCGCCGCGCCGACGACGATATGACAGCCGAGCAGCGCGCGAATCTGGCGCGCATGGTGGATCAGAGACTTGAATCGGCGGCAGAGATAATCCAGAACGCCGTAGTGATCCATTCTGGAAAGACGGGCCGGACACCGGATTACATCCGGCGAAAGCAGAAGAAAGAAGCCGCGCTCGGGCTTACCTACCCCGCCTAAAGACTGCGCGCCGCTGGATGGTAAGCGCGCACCAGCGGCCAGATCGGTTTCAACTTGGGGTTGACCGATCGCTCGCCATGACTAGGCAGGTCGCGACCCCTTAGGACACTCGCTCCCCAGCGATCGGCCAAGGACGGCCACCAATTTCTAAACGTCCGCTCGCGTGAGCAGACGCCGCCATGAAGGCGGCAAGCAGCCGCAGGTGCCCCGCGCCCACTTGACGCGGGGCCGTCGCGGCCGCTGAAGCACGGATGCCATCTCGCCCGGTCGGCCCGACAATCGTCGACCGGGGTCATCCAACAAAGGGGTAGGTATCCGCTTTGTCAAGTCAACACTCAAGACCATCGGCACCGGGCTCGGTGTTCTGTTCATCGTGGCCTTTATGGTCGCCGCTCTCGCGCTCGTCGTGGTCACGCCGGAAGCGACGCCTAAGTCGCAAGTTCAACCTGTTCGCCCTCAAGCCGTAGTACCGACCTGTCAGAAGGTCTCGGCGCGGACCTTCAACCGCTGGCTTGATGCAAGAGCCAGATACGGCGGGCCAACCGCCAAACGTAGTCACAGGGCAAAGCGCCCGGTCTGCGTCCGGCCCAAGTTCCGCAAACTCCAAGCGCAGGTCAACGAGCGCAAGCGCAACTGCAACGGCGGCACACCTGCCAAGAACCGATGCTTGGGCCGCGTCATGGCCAGAGACTTTGGTTGGACCGGCCAGCAGTGGCAATGCCTGGACACGCTCTGGGGTACTCGCGAGTCTGGCTGGGATCACACTTCAGACAATCCCACATCCGACGCCTACGGCATCCCGCAGGCGCTCCCCGGATCGAAGATGGGGCCGGGGTGGCAGCACAATCCTCGCGTTCAGATCCGCTGGGGCCTCGGCTACATCAAGGGCCGCTACGGAACACCCTGCGGCGCACTCGCGCACAGTCATTCCGTTGGCTGGTACTGACCTTCGCTAGCAACGATGCCCGTAGCACGGCCTTGCCGGTTGAGCCGCAATCAACCGGCGCACATCTTCACACCGAAAGGAAATCCATCATGGCTTCACTTAGAACCGTCACATTCAGTCGCCGCGAGATTTACCGCGAAGCCCGCAGGCTTGGCAACTCGATCACTGCATCGGCTTGGTACACGCTGCGCAACGGCCCGATGAAGTTCGAGATGACAACACTCGGCGGCGAAGTGATCGGCAATGACTACGTGGTGAGTATCGCGTCCAAGCGGGTCTAGCCGTGATCGAGTTCGACCGCGACAACCGCCGCGTCACCATCGCCGGATATCGCATCCATCACTTCGCGGTCGGCCTTTTCCTGATCGGCTTCGGTGCCGCCCTTTGTTGGCATGACTGGGCCGATCGATATGACGCCGTGAGGTTTCAGTAGTGGCCCGCGCAACGTCCGTTGACAGCACTTGGGTAGGCGAACTAGACGCCAACGTATCCATAGGTGGCACATCGCTCGTACTGGACACCACATCTGGAACCAACTGGCCCAGTGGCGCAGGCATCTTCGGTGTGCAGGTAGGCGACGACCCTGATGATGATGCAGAGCTAATCCAAGTCACGCGGTCAGGGTCCACATTGACCCTCGACGCAAGCACCCCCACACTTACAAAAGCCCACACCGCTGGCGCAAGCATCTACTTGCTGCTGACTGCGCTGGATCACAACAACAAGGCAAGCCTTGACGCCGGAAACAACTTCACCGTCCAGCAAAAGTTCACAGGCGGCTACACATCTGGCGGCGCGTACTACCCGGACATCATCTTCGACAACTCCGACCTGAAAACGGGCATATGGGGTCAGTCGGGAGAACTCACGTTCTACATCGAATCGGGCGGCATCCAGACTCCCGCGATCTCGGTCACGCCAACCTACGCCCTGTTCGGTGTGCCGCTCAACATCTCCGTTCCGCCGGTCCTCTCGGGGTCGATGCAGGACGGAAGCCTCGGTGATCCGTACGTGCCAACACTTTCCGAGCCGGGCTACATCGCGGTGTTCCCAACCACCATCGGCGCGGCAACCACGATCACCCTTCCCGACCCGTACAACAACTTCGGATTGATCTATGTGGTGGCCGATCACGACGGCGGCTCACCGACTTACAACATCGACATCAATTGCGCAGATGACTTCGCGCTAGGAACGACGGTTGAGGGCGTAGCAACACACTCGATTGTCACGGCTGGGCGAGCGGAAATCTTCCGCGCCAACTACAACGCCGACTACTCAAACGGCAACTGGAAAGTGATCGCCAAGAACTGATGACGAACTTCGATCCAATCCGCTACGCGCAGCTTCGACAGACCAAGCTCCAAGTGGGAGACAAAGCCCCCGCGAAACTCAATGCCGAACTGGCCGCACTCTGCGCCGCCCAGCTACTTCACACACCCTCAATCGATGAGATCGCACAGCAGGCCGTCGAAAAAGAACTCCAGCAAAACAAGCTTCAGGAGCGAATCCAAGAACTCCGAATTGCGCATCCGGACATCGACACACCTAACCAATGAACGAACAATCAGGCAGGCTAGGCCGCGCGCGGTTTCTGCGGTTGGGGTGGTTTCGGGTACCGCCCGCTGAAGCCGAAGAGACGCCAGCCGAGGTCAACATCCCGCCGTATAAAGGCATGGGCCTGACCCGAGTAGACCATCGGCAGAGCCCGCGACGATTCAACTTGCAGAGGCGGTAGGCCATGCAGACGCGCAGAGAAGGGCCACGCCATGTCCGATAGGCAGATTTGCGGCGCAGCCAAGCGCAACGGCGATCCGTGCGGCCGCCCAAGGGGATGGGGAACACCACACCCCGGATATGGCAACTGCAAGAACCACGGGGGCTGCACGCCGAACGGGATCAAGCACGCGGAAGCCGAGGCTGCGAAGGATGCTGTCTCGACGTACGGACTCCCACGCGAGATTGATCCGCACTCTGCGCTGATCGAAGAGCTGCACCGCACGGCTGGACACGTCGCATGGCTTTCCGACCTCATCCAGCGATTCGAGACTGACGACCAACTCAAGCAGTCCGCGTTCAGCGAGTACGGCAGCATCGACCGCCCTGCGGTTTGGCTCGATCTGTATGAGCGCGAACGTAAGCACTTCAAGGATGTCGCCAAGACCTGCATCGCCGTCGGTATCGAAGAGCGTCGCATCCAGATCGCAGAGCAGCAAGGCGAGCTAATGGCGCAGGTTATTCGCGGGATGCTCTCCGACCTCGACATACCCATAACCCCGGAGGTACAGGGTGTCATCCGTCGAAACCTCACCGTTCTACAGGGGGGCAAAGCAGCCTGACCCGTTCGCCTTTGCCGCCGACCTGCTCGATCCCCCACCGTGGGAAGCAGTCGGCAGGCCCGAGCTAGAGCCACATCAAATCCCGCCTGAGGGCAAGTGGGACCTCTGGCTACTAGAGGCCGGCCGAGGCGCAGGCAAGACCGAAGCGTGCAGCCGTTACTTCAACTCCTACATGCGAGCCAACCCCGGTCACCGTGGCCGCATCATCGCCCCGACCTTTGGCGACGCGGTAGAAGCCTGCATCACAGGGCCGTCCGGCATTCAGTCGATGGACCCGGACGTGAGATTCCTGTCGTCGGCACCCGGCGGCGCGAAGCTGATTTGGCCCAACGGCTCCGAAGCGCTGGTACTCGGCACCTACACGCCGCGCGACGTTGACCGCCTGCGAGCTGGTGGTAACCGCCACATCGACTGGTGGGAAGAGATGGCGGCTAACCCCCAGCTGAAAGACGCATGGGATCAAGCGGCCTTCGGACTGCGCATGGGCGAGCACCCACACTCGATCGCCAGCACGACGCCGCGCTCGATCGAGGCTTACCGCGAGATTCGCACGACCGATGGCGTGAAGCTCGTCAACGGCGTATCACTCTTCGACAACCCGCACAACCCGCAAGCGTTCGTCGACCGGATGCGCGCCAAGTACGAGGGCACTCGGCTCGGCAGGCAGGAGCTTTACGGCGAGCTGCTTGACGACACGCCGGGCGCGCTCTGGAAGCGCAAGCACTTCGATGCGTTCCGCGTCGAGACCGCGCCGGACCTCACCACGGTGGTAGTAGCGATCGACCCCGCCGCAACGTCTGGCCCGACGGCAGACGACACCGGCATCATCGTCGCTGGCATCGGGGTAGATGGACACGTCTACGTCACCGCCGACAAGACCTGCCACCTAGCGCCCAAGGGGTGGGGCACACGGGCGATCCGAGCGTACGAGAACCACGACGCGGACCGCATCGTCGCCGAGGTCAACAACGGCGGCGAGATGGTCGAGGAAGTCTTGCGCACGATTGACCCCTCCGTGTCCTACAAGGCCGTCCACGCATCACGCGGCAAGGAGATTCGCGCGCAGCCGGTCTCCGCGCTCTACGAGCAGGGCCGCGTCCACCACGTTGGCTCGCTGCCAGAACTTGAAGACCAATGCTGCACTTGGGTCCCCGGCGAAGAGAAGTCACCCGACCGCTTGGACGCGCTGGTTTGGGCCATCACAGACCTCGTGCTCGGCAAGCAGTCGAGTTGGCGATTCCTCTAAGGAGAGACCTTGAAAGCACGTCAGATCCTCACTGCGCCTGCACGCGGGGCGAAAGCCCTCGGGCAGATGGTGTTCCGCCGCGGCGGATCATGGAACTTCTTTCGCCTGCCCGGTAGCCGCTTCGATTACGCGCGCGAGGTAGGCGACGGCACCGGCAGCTCGACCGTCGCCGCGCCGCTTGAGTGGATTGGTCGCAACTTCCCGGCAGCAGTGCCGACTCTCTGGAAGGTGGAGGGCGACGAGGAAGAGAAGGAGCCCGATCATCCGATGCTGCGCCTCTTGGCCCGGCCAAACCCGTACTACTCGGGCGCGCTCAACTGGAAGGCGGTTGTCACTGACTGGTTCGTCGACGGCAACGGCTACTTGCTGGTCGTCCGCGACATGCTCAAAACGCCTCGGGAACTTTGGTGGGCACCCGCCGAAACGATGGAGCCAAAGGGCACCACGACCGAATTCGTCACGCACTACGAGTACCGGCCCAACGGCATCGCGATTCAGATCGAACCCGAAGACGTAATCCACTTCCGCAACGGCATCGACAAGGACAACCCTCGCAAGGGCCGCTCACCGCTGAAGTCCGTGCTGCGCGAAATCTTCACCGATGACGAGGCAGCCAACTTCACGGCGCAGCTCTTGAAGAACATGGGTGTGCCTGGCATGGTGATCTCGCCGGATGTCGACGGCTACGTGATGAACGATGAAGAGGCCGAGGCGGCAAAGGCCCACGTCACAGCAAACTTCACAGGCGATAAACGCGGCGAGCCGCTGGTCACGAACGGTCGCACAAAGGTCCAGCCATACGGGTTCTCGCCCAAGGAACTGAACCTCAAAGACATCCGTCGCATTCCCGAAGAGCGCGTGACCGCCGTACTCGGGGTGCCTGCGATTGTGGCTGGACTGGGCGCTGGCCTTGACCGCTCCACATTCTCCAACTTCAGCGAGGCCCGCGAAGCGGCCTACGAAGAGTGCATCATCCCGACGCAGGGACTGATCGCCGAAGAGATCCGCTTCCAACTGCTGCCGCTGTTCGAGGACGACCCCTACCTCTGGCGCTTCGCCTTCGACACCACAGGCGTTCGCGTCTTGCAGGAGGACAAGGACAAACTTTCGGAGCGTCTAGGGCAGCAGGTCAAAGACGGAATCCGCACCGTTGCCGAAGCGCGCCGCGAGCTTGGTCTAGAGACCGACGACGCAGACGAGGTGTACCTGCGCCCGTACTCGGCAATCGAAGTACCCAAGGGCGAAGACCGCACGGTCGCGCCACCGGCCCCGAAGCGGAAGAGCTTCGACAACCCGCACCTGCCAAAGTGGTTCAAGAACCGGATCGCGATAGGCGCGCTCATCGAAGCCCTCGACCGCGACGCCGACGCGCTGACCGAACTGCTCGCGCCGAAGATTGCCAAGGCGTTCGACACGCTGGGCGACATGGCGGCAGACGCCTTCGAGAACGTCACCACCGAGGCCGACTTCCCGACCAAGGCCGCATCTGGCCCGATTGCCGATCAGGTGCTCGAGCAACTCAAGACAAACGACTGGTACGAGTCGCAGGTCAAGCGCCCGATCCACGCGCACTATGAAGAGACTGCGGGTAAGACCGTCGACACGATCAACCGCGTGATGGACCTCGGGGTGATGATCCCCGATCCCGTCGCCCAAGAGATCATCGCCCAAGGCGGCACGAAGCTCGGCATGAAGGACATCGAGGAGGCGGCACGCGACTCGATAGTGCGCGCCATCGAGACCGGACGCGAAGAGGGCCAAGGTGCCAAAGAGATCGCCCGGCGCATCCGCAGCGACGTACCTGCCGGCCGCTACACGAACTTGGCAGAGAAGACCCTGCCGGATGGTTCAAACGCAGGATCGGCCTACCGCGCCGAACTGATCGCTCGCGCCGAATCCAAGTACGCGCAGAACGCTTCAACGATCGAGGCGTACAAGGAATCACCCAACGTCACCGCGCTGCTCTGTTTCGACGCGCGTATCGGCGAAGAGCACGACCCCGAATGTGAAGAGCGGGCGGGCAAAGAGTTTTCGTTTGAGGATGCCGAGGCGGAAGACCTGACGCATCCCAACTGCTCACTTTCGTGGGCACCCGTAGTCGCTGAATCCCTCTGACGGTTAGGAGCCGCAGCTATGTCACGCACCAAAGCCCTCAAGGGGCTGAAAATCACCGATGCAGACAAGGGTCTTGTGACCGCAGTCTTCTCGACCTTCAACGTCAAGGACCACGACGGCGATGTGACGTTGCCCGGCGCGTTCGCCGACGGCGCAGAGGTACGCATCAGCGCCTACAACCACAAGTCATGGGAGGGCGCGCTGCCAGTTGGCAAAGCGACGATCCACCAAGACGATGACAAGGCGTGGTTCGAGGGCGAATTCTTCCTCGACACGCAGGCAGGTTCGGAGACCTTCAAGGTCATCAAGGGGCTGGGCGACTTGCAGGAGTACAGCTATGGCTTCGACGTTCTTGAAGCCGAGCCCGGCGTTCACGACGGCGAGAACGTGCAGGTGCTCAAGCGCGTGAAGGTCCACGAGGTTTCCCCGGTCCTGCTGGGCGCAGGCATTGGCACCCGCACGCTGGCCGTCAAGGGCCGCGACATGAAGTTTGCAGAGCACATCGAGTCGGTCGTGACCGACGTTACCGAAGTGCTCGACCGCGCGGAAGAGGTCAAGACCCTCCGCGCGTCTCAAGGCAAGGCAATCGGACAGGCGTCAGTTGACGCGCTGGCCGAACTCGACACACAAATCAAAAGGCTCAGCGAAGTCCTGACGAGCGAGCCGTCAGAGACCACACAGGTGGACATGTCCGCAGAACTACTGCGTGCAGAAGTCCACCGCGCACAAGGAGCAATCACATGAGTGATGTCAAGGAGCTGCGCGGCAAGCTCGCAAACCGCCGCGACACCCTGAACGAAGTCCTCAAGCAGTCCAAGACCGACGACCCGTTGGTCCGCGACTTCTCAAAGGTCGAGTTCTTCAAGAGCACCGACGACACCGGCCGCGTTGCCGAGTTCAAGGCGCTCAATGACGAGATCGACGGACTGGTCAAGGAGTTGGAGCCGTTCGAGGCAGCCGACGCCGAGGTCAAGCGCGCGCAGCGTGCTGCCGACTCGCTGGCAGAGGTCGAGGGACACCCCGGCCACGTCACGCCGGGCAAGGGCGCACCGGCCAACGCACAGATCAAGGAACTCGGGCAGCAGATGCTCGATGCCAACGGCGGACGCCCGCTCGAGTTCGGCAAGTCGATCACGATGGACATGGATCTCAAGGCGATGCAGAAGACACTCTTCGAGATCGGTGCCGGCTGGGACCCCGAGTCAGTTCGCAGCGGCCGCGTGGTGGACTACGCCACTCGCCCGTTGCAGGTGACCGACGTGGTGCCGCAGACGACTACCAACCAGGCAGCGATCAAGTACATGGAGGAGACCACCTTCACGAACAACGCTGCCGAGGTCGCCGAAGGTGGCACCTACGGAGAGGCCGCGCTCGCACTGACGGAGCGCACGTCGATCGTCGAGAAGATCGGTGTGTGGCTTCCGGTCACAGACGAGCAGCTCGCCGATGTCGGACAGGCCAACTCGTACATCAACCGCCGCCTGCCGTTCATGGTGCAACAGCGCCTCGACGGTCAGATCCTCGTCGGTGACGGCACGTCGCCCAACCTGTCGGGATTCCTCGACGTGTCGGGCACGCAGACGCAGGCAAGGGGTACGGACCCCGTGCCGGACGCCGTATACAAGGCGATGGACAAGGTGCTGGTCACCGGGCGCTCGACGCCGGGTGCCGCCATCTTCCACCCGACCAACTGGCAGCCGGTTCGCCTGCTGCGCACGACGGACGGCGTGTACATCTGGGGTTCGCCCTCGGACGCTGGCCCTGCCCGCATCTGGGGTATCCCGGTGATCCTGTCGGACGCGATCACGCTGAACACGGCGCTGGTCGGAGACTTCGCCAACTTCTCAGAGTTGGCGATCCGCGCAGGAATCGAGATGAAGGTGACCGACGCACACTCGGACTTCTTCATCAAGGGCAAGCAGGCCATTCGTGCAGACATGCGCTGCGCGTTCACGGTCTACCGGCCTGCCGCGTTCTGCACCGTGACCAGCCTGATCTAGGCCAACTCGATTCGTTAGCTAGCGGGGCGGCTCACGGGCTGCCCCGCACGCTGACTGAAAGAAGGAACACATGCCCAAGATTCGATCTTCAATCCAGATCGCCCACGCTCAGTACAGCTTCGCTGTCGACGGCGGCGCGGTCGGCGACATCGCACTGCGCGGGGAGAAAATCCCGAGCGGCGCGATCATCACCGACGTGCTGATCAAGGTCGGCACGGCGCTCACATCGGGCGGATCGGCAACGGTCGCGCTCAAGGCTGAGTCGGCGGCAGACCTCAACGCCGCAGACGCCTACGGCGGCGCTCCGTGGTCGTCAACTGGCGTAAAACGCGGCGACCTCGACGCGGACACGGCACCCGTCCTCACCACGGCAGAGCGCACCATCACGGCAACGGTTGGAACCGCAGCCCTGACGGCAGGCGTGTTTGACGTGTTCGTGACCTACGTGGAGCCGTCGGCGTAATGGCTGCCGTCGCAGTCGACGTCACAAGCACCGCAGTTGTTGCGGCTGACCCCGACCAGCATCGGACGGTCAAGCTCAAGAACCTCGGACCGAACGCGATCTACGTCGAGATTGGCGCGGCGGCAGTGGTGGCAACTAGCTACCACGTCGCTGCAACATCCGGCGAAGCAACGTTCTCGCTGCCACCCGGTGTCGCGCTCAACGCGATCACCACGTCAGCAATCCAAGCCACGCCTGCGGACACACGCACGCTCATCACGTAAGGAGACCACATGGCAGACGTAGCAGTCACAGTTCAGGAGATCACTCGCGCGGGACTCACCCCGGTTTACACCGGATCGCTCTCAACGTCGGACACGTACCTGGTGCCCAACGACGGCGAGACCTACCTGCACATCAAAAAGTCGGGCGCATCGGACTGCACGGTCACGGTCGCAACGCCGAACACGGTCGACGGCCTAGCCGTCACTGACCTCACGGTCACCGTGGTCGCGTCAACCGGCGACAAGAAAATCGGCCCGTTCCCTCGGGAAACCTACAACAACGCCGACGGCAAGATCGCGGTGACGTTCTCGAACATCACCGGCTTGACAATGGGCGCATTTAGGAAGTAGACATGGGACTAGAAATCATCGAACCCGACCTGACCCCGCAAAAGCGCGTCAAGCTCGACCGCCGCCTCTACCTCGACGCCGATGGCGCAGTGGTTGAGGCCGACGATCCGAAGGCTGCGTTCCTGCTTGGTGCCGAAGGTGCGGAAATCCCGTACACCCGTGCGCTTGAGCTGGGCATTGTCAAGGCACCGGCAAAGAAGCCGACCGAGGCTGCGCCCAAGCCGCGCACCCCGGCCAAGAAGAAGCCGCGCACCCCGTCTAAGTCCAAGTAGCTCATGGCAATCCTCGACCGACTCCGCGAAAGGTCAGAAACCGATCTGACCGACACCGAACTGACCGCGCTCATCGACGACGTGCAGGGTGAGATCACCCAGCGCTTTGGCACGATTGCGTCTGGCGCGGTGGAACTTCGCGGGGGGTCGAGGATCTTGGACATTGCTCGCCCGATTGACACGGCGCTGACCGTGACGATTGTCGAGCACACTGATTACCCGCGCGGAACCACCACGCAGACGCTCGCCTCTGGCGACTACGACATCGACAATGGCGGGCGCACGATCATCCGACTGTCATCGGGCACCAACCGCGCCGATTGCTGGGCACCGAAGGTCACGGTCACATACACGCCCGTAGACGACCAAGACCAGCGCGACGAAGTGACGATCAAAGTCTGCCTGCTCACCATCGAGTACGACGCGACTGGCAGCAAGCGAGTGGGCGACACGTCTTCACAATCGCTTGAATACACCCGTGAGCGCGAGCGGCTGATCGCAAGCCTCTCGCCGCGCCGGGGGAATCTGCTCGTATGAGCGCGCGCCAACGGATGCGCCAACGGGCGACCGTCGAGCGCCAAATGCAAACCAATCGTGATCCGTTCGGCGGCAAAGGTGCGCCGGACTGGCGAAGCCACGTCGACAACTTGCCGTGCTTTATCTGGCAGACCGCAGGCCGCGAAGTCACCGACGGCGAGAAGGTCGTCACAGTCGATGACCGCCGCATGATCGTGCCGCTCGGGACTGATGTTGTGGCGACTGATCGAATCGCAAGCGTGACCGACCGGCAGGGCACAGAGCTTTACGCGGGGCCGATGCGCATTGAATCCGTCGCACGACGCAGCGACCACTTGGAGCTACTGATCGAGGCGGTCTGATGGCGAGCGAAGTGCACTGGGAAGGCGACAAGGTTTTCTCCAACGTCGGCAAGGCGACCGCGCTCTCAATCGATCAGATCCTCGGTAAGTGCGTGATCGGGGCCAAGACCGAACACGCCTTTGTCAACCGAACTAGCAACCTCGAAGGCTCGATCCGCTCCAAGCCCGCAGAGACCGTTGGCACGCGGATGCTTGGTCAGTGGGGATCGTTCTCCATCGAATACGCGCTCTACGTCGAGGTACTTGAGGGATTCTCGTTCCTTCGCCCCCAGACCGACGAGCACTATCCGAATCTCGCCGAGCAGATCAGGAAGAACTTGGGAACATGAGCAGATCACCATCACCGATCGCCGCGCTCGTTGAGCACTTGAAGGCGGACACGACTGTCGCCGATGACGTTGGCACTCGCGTTTTCGGTAGCGAGATTCCAGAGGATGAACGCAGCTCGATGCCCGAGGCGACGGTTGTCGTCAAGCGCGCAGGCGGACTCGATGTGATCGGGCAAGGTTTTCAGGAGTACGGCGACATTCGCGTGGACGTTCTTTGCTACGCGGCCACACCGTTTCTCGCCGATGAACTTGCGCTCGCCGTTCAGCCTGCGTTGAAGCAGCTCCGCCGCACCGTCTACGAGGACTGCGTGCTGCACTGGGCGCGCGCGTCTGGCGGCGCGTTGCCGCTCCGAGACCCGGATACCGACTGGCCGATTGTCGTCTCTAGTTGGCAGGTGCTGGTGGGGGAACTCTCGGCGGCGTAGTTATCCCGCGATGAGGGCCTTTGTGGCCCTTGTGCAGCGAGCACAGCACTTCTGATCCGTCCGACCCTACAAACGCTTCGGCGCACAGCGGGTTGTGCCGAGCGAAGTGTTCGGCTTTCGGCAAGTCCCGAAACGGGCAGTTCGGATCGACGCAATCGTGAATCGGCTCTTCGGAGCGATCAAGCAGCACACACACAGCCTAAAGGAGGCGTGATGAAAGTCAAGTACGAAGCCGACCCCAAGCACACCCTGATCGTCGAGGGAGTTGAGATCAAGGGCGGCAAGTCGGCAGACGTATCCGACGCAGCGGGCAAGCGCTTGATCGCCGACCCCGAGATTTCTGTCACCGAATTACCGGCGACCGAACCCAAGCAACCCAAGCCCACGGCCGCAGGCGCGGGGCAGACCAAGAAGGAGAAATAGAACATGGCAGCCCCATATGAAATTGTTGCGGCACCGCTCACCGTCTACGTCGCCGCCGTTGGTACGGCGTTCCCTGACGTTGATGAGACGCCAAGCGGAAGCTGGACCAAGCTCGGAACCTCGGGTGACAAGAACTACGGCGACGACGGCGTTACCGTCGGACACCCGCAGAGCATCGAGACCTTCACGCCAGCGGGCGGCACGGTGCCGCGCAAGGCATTCCGCACCGAAGAGGGCCTGACGTTCGGCCTGACGCTGGTGGACTTCTCTCCCGAGCAGGTCGCCAAGATCATGGATGACGCGGCGATCACCACCACCGCTGCATCGTCGGGAATCCCCGGCACCAAGAAGGTCGCCCTCTACAAGGGCTTGCAGGTCGACACGTTCGCTCTGCTCGCACGCGGTCTTTCAAGCGTCAACGAATCACTGGCCGCGCAGTTCGAGGTCGATTCGTGCTTCCAGGGCGGCGAGCCCGAGCCGACCTTCAACAAGGGCGTGCCGGTTGGCTACGAACTTGAGTACGTGGCGCTGGACGCATCGGGCGACGGAGACCCCTACCGCCTGACCATCCAGACCGCAGCGGCTTCCTAGCCGCCATGAACGACGCCACAGCACTCGCACAGGCAGCGAACGAATTGCGAGAGGCGGCACGGGTGCACAAGCGCTCAGCCGCCGCCTCGCGTCAGAAGTCCCGCGAGCTGATGCAAAAGGCCGACGAACTCGAAGCCGTCTGCCGCGCAGCAGGCATCGCAATCAAATACCAAGACACAGCCGAAAGGGCAGAGTCACATGACCGAAGTAACTGACGCACCGATCCTCGAACTCTCAACGCTCGCACCAGAACGCCCGGAGATCCTGCTCCATTGGAGCGAGCACAAGGACGGCAAGCTTTACCCGATGATCCAGATCGAGGACATGGCCCTCGACGAGCAGGCCGAGATTTCAGGCTACTCGGAGATCATCAAGAAGCTCGAAAAAAAGAAGAGCGCAGACCAGATCACGCCGCCCGAGGCTAAGAAGCTCGCGCACGCGCTGGGAACGCTCGTCAAATACTTGATTCCAAGCCTCGAAGATCAAGCCTTCGCCGAACTCACTGACGGCGCGAAGGCGAAGATTGTCGAGGCTTTTATCTTGGCCTCCCCCGAGTTGATGAAACAGGTGGAGGCCAATCGCAAGACATCGGCCTCGCGGTAGCGAAGCTTCAGGCGTTCTACCCCGGCGATCCCGATTCGTGGTTCCGCCTGCCGATGCGCAAGCTGCGCGTCTACATGGCGGCGCTGCCGCAGCTCGAAGCAGAGGCCCAGCTACGAACGGTCCGTGCGATCTCGGCTGGCACCAGCGGCCAGATGCGCCCAGAGACTCGCAAGACCTACGTCCGCGACCTTGAGCGCCGCGCAGGCGGCAAACAAAAGGCAAAGAAGGCGACGAGCCGCGATCTAGCGATGCTCGGCATACCAGTAAAGGAGGGATGACACATGGCCGAATCACTTGGCCGCGCGGTGCTCGAGCTAGACGCCGACGCAGGTCCCCTCCAAACAGCACTGTCGATGATGGACGCTCAGACCTCTGGCATGTTTTCTGCGCTCGGTACGAAGCTCTCACAGATCATGGGCGGCAACATGAAGGCGGGCATGGTCGTCGCTGGCGCCGCCGTGGTGGCGGGCGCTGCACTAGCTGGCGCGGCGCTCTACAAACTCGGCGAAGAGTTCGATTCGGCATACGACCAGATCATCGTCAAGACGGGAGCCACGGGCAAGGAACTGGAAGGACTCAAGGATGATTTTCGCGCAGTCTTCGCCACGGTTCCTGCCGACGCCGGCACCGTCGCAACCGCGATCGGCGAGCTCAATCAGCGCCTCGGAATCACAGGCCCAGCACTTCAAGAAGTCGCGGGCCAGATGGTCGAGCTTTCGCGCCTGACCGGAACCGATCTCTCGGGCAACATCGAATCAGTCTCCAAAGCCTTCGTCGACTGGGAAGTGCCGACCGACAAGATGGCCGACACCCTCGATGGGTTTTTTGCAATCTCGCAGGACACGGGTATCTCTGTTGCCGACCTTGCGGGAAGCGTGCAGAAGTTTGGATCTCCGCTGCGTCAGCTCGGATGGACACTCGAAGAGTCGGCAGCAATGTTCGGCATCTTCGAGAAGGCGGGTGTGAACACGCAGACGATGGTGCCTGGATTCAAACTGGCGCTGGCGAATCTGATCGAGCCGACCGACGGACTCAAGAATAAGTTAAAGGAACTCGGCATCACTGCCAAAGAGCCGGGCGATGCGCTGCGCGAAGTGATGGCAGTTATGACCGACGAGACAATCCCTGCGGCCGAGCGCACAGGACTCGCAATGGACGTATTCGGGTCACGGGCCGGAGCTGACATGAAAGAGGCCATCGAGCAAGGCCGCTTCGCCCTCGACGACATGATTGAGACCTTCCGCAACGGCGACGGCTCGATCGAGAAGGCAGCGGACGAGACAAAAGACCTCTCGGAGAATTGGAAAGAATTCACGAACCGGATCAAGCTCAAGCTGGAGCCCGTCGCCACAGGGATATTCGATGGCGTGAACGCGGGCTTGATATTTCTGCTTGACCACTGGGAGATTGCCGAACCGATCCTCATCGGGCTCGCAGCGTTGATCGCAGCGGTGGGAATTGCCGCGCTGGTGGCCGGTGCGCAGATGGCCGTTGCGTGGATTATCGGTCTTGGCCCGATCGCGTGGGCCATCGCCGCAATCACCATCGGGATCGCGCTGATCATCGCCAACTGGGACAAGCTCAAGCAATACCTGATCGATTACTGGCCCTACATCTTGACCGCTCTGCTCGGGCCGCTGGGCGCGCTGCTCGCGGTCATCATCAAGAACGGCGGCGACATCAAGAACGCGGTAGTCAATGCTTGGACGGCGGTGACGGGTTTCATCTCTGGAGCGTGGGACGCGATCACTCGCAACGTGTCGTCGGCGGTGGGCAGCGTCAAGGATGCTCTCTCGAGCGCATGGAGCTGGGTCAAGTCGACCACATCATCTGCATGGAACAGCGTCAAGGATGCGGTGTCGAGCCGAATCAGTGACATCGTTGGATTCGTGCGCGCGCTGCCGGGCAAGGCCCGCGATGCGCTCTCAAGTCTTGGCTCAACGGTTGTCGGTATCGCGCGGTCGGCGTTCGATCAATTCAAAGATGCGGTCTCCAATCGGATCAGTGACGTAGTTTCGCTGGCAGGCACGATCGCTAAGAAGATCAAGAGCGCCGTGGGCGATCTCGGAAACCTTCTTTATGACGAGGGCCGCGCCGTCATTCAGGGTTTGCTCGACGGAATCAAGTCACTGCTCTCGTCGGTCTACGACACCGTTGGAAAGATTGCAGACAAGATCAAGAGCCTCAAGGGTCCGATCCAGAAGGACCGCAAGCTGCTGATCCCCGAAGGCCGCGCGATCATCGCTGGATTCCAGCAGGGCATCGAAACAGAACTCTCGGGCCTCTACGGCGAAGTCTCGGCGATCGGCCCGTCGCTGACCACGGGCGTGCAGTCACCCGCCGCGATGACCCCCACAATCCCCGGCCTCGACCGTCTCGTCAACGCGATCGACGCCCTCAATCAATCCGGCACCGCAGGCGCCATCGACGCGCTGGCAGATGCAGTCAATGAACGAATCGGAAACGTCGGCGTCGGTGGACGCAGGCTTACCGCTGGCGATGGCCGATTGGCTTTGCCATGACGGGATTCTGTGAGTGCGGCTGCGGAAACGAAACCAACATCGCGAAACAGGATGATCCACGGAGCGGGGCCGTCAAGGGAATGCCCTTTCGTTTTTTGCGTGGGCATGGAATTCGTAAGCGTGTTCGTTATCGAGTCGAAGATCGCGGGTACCTGTCGCCGTGCTGGACATCCCAGATGGTCATCGGCCACAACGGATACGCGGCGGAACGCTGCTCTGTTACGCGAAAGATGCGTCAGTCCCACGTTCTCGCCTACGAGCGCGCTTTTGGCCCCGTTCCCGAGGGGCTGGTCGTCGATCATCTCTGCCGCAATCGAGCGTGTGTGAACCCTCGCCATTTAGAGGCGGTTAGCCATCGCGTGAACGTACTCCGAGGTGTCGGGCCGACTGCGGTCAACGCCGCCAAGTCACATTGCATCCGTGGGCATGAATTTACGGGCGAGAACACCTATATCAAGAAAAATGGGAATCGCGAATGCCGTGCCTGTAAGCGCGCGAGGGCGAGGGGAGAGATATGAGCGATAGACCACTCGAACTGATCTTCGGCGTCAACGACACGAATCCCCTGGATGTCACGTGGGGTCCGTGGATGTTCGCAGGCATGGACTACCGGCCTGCTCGTAAGCGCGTCGACCTCGTTACCTCGGAAGACTCCGACGGCGCTCTGCCACTCGGCCAAGCGAAGGCCGACAACATGATCATGGGCCTGCGCCTGCGCGTCGATGAAGGCGCGTCGATGGACGCTGCGCTCGATCAGATGCACCGGCTCCAAAAGAAACTGGATGACGCAGCTCGACGTGCGCCGGATGGTCTTGAGTGCGTGTGGAGGCCAGAGGGCGCGTCAGAGCGCTCGACGTTCTTTGTGCTTGAAGGCGAGATCGCAGAATCCCCGCAGGAAATGTCGGGGGCAGATATTGGCTGGTATCACAAGTCCCCGATCCTTGTTGTGACTTTGATCTGCAAGCCGTTCTTTTATGGGGATTGGTCGACGCCGGTTGTTGCATCGGGGTCTACGCCAGTGGTCACGCTGGAACTTGAGAACGTGGCCGGCGACGTGGACGCGGAAGGGGAGATGATCGTTACCGATCTGGAATCGGTTGATCGGTCGCATTTTGAGTGGGGGCTTGAGCAGTACGGCTACGACCCTGTAACGCCTTCGGATGTGATCTTGAATCTCGATGGTTCGGATCTAGTCGTGACCGGATATGAGGGAACTTCGACAGCGGTGGCTGGGTCCTACTCCACTAACGTAGTTGTCGGTGGCGCTTATGGTGGCCCGGTTACGCGTCGCCTTTGCGGCATCGCGCGACAACCGCACGTGGGCTCCAAGCGGGTTCGTCTACGCGGTTACGTGGTTTCCAGTGGAACTTACATCCGGCTCGTGCATCGAGTCGGCGACGGTCCGTTCACGGAAGGGCCGTGGGTACGGCCTGCACCGAGCCTGACTACAACATCAACCGCAAGATGGTCAGACATTGATCTTGGCGTGATCACGATTCCCACGTTGGAATCTGGAACGCAGGCGTGGGACGGCTACATCGAGATACTTGATGAGTCAGTAACTAGCCGACAGGTTGTTGTTGACTACGTTGCCATCATCCCCGTCGAGCGCTACGGAAAGCTGCGGGCGCCGGAGTCTGGGATGGTGATTGAATCCCTGACGGAATCGGACGACTTCAGCCTTTGCAGTGGTGCGGTCACCGGAGACACGGCGAGCGGCGGCGGCGCATGGGCGTGGCTCGGCGCCAGCGGAGATACTGCCGACTTTCAAGATGCCGCCGCTGGGATCACGCGAACTGAAGTCAGCGATGCAGCGGGCAGCGGAGTCCGGATGGGCCGAATACTCGTGCTCGGCGATGAGGTTTACTCCGACACCTACATAGAAATAACTGCAGCCCGATCTGCCGGTGCGGTCGCCGTGTCCCAAGGTGCCGTTTGCCGGGCTAATGGCCCCAACGATTTCGTAGCCGCCTACATCAATTCCACATCCACGGATCTATACGTGAATCTGGTGCGAGTGCTCGCTGGGGTCGAGACCACGATCGAACAAACGGTGCTTTCCCCTGTTGGCACAACTGCCGTCAAGGTTGCGGCGATGGTGTTCGAGTCGGGGCTATGGCGCCTATTTGCGGATGGCGTTCTGCTGGATGAGGGGACTAGCGCGAGCCTCTGCGCCGCGGCTATCTCATCGGGCAAGGTTGGGATTCTCGATTACCAAGCTTCGGCAACCGCGAACACGCGAACTTACACGAACTTCAGAGCAGGTGTGCCTTCGGAAGCCAGGGTTTGCTTTGCCGATCAAGAGATTGAGATCACGCACGACCGCGCAGAGCGCTACGACTCATCCGGTGTCTACATCGGAACGCCGCCGCAGGACCGCGGCTCCCGTCTCTGGATTCCGCCGGAAGGAGACCAGGCCAAGACCTCCCGCATCGTCACCAAGATGCGCCGCAATGACGTCGACACGCTGCCCGACTCGACGGTTGGCGACGAACACAGCATTTCAGTCCGTTGGCGCGCGCGTCACCGCAACCCCATCGGCACGGCATGAGCAACCTCCCATCCCTCGAACTCCACGCAGAGGTCGAGACCGCCGAAGGCCAGACATATCGCTGGGACGCCAACGCACGCAACGTTGAGAACCGCCCATCGGGGATCAACTTCTCACACAAAATCATGGAGGGGTGCGCCAACGGCGGGTGCGTTCTGCCGCGCAAGCCCGGTAGCGAGTGGCCGGACCTCGGTTTGTACGACACGCTGCGGTTTGTGACGCTTGCGGGGGAAGTGGTTTCTGAGCACCGCGTCGCGCGACTTGCGGGCGACACGGATTCAGAGAAGGCGCGGATCGGTGTGCTCGGCGGCTCTTGGATGAGCCACGGGCGCGACCGTCCAATGCTGCCGTTCCTCTACATCGCTTCGGGCTCGTCGGGGTGGGGCGGGATGCCGCAGGCTCGCAAGGACGCGATAAACGGTGGCGGAAGCTACGTGCCAACCGATGGGTCAGTCGCGGATGGCGTGGTGCTCACGCGCCTGCCACAACCGACGTGGACTGCCGGATCGTTGCCGAGAGCCGAAGCGTGGTTTGTTCCGCCCGCTGGGGCGAAGATCGGGATCTTCGATTGTGATGTTGATCGCGCGCCGGGTGCTGACAACATGGAGGCCACCGCTGCGTTTGAGTGGGGTATCTATCTCTCCACAGATGATGAGGGCGCGGTAACGGATTACGGCGGTGACTTGCAACCCTCTGGCGCATCGGCATCCGATTCGCTTTCCGCAAGTACATCCGACGGTTCTTTTGCATTCGTCAGCCTGCTCTATTCAGTCGCTTACGCGACAGACGACAGTCTCGATCGGACGATGCTCTGGACGCCAACACTGCATGGCACTCACGGCCTCACCGACCAAGGCGGCGGCTACCTCGTCTCCGACATGATCGCCCATTCGGCAAGTCTCTACGCGCCACTGCTCGACACATCGCAACTTGAAGCCACGACTCACATCGTTGAGCACGCCATCGAGTACGGATTGATCGACCCCTACGACTTCTGGCTGCGCCTCAACAAGTACGAGATGCGCAACCTCGCGGTCCGTCCGGGGCGCATCCTCACCAATCAGCCGCTCTCCACGGACACCGTGACTTGGCGCGTGCGTCGCGGCGATCCAGGCACACGCATCCAATTCAGTGGCCCTGCCACAGAGAACATCGTCAACGGCGTGATCGTCTCCTACCAAGACGTCTCGACCATGCGCTCCACAATCATTACGCCAGATGATGACGACCGCCTGCGCGACGACGATCCACGCATCGCAGCCAACCGTCACGGGATCAAGGCATGGGAGCCGATCCAACTTCCCGACCCCGATTCGGAGGCAGGCGCGATCCGTTACGGCCAGCTGGTACTCGGGCGGCTCAACCGCCACCGCCGCCCCGGCAAGATCACGATCAGCGGCCACATACGTGACGACGCCGGAAACTGGCACCAAGCCTTCAAGGTCCGCGACGGAGACACGATCTTGGTCGAAGACGACGAGGGGAACGCGGAAGGCGTACCTCTGATCGTGCATGAGTGCAGTTGGAACGGCGACGCGAAGACCGAATCGATCACCGTCGACGCCGAATCGCAAGACGCTGACGCGCTGCTCGATCAAGTGATCACCGAAAAGCGGACGCGGCGCGTTCGCGCGTAATGAGAAGGCCCGCCCCCGGAGCTGCACACCGAGGACGGGCGCAAATGCCAACGACGAAAGAGGCCGTCGAATGACAGTTCGGAGTATGCCTGAATGGGGAAACCATTGAACGCCCCGCCCGATCAAGGTAAGCCAGTAATCGAATCGGACGACAACCCAGTTGTGCGATTCCGCGACCTTGAAAAGTTCGATAACGATTTGGACGGCCGGATAGCAAAAAGATTTGCCCGTGTGTACTACGCGCTTGCAGTGATCGGCATCGTTCTGTTTGTGCCGCCCGACCAGCGCATCGAAGTCGTGAAACAGATCCCAAGCGCCGCCGTCAACGGCTCGCCCTTCTTCGAGATTCTTCAACGCCTTTTCTAACCCTCACCCTCAACGGAGGCCACATGCTCAAGAAACTGCGCGCCGCGTACATCGCGAGCGTCGTCACCACACGCGAGCGATTCGAGAACTTCAAGCACTGGTCGAAGGTCGCTAAGGCTAAACGTGAGGTTTACCTAGCCAACCCAACCCGCGCCAACAAGCAGGCATACATTCACGCCAAGAGGATGCGAGCGATCCGCCTGCGCACCTTCCGCAAGTCGAAGATCGAGCGGGCAAACCTCAAGGCCAAGTACCAGGCAGAGAAGCGAGCACTTCGCCGTCCGCTGCGCCTCAAGGCATACGACGAGGCGATGAAGCTCGAAGGTCTTGAGGAGTCAGGCGGCAACAACCGAGGCCCGGACCTTGACCCCGTGATCCGCGAAGGCGGAGGAATCCCCGGGCAGGCTTGGTGCGGATGGGCGATGGCCTACTGCTACAAGCGAGCTGGCTCGATCCTCGTTACTTGGAAGTGGGGAGCGGTTCGACTGGTCGCGCAGGTCGCAGGCATCATCGCCACGATTCACCCGCTCTGCGGCCACCTTGTCCGCTTCACGTTCGACCACATCGGCATGTTCATTTGCTGGTGCGACGAGTACGGCAACCGCGTACCCAAGCGCAAGGCCACTCACATCAAAAGCGCGGAGGGCAACACCGGAGACACCGGAGCCGTCAGCGATTCCAAATCAGGCGGCGACGGATTCAAGATCAAGATCCGGCCGCGATACCAGGTGCGCGACTTCCTCGCAGTGCCGCGTTAGGAGATCACAATGCAGACCGTCAAGAACCTGCTCGCAGTACTGCTCGACTATTACCGCTCCGAGCCCGTCCGCGTCAATGCGCAGATAGTCAACCTCGCTGTTCTCGTCGCCGCGTACTTCGATTTTGTCATCGAGCCAGAGAACGTCTGGCAGGCACTCGCGATCGTCGGAACGATTACGGGCTTCGCGGAGATTGGCCGGCGGAAGGTCACGCCGACCGCAACGCTGCCACAAAAAACCTAGCTTCTGTTGGGGAACAGAAGGTGGAGGGGAAGCCCCGCCAGCGTTGATTCGCTGGCGGGGTTTTTCTTTTGGGCTATCGCCGGATCAGCCGACAGATTTCTCGGTAGTTCTCGCTCGCGGCAATCGAGACGAACGGACCTGGAGTCTGAATATCGGCCTTACCGATCGCGCAGAGCGCGAAACCATCTGCGTAAGTTTCCTTCAAATAGCTACGGCCTGCGGGTCCAATGGGGTCGGCGCTGGCCCAGTCATTCGGTACGCCCACGATTTCAGCGAACCGCGCTCGGGTTACGCCATCGAGATTCGCCTCATCGATATGCCCGAGTTCATGGAAAGCGTTGAACCTGCAGTTTCGGCGAAGTATCCGGCTCTTGGTGTTCCAGCAGTATCCTCGCATCGCGATCCGCCGCTCGCTCGTCAGCGCGCATCCCTCAAGGCCGGGCTGGCCGGCCCATTTGCCGCAGTTGTGAACGCCGCGTAAGAATGTGACGGTGCCGACGTCGACCGAGACATGAGACTTTTCTGCCCATGTTTGAAACGGCTCGGCACGAGTTCCATCTGGATTCACCAATTCAACCGCGCTCGCCGACGACGGAAGCGCGAGTGCCGCGAAGACAGCCATTGTCAGAAATGTTTTCACAACCCCACCCTAATCAAAAGTTCTACCGCATGTGGTGACGGCGTGATAAAACTGGCCGCCTAGCCAAGGTCGGCCCTGCCTTGGCACCCGGGGAATATGCGTGCCGCTCACTTCGCTACAGCAGGAGGCTATTGAAGACGTACTCGCAACTGTGAGGTACCGGATCACGACCCTGCCCCCCGGTGACGAGTGGCGCGACTACTTGGTGCGCTTGGCTTTGGAGCTTTCGGGGGATGGGCCGGAGGGTGACGATCCTGATCATCGTGGTCTTCATCTTGTGCGGCCTTCCAGCGATCGATAGCCCTCTGCCATAGGTCAACCGGATCGACGCTCGCGAGTTCGGCGTATGTGGCTACGAGCAGGTCAGTGTCCGGTGACCATCGGATCTTTTGTAACTCGAAGTTCTTCACCTTGTCAATGCCCGAGCCAATCTGGCCAGCGATGTAGTTCTGGTTGCGGCCCGCTTTCTCGCGTGCCTCTCGGCAGACATCTGCCAAGTAGTAGCCGATCTTTTCACCATCCATGTTTGGGCAGCGTAGGACGGAATGGCACAAATTGCAAATGACCCGTGGATAAAAAACTTTTAGCAAATCCTTGACTTTTGTCCAGCAGGTCGTTATAGTGGATCATATGCAAGGAACAGAAACCACTCCAGCGGACACGATGAAGGTCATCACGATCCGCACCACCGAGGCCAAGGCCACAGAGTTTTACCGCCTCTCACGCGAGCGTCACGGACGTTCGGGGCAGGCGCAGGGCGAGCGCATCCTGACGGACTGGATCACCGCAGAGCAGGCAGAGGAAGCCGCCCAAGCCTCCACAGGAAAGGCCGCGTAGCCATGAGCAACTACTCACTTCAAAGACCAATGATCAATGTCGCGCGAAACGACAACGACCCGCTTGTCAATCTGCCGGGATTCGCCAGCCGCTACATGGCGATCTTAGGAATGTGGTCAGTGCCAGGATGCCGCGTCCTCTCGCAGGTCGCCACCATTCACATGGACGCTGGCGAAGGCGACTACCCATCCGCGATGCTCGCTCGCTGCCTCCCCGCAGAATCTGCGGCAGTCGCGGCGGTACTCGCAGGGGCGTCGGTATGAGCGAGAGGGCGAGCGACACCTTTCGTATGCCGGACAGCTACTACGAGCCGCCGGATGACCAGGAATGCCCCGAGTGCGAGCAGCCCTTCGACGGCGACGAGTGTGAGTGTGGGTTTGAGGTTCCAGAAGCAGCGGGAGGCTACGACCGCATCGAGGAAGTGAGGGGTGAACGATGAGCAACTACCCGCCAGAAGTAGACACATCGTTTCTCGACCGCGACGCCGAACTGACTTGCGACGAGTGCGGGGCGGAGCTTCGACCAAATGAAGTTGTGGAGGTAGATGGTCGGACACTCGGCAAGTCGTGCGCCGGTCAAGTTTGCGATTGCGACCTAGACGATCCCTGCGGTTGTCACTTCGAGGCCGGTTACACCAACCGCGCAGACGACGGCGAGCCGCCTTTGACTTTGGCCGAGTGCTGCGCGCGTGACTTCGCGATCAGTGTGGAGGCGCACAAACGATGAGCTACCCAACACCCCACCACGAACGCCGCCAGTCAATCATCGAGCAGGCAGAGGAAGCACACGAAGCAGCCGTTGCCCGAGTCGATCGGTTGATGTGTGACCTCGGAGAGATCGATATGGCGCGAGCAGAAAAGCTGCGCGAGATTCGCAAGGCCGAGGAAGTCGCCACAGAAACGGAAGTCCGACTTTCGATGGAACGGATCATCGGGAACCCGCGAAACGTCTTGGCGGTTCCGGCAGGCGCTGATGCGTCGAGCATTTACAAGGGGGGTCGGTCGTGAACAAGACCCGCCTACAAACCGACCGCGTACTAGCGATCCTCCGCGACGCCGGGGGCCACTGGACTTCCGCACAACAGATCACCGAAATGACGGGGATCACTCGCGTGGCAGCACGAATCTTTGACCTCAAACAAGACGGCTTAGAAGTCGAGTCCAAGATGTTCGCGAAGTCGGCAGGCAGTTCCTACCGCCTCACCGCATCCGAGCGGGTCAAGCAACCGGCAGCGACGCCAGAGGTTTACCCCGAAGGTCTGTTCGCCAGTGACGCACCCAAACCTACGAACGCGATTCTCGGAGAGGACTTCGCAGCATGAACCCCACCCTCCAACTCACCTTCACGGACGGACTAATCATCGGTGCGCTTTTCATCGGATGGATTCGATTCGAGTACCGATGGGCGCAGCGCTTGGCCGAGAAGCGTCAGCGCAAGGCCGACCGCACAACTCCCCGTGTGGTCGGCCAGAACTTTGACAACCCAAACCGGATGGAGTGGCAATGGCCTGCGTCATAAACCTCACCCTCGAAGAACTCAACCGCCGCCTAGACCAAGCACACCGCGAAGGCATCATGGCCGGTCGAGTTGCAGAACGTCTTGGCATCGGTGTGGAGATTGACGAACCCGCGTCGCTCGACCACTTCTTTCCCGGCACAACCCCCGACGGCTTCCCCCGACCAATGAGCGTCCGCGAAGCCGAGCGCCCGAAGCTGCGGGTTATCCCGACCGACCAACGCACAGCAGAAGTTTTCCACCTACCCACAAACGACAACAGCGCCGCATAGGGCGCTGGTGTCAGAGCCAAAGCCCGTTGGAGGGGCCATGACCACAGAAAACAATAATCAACCAAGCGGACTTCACGCCAAGATCGCAGAGATCATCACCGCAGTTGAGAACGTCGAAAAAGACGGTTACAACTCGCAGCACAATTACAAGTTCACTTCCGAAGCTGCGTTTCTGCGCGCCCTCCGAAATGAAATGGCGAGCCGCAATGTGACGGTATTCCCGAAGGTGAACCCGAGCAGCGTGCAGGTTCACAACCGCGCCGACCACGGCGACAAGGGATTCATCACGACCTGCGTCGTGGACTACACCTTCACAGACGCCGACACGGGCGAGCAGGACACGGCCAGCGTCTTGGCGCAGGGCTACGACACGCTCGACAAGGGCGCGTTCAAGGCGATGACCGGCGCGCTCAAGTACGCGCTGCGCCAGCCGTTCATGATTCCGACAGGCGACGACGCCGAACACGATTCGGGCAACGGCGGGGGGTCGTCGGACAGGGCAGAGGACTCTTTGCAGATGGGCGTCCTGCCACCCGATTCGCCGTTCCTGGCGACAGTCCGCGAAGCAACGTGGGCCAAGCCAAAGGGCAAAGACAAGATCGTCGCCGTCGTAGGTGTCTTGAACACGAACGGCGGGCTAGACGCTGGCGAGAAGCTTTGGCTCGAACCCGGCAAGCCCGATTACGCGCAATTCGTTGAGCACGTTTGCATGGGCATCGAGCCGCCCGTAGGAGGATCGCTGGCCGCGCTGATCGGCAAGCCCTTCGATCTGACCGTATCCCTCAATGGCGAATGGCGCAACTTCACCATCGCCGCCCCGACTCCCGTGGAGGTAGCAGCAGCATGACCAGTGAATTCCAAACAGCAGGCTCGGCGGTTGCCGAACCCGAAGTTGTGACCGGCGAGATCGTCGGCACCAAAGAACTGACCAAGATCAAAGACGAGCGAAAGGCCGAGCTAAGCGAGATCGTTGAATCGGCCATGTGCATCACCGTTGAGGACGCCGAGGACGCAGCTGGCGCAACGGAAGTCCTGACCGAGATCGCGCGGCGTAAGAAGGCACTTGAAGCCGAGCGCAAGAAACTGGTCACGCCGATCAACGCGGCGAAGGATGCCGTTCAAAACCTTTTCAACGGACTCAAGGCACCGCTCGATGAAGCGCGTTCCATCCTTGAGCCGAAGGTGATCGCATACCAAGAGGCCGAAGAGAAGCGCATCGCCGCAGAGAACGCAGAGCGCGAGCGCGAGGCGTTTGAGAAGCAGCAGGCCGAGGCCAAGCGCATCGAGGCAGAAAAAGCCGAAGCGCAGCGCAAGGCCAGCGAAGCCGTCAAGGCCGCCCGCGCCGCGTCCGCTGCAATGGCCGAGAAACCGGACCCCGAGGCCGAGGCCAAAGCTCTAGCCGCAGCAGAGGCCGCGAGGCAAGCCGAGGAAGAGCTAAGCGCCAAGCGCAGCGAGATCCCAACGATGGGCGTAGTCGAGCGCGAGGAAGCCAAAGCCACGGTCAAGACGACTTCCGGCAGCTTCACCGTCAAGAAAGTCTGGACCGCCGAAGTCATTGATGAGTCGCAGGTGCCGCGCGAATACCTGATCGTGGATCAGAAGAAGCTCAACGCCGTCGTGAAGGCTGGCGTCCGCGCGATCCCAGGCGTGAAGATTTACGAGAAGTCGGAAGGCGCGGTGCGCGCGTGATGGCCGACACCTGCAACAACTGCAACCGCGAAGCCGTGATCGAGTGGCTACCGGGTAACGACGGGAGCGCCGAATACTGGTGCTTCGGATGCTTTATCGAGAACTACGCGGCAATCGACGGCAGCGTCGTGATCCGCGAGCGCACCAACCGCGACAGCCTTAGCCCCTATGAGGTCTTGGCTGGTGAAGTGACATTGGATGTTCGACACGCAAAGCCGGTACGCGCATGAACGATCCCGCAGCAATCCTCCGCACGTTGCAAGAGATCGAGAAAGACCTCGCCAACCGCCAAAACCAGTTCGCACAGTCAGCCGGTGACCGCGCCCGTCTAGAGCGCGAAGTCGAGTACGCCGAAGCCGTGGCATATCAGCGAGCAAAGGTGACCGGCGGCAACACAACCGACGCCCGCGCAGCCGCCAAAGCCGCCGTAGGTAACTCGCAGGAGTGGAAAGACCTGACGGCAGCAGAGTCCACCTACGACGCCTGCAAGGCCGCTATCGGGGTCATGGAAACGCGGGTGTCGATTGGTCAATCGCTATTGAAGTCGATGCGAGAGGCCGCGTAGCCGTGGGCTGGTTCAAGGTGGACGATCACTACTTCACTAACCCAAAGGTTTGGGAGGCCGGAGAGGACGCCGCGCTACTGAACCTTCAAGGCATCGCCTACTGCTCGGCCAACCAAACGGACGGTCGGATTCCACACGGGATTGCACCAAGGTTGACCGAAAAGCCGAACGTTTTGGAACTAATCGAGTGCTTGATCGATGCTGGATTGTGGAAGAAAACGACAAAGAATTACATCATTCACGACTACCTAGAACACCAGTCGAGTAGGGCACAAATCCGCGCCAAGCGCGAGAAAGCGGCCAAGCGTCAGTCCGACTTCCGTACACGTAACGGCGTTACTAGTCGCGCACGTAACGGAAATGTACGCGCGCCAGACACAGACGTAGACACAGATACAGACGTAGACGGAGACAGAGAAGCAGAACGGCCCACCACCGGATTTAAAGATTCTTCCATCACTGCAAGTTCTACAGCTGTAGTCGCGCGCGAGGGACTTGATCCACAGATCCGAGATCAAGCACTTGAAGCCCTGGCCGCGAAGCTCGCTGACGACGGCGAGCAGTCCCACAAAAACCAATCTTCCAAAGCCGCCTGACCACACCCAGAGAGGACCGAAGTAATGACCCCCCAAGAAATCGAAGCACTAATCGCAGAAATGAAACTCGACAACGGCAGCCATTCGGCACCAGAAAACGGTGTGTGCATCATGGAGGCCGTTGCCGTGGCGACGGGGGAGGTGTTCTCCGACCAACCCAACTGCGTCGCCCCGTCAATTCGCCGCGCGGGAATCAACCTCAACGACTGGGCCGACGAGGATCAGCGCCAAGACCTAAAGCCGTTCTTGAAGCGCGTGATCGGCACAGCGGGCGACGGCCTTGAAGCCGAGCGCGTGGCTTACTGCCTGAACTTCATCCGCGAAGAATCCAAGATGGGCCAGTTGGTTGAAAAGATCAACGACGAGGCTTTGACGAAGGCTTGGGCTGATGTTCTGGCGGCGGATCAATCCGGCCTGAAAGTTGCATACCGCAATCTGCGCGATGAGGCGCGGCGAGTGCGCGGCGCAACGTGGGCCGAGCGCAAAACAAAGATCAAGGCGGCGGTTGAAGCCGAGTTGGTAAAGCGCGGCAAGCCTGTCGCTGCCACTGCCGCTGTCGCTGCCACTGCCGCTGTCGCTGCCGCTGCCGCTGTCGCTGACGCTGACGCTGACGCTGACGCTGTCGCTGTCGCTGCCGCTGCCGCTGCCGCTGCCGCTGACGCTGACGCTGACGCTGACGCTGCCGCTGCCGCTGCCGCTGCCGCTGCCGCTGTCGCTGCCGCTGCCGCTGTCGCTGACGCTGACGCTGACGCTGACGC
>CAYGDM010000001.1:0-40360 GCA_964348685.1 uncultured Candidatus Peribacteria bacterium | reverse complement strand
AACCGAAGGACCCTGATACCTGCACGGTCTACAAGATCCACCAGCTACTCCTCAGCCCGGCAGAGGCGAAGGCCCTCGCCGACGATTATCGCAATGGCATCGCATACGGTGACGCCAAGAAGCGTCTTTTGGAGGCATATCTCGATTTCGTCCGGCCGATGCGCGAGAAGCGGGAGAAACTGTCCAACGACGATGTTGCGGCCGTTTTGGCCGATGGTGCCGCCAAGGCGAAGTCCGTGGCCCAACCAACCATGGAGAAAGTGCGGAAGGCAGTGGGATTGCGGTAAAAGGCCGTTTCCGGTATACTGAGGGGAATACACACATTCCTCCCAGTCGTATGATGCACTACAAATTTTCACAGCGTGAGTACGTCCTCGGCGGACTCTTCGCCCTCATGGCGATGTTCCCGATCGTGACGCCGACGTCGTTCGACGTTCCGCTGGAAGGCAACGTGACCGCGGAAGCGATCAGGAACGCATACGAAGACCGTGAGGATCAGTCGAAGCTCCGTCGCCTGCGATGGTCGATCCTCCGCGACTGCGCGCAGCGCGAAGCCGCCGGGGAAACGAATGCGTGCCCGGATCCGAACGACTACGACGCCCTGAAGACCTATTGGCTTCCGGTTGAAGAGATGAAGGACGCCGCCGATGAGGTGGTCAGCGCGACGCTCGAACAGCTCAGTGGCTACCAGAAGAGCGTTCTTCGCCGTGCCGAGCGCAATGGTCAGTGTCCGCGTGATCTCGACTTCCTTTTGCCGGGTTTCCAGGCCCTCTGTGAGCAGGCGGTTAAGGAAGGCAACAATCGCGTCGATTTGATCAAAGCAGCGGCTGAGCGCATGCAGCGCCGCATGGATCAGCTTGAAAATCCGCCGACGCGGCACGACACGAAGTAAGGACGAGTCTCGGCGAAGCTCAGAGTGAAGCCGGACTATTGCTTGCTGTTATCCAATCCCTCCGTTTCACCGGGGATGGGCATGTCTTTCGGCGGTTCGTAGTTGCCGGCTTCTGGGCCACCCTTTGATTCTTCCTCGTCGTCATCGCCGTCGCCGAACCAGGTGGTCGTTGTTTTCATGGGAGGGGGGAGAAAGAGGCTGCCTTCGATAGTAGCAGACTCACGGGGAGGCATCTTCTTACGGCGTCGGAAGCCGATAGTTCTGGAGGTCGCGGTAGTCCGCGTTGTAGCCCGGGAGCATCGCTTCCACCTCGCGCCAGTACGCGGCGGAGTGGTCGGCACGGCGTGTGTGCGCCAGCTCGTGGATGATGACGTAGCGTTGCAGCCGGGGCGGCAGGAAGATTAATGCGGTGTTGAGCATGATCCGTCCGCGCGGTGCGCAGCTGCCCCACTGTGTCGTGGCGAATTGGACTTTCATTTCAGTGATCCGCGCGCGGTACGTTTCGCGGTTCAGTTTCTTGAGTAGCGCGAGGAGATGCGCGTCCGCATCGCGCGCGACTATCTTCCAGAGGAAGCGATGGAGCGAGCGGCGGCGGATGCCCGGACTCACGAACACTTTCCATCCTCCGCGCACGCGCATCGCTTTCGTTTTCTCGCCGGGTCGCAGCCAGAACGTCACGGTTTTGCGTCCGACTTTCAGCTTCATCGAGCTCGCGCCGTCGAGCAGGGGGCGGAACGGATCAATGAGCGTTTTCTCGCGATCCAGCAAAATCAGGTGCGCCATGCGCCGCAGCAGGTTGCGGATATGTTCTTGTTCCTCCGTCCGGGAGAGGTTCCGGGCAAGGCGAATAATGATCGTATTTCCCTGGTACACGGCCCTGGAATGCTTGTTCCGGGTGCGCTCGATCTTGTGGCGGAAGCGGGGCGTCATGGGACCCACAACGGTAGGAGGTCGGAGCACGATGAACCAGTTGTTTTTGTTTTCTCTATGCGTTGTAGTTATATTTTTATACAACAAAAATTATTTATGGCAAACACCTCTCTCAGGCCTTCGCGAGGTCTTCGATCAGATCGGCGCACGTGCGCACCGCGGAGAGCGTCGAGCGCACCCTGATCGCGACCGACGTCACCGATGTGGGCTCAACCATCGACATGTTTTGCCGAGCAGCAGCTTCTTCGAGGCATGCGACGATCGATCTGAGATCCTCTTCGCTCCATTCCTGTTCCACGCTCTGCACGACGAACGCAAACGAGCGGATGATGGCGCCAAGGCTGTCGAGGCGCGACATGCTGATGTCGGTCAGCATCGGCATGCGGTACGTTTCGTGCAGGTTGCGCTTCGCTTCTTTCATCATGTCCACGTTTGTGAACACGCCCGCATCCACGCCGTCGATGATCGACGTTGCCGCATCGATCCATGCATTGATAGATTCGTCCGGCAGATAGGTGATGCCCGGCGTGGCCGCGATGTTGTCGTGCTGCTTGCGCCGGTGTCCGATTTCAAGAAGAAGGTCGCTGCGGAGGCACTGCGACGCCTTGCTTGCGATCGTGTCGCGGTTGGCCTTGCGGATCTCTTCGTTGCAGCGGATGCGTAGTTCGGTCGAGCGTTCCGCATAGCGCTTCACCTCAGCGGTCCATGCCGAACGAACGGTGTCTTTCATCGTAAATCGCTCCGGAAACATGCCGCCTTCGGCTAAAAGAGCGAGACGTCCCCCGACCGTCATGGTCGTTTCACCCGAACCCGTCACCACGTCGCCGCTGCCCGTGTCCTGGGCGGAGCAAAGGAGGGGGAGGCAGATGAGCGTCGCACCGATGAGGAACCGCGCGGAGTGCACGGGTGTCATCCTACACGCGCTTCGGCCTCCACGTACAGAAGCACCGTCTCGACGAAGGTCGCGTGGCTCCACGTGAGCGGCGCCACCGAGAGCGGTTCGCCCGTGTAGGCGTGGAGCTGCTCAGCGAGGATGCCGGTGGATGTAGCAGAGCGGACGACCCAGTCCATGAGTGCGCGCGCCTTCGTCAGGTCGTCTTTCGTGCGGGCACGGGCGATGATCCACTGCGCCTTCCAGAGCGTCGTGATGATCCACGGGTTGCCCGTGGCTTCTTCCGTCGGTTGGCCCGGGAAGTGGTAGGTGTCGTTGGTGTAGCGGGCCCAGCCGCCGACGGACGTTTTCACCGTGAGCATGCGATCGAGGGCGTCCATCGTCGAGACGACACGCGGGTCTTCGACGGGTAAGACGCCGAGTTTCCAGAGCGCCGTGATCGATGCGTCCGGGGTGTTGTCGCGCTCGATGGTCTTGCCGTCCTTGCGGACGATCTTCTTGAGGAACCGGCCTTCTTTCTCGTCGTAGAGGTGGAAGAAAAGCGCTTGTTTCATCTCGTCTGCCACGTGGTGGTAGCGTTCCGAGTGGGCATGGTGGCCCAGCATCTGGGCCATCTGGGCCGCGGCGTGGAGGCCCGCGATGACCGTTGCGATCGTGTAGGTGAAGATGCCGCGCTGTTCTTCCCACGGGTCGTAGCTCGGCAAGGGGAGGCCCGTGCCCTCCTCGCGGAAGTCGCACAAGAACTGCGCCGCTTTCTTTACAAACGATTCATATAAGCGCTGCAGGAATTCGAAGTCCTGGTCTTGTTCGAAGTGCTTTTGCATCGCGTAGAGCACGAGCGCGGTTTCGTCTTCCTGGATCGGCAGCTGTGATTCGCCGTTCTTGAACCATGCGTGCCACGATGAGCCGACCGAGCCGTCCGGGTTGTACTTGTGGAGCATGTAGCCGTCGGCGGTTTGGGCGCGGATGCAGAATTCGAAGAACCGGTGGCTCACTTCGCCGTAGCCGGCGCGGTCGAGCGCGGTGCAGATGAACGCGCCGTCGCGGGGCCAGACGTAGGTGTAGGTATCGCGGTTGAAGGCCATGATATCGGCGTCGGCCGCGGCCAAGATGCCGCCGCCGTTGTCGGCGTGGAGGCGCACTTGGAGGAGGCTGCGCTTGTAGAGTTCGATCGTGCGGGTGTCGAGCGATCCGAAGTCGATGCGGCGCTTGTTCACCCAGCTCTTCCAGTAGTTGGTGGCGTTACGGAGCAGCCGTTCGGGCGTTTCTTCCACGACGCATTCTTGGAGCTTGATGACTTCGTCGAGGTTCGTGCCGACGCACAGCCACAGCGTGACCGTGGCTTCGGCACCGGGTTCGACGATCGAGTGGATGCCGACCGTGGAGTCGACCGATCCCTGTTCGATCGGGTGGCCGCTGAGGATGCCGTCTTCGGCGTCACGCCAGGTGCCTTCGAGGCCGCGATAGTTACTCTTGCCGACCGTGAACGACGAGATGCCGCAGCTCGTGGTCTTCGACTTGCTGTGGAGGACCGAGTCGAACGGCGAGCCGCGGTGTCCGACTGCGCATTCTTGCGGCGCGGTGGTGTCGCCGCCGATCAGGAAGTACCGCTCGTCGCGGTAGTGGATGACGCTGTTGGTGTAGGGCTCGTAGAAGGCTGTGTCTTTTTGTTTGTCGCCGTAGATGTAGAGGTCGTGGTTGAAAAACATCTTCACGACTTTCTTTTCCTGGTCGAGCGAGCGGATGGTGAACCGGCGGATGAGGACGTTGTGCACCGGGTGTACGGCGTCTTCCAGATCGATCGCGATGCCGAGGTGGTCGTTATGGAGCTTCGACTGACCGACGATCGTTTCGAGTTTGTAGCCGGGTTCGATCTGCCACGAGGGGTCGTCGAACCATGCGAAGCCGCGGCCTTCCACGAAGGCGCCGATGCGGTGCACCTTGCCGAACGTCGTGTGGTCTTCTTTTCCGACGTACGGGAAGTAGAGGTCGCGCATCTGGAGCCGCGCATCGAACGTCGCGAGCAGCGAGCCGTTGCCGAGCATGAGGGAGCGAGGCATTAGACGGTGGGGGATGAATGGTTGATGCGGCGGGATTTCTTGCCGGCGTCGCGTGCGGCGACCTGCGCGCGTAGGTGGGCCATCGCATGGCTGAAGCGGCGGTATGCTTCGTAGGGCGAGTCGTACGGGCTGAAGTACTTGTGCACGTCGCCGTCGGCCCAGTACTTCGTGCACATGTAGTAGAAGTGGTCCGAGGTCTGGAGCTTGCGCCACGTGTCGATGAGGCTTGCGTCTTTCGTGGCCTTCACGGCTTTTTCGATGTTGTAGATAGCCTCGAGCGATGCGTTCTGGATCACGTTTCCTTGCCAGGCCGAGAGGTCGCGTTCGGTATCGGCCCACGAAATTGTGTTGTGCACGTCGTAGGTTGGATGCACGGCGTCCCACTCTTCGATCACCTGGCTCGGCGTGCAGGCGCGGATGCCGCGGGCTGCGAACTGATGGGGGAGCGACGCGAGGAATTGGAAGATGCCCGTGTCGGCCCACTGGTGTTCGCCAAAGGTTTCGTAGTCCATGAAGAGGTTCACGCTGTGGCCAGGGGTGTCGATCACCCAGTTGGCGTAGGTGTCGGAGTGCAACGGGTGGCAGGACCAGTTTTTATCCGAGAAACGGAAGGCGACGTCGTCGCTGAGTTTGTAGTTCTTCAGGAGCACGTCGATCGTGCGTGCGGCTTTCGCGTGGGGGCGCTTCTTCGCGATGACGGCTTCGGCCGCGCGGGGCAGGCGGAAGGTCGGCGTGCGGTGGGGGACGTTCGGCGTGCGGCCGGCGAGGTGGCGGTCGGTGCCTTCGGTCACGATGCCTTCGAAGCCCATGAGGCGGGCGACCTGGGCGATCTCGTTGTTGAAGATAAGCTCGGTGTTGCGGAAGACGGTCGGCGTCTGGCCGAAGAGTTTCTGGATCATGCGCGAGTGCTTCGTGACTTGTTCGCAGAATTCGCCGAGCGATTTGATGCTGCACAGCGAGTGGTAGTAGGTCTCAGCGAGGAACTCGACCTGGCCTGTCTCGGCCAGCTCCTGGAACGAGCGCAGCACGTCCGGTCCGTATTCGATGCACTGGTCGAGGAACACGCCTGAGAGCGAGTATGACACGTGGAAGCCTGGGTTTTCTTTGAGCATCTTCAGCATCGTCGCGTTCGTCGGCAGGTAGCACTTTTCGGATACCTTCCGGAAGATCGCCCTGTTTTTTTCTTCGTCGAAGTACTGCGCGTCGGTGCCGACGTCGGTGTATCGCAGGTCCTTCAGCCGGTATGGCTGGTGGACTTGGAAGTAGAAGCAAACGCGCTGAGCCATACGATTAGAGGGAAGAGAGCATGTGTTTATAAAGGGAGGCCACTTCGCCGGCCTGGTTTTTCCAGTTGAGGCGCTTGAGGATGCTCGGCGCTTCCGAGCGTAGTTGGCGCGCCAGCGGTTCCTCGCGGAGGACTGTGAGGATGCAGTCGGCCATCTTCGCCTTGTCCCAGTAGTCAACTTTGAACGCGTGGTCGCATACCTCGGCGGCACCGGACTGCTTGCTGAGGATCACCGGCGTGCCGTGAGCGATCGCCTCGAGAGCGACCAAGCCGAACGGTTCGCTGACCGAGGGCATCACGAAGCAGTCCGCTTGGCGGTAAAGCTGTTCCGCTTCGCGCTTGCCGACTTTGCCGGTGAAGATCACGTTTTCGCCGAGGCCCATGCGACACGACTGGTCGACGAGCTCCTGGAGCATGCCGCCGTCGCCGGCCATAACGAACTGCACGTCGGGCTTGGCGTCGGTCACGAGTTTTGCGACCTCGAGGAACAGAACCGGGTTCTTCTGCGTGGTCATGCGGCCGAGGAAGAGCACGAGCGGCGCGCGCTTTTTCTTCGCGTCGGTGACGATGTTCTTGTGGCGCATGTGGAGGTTGCTGCCGGCCGGCACGTCGTGGCCGTTGTAGACGACCGAGATCTTGTGCGGGTTGATGCCGTAGTGCTGCACGAGGATGTTCTTCGTGTAGTTGCTCACGGCGACGATGCGGTCGGCCATCAGGAAACCGTTGCGCTCCTGATCGGCGATCCACTGGTTGGGCTGCATGTGCGTACGGTCGAGCTCCGTGGCGTGGATGTGCGCGACGAGGGGGACGCGGTGGTACTTCGAGGCCCTGATGCCCGCTTCGTAGGTCATCCAGTCGTGGCAGTGGATCACGTCGGGGTGGAGGTCCTTCGTCACGGCGACGCTCTGTTCGGCGTAGCGCCAGACGGCTTCGCCGAGGTCGGGGCCGTAGAGGTCCGCGATCGACTGACCGGGCGCGGCGACGTTCTGCGCGCTGAGCATGTTCATGCGTTGCGCGTAGTCCGCGAACCCTTCGTAGGGTTGTAGCCCGCTCTGCACGAAGCGCACGCTCGCTTCATCAAGCTCGATCGTGCCCGTCGCGTCGGCGGGGCCGCGGAGCATGTGTGCGTCGGGGTGGCTCTGCAAATCCATCGGGAGCACGAGCGTGACCTTCACGCCATTTTTCGTGAGACCTCGAACGAGGCCCTGGCACGCGACGCCGAGACCCCCCGTATGGAGCGGGGGATATTCCCATCCGAACATGAGCGTGTGCAGGGACATTGAGCGTGTGTTTGTGTGGATGTTTCTCGACGTCGAGAAATCTCTTGATTATACCATAAAAATGCATTCTGCGGCAGTTCCTTGGACTTCCCAGATGCTTAATACGTTGTGTGATCACTCTAGCCCTTCATCCGTACTGCGGTGCGGTTACGGTTGCATGCGCAGCAGGTAATCGGCCGCAAGGAGGAGTTCCTCGTCGAGCGGGATGTTCATGATTTCGTCGAGGGTGAGATTCAGCATTTTTTTGTTCAAGAAGCCGTTCTCCATGCCGAATCGGAAGAGGTTCGCAGGCGTTTTTTGTTCGGGCGAACCTGGCAATCGCTCGAGGGCGTCCTTCACCGTTCGCACGTTTTCGTCGCCGAACACGAGGGCTTGTTCGTCCGCCGTGAACGACGACGATACGAATGTCACGCCGTCGCCGGTCCATCGCGGCGAGAGTGTCTCGTCGCCGTCGAGGATCCTGCGCTGCACGGCTTTCATTGAGAACTCATCGGTGCCGTGCACTGGAAGTACGCGTGCGCCTTTCTCGACGAGGTATCGCTGCAGCCGCGCATAGGCGTCGGGCGATTCCATGATGAGCCACAAAGGGGAGTGCTCTTCGCGTAGCGAAAACGCGGCGGCATGCCCCGCGGCGCTGCCGATGGCAAGTTCGGTCGTGGGAAGGCGTAGGCTTTTCGCGGCCGTCGCGGTCGTACTGACTGTCGTCGAACCCGCGAGGATGTTTAGTCGCTGTGCCGGCATGAGCATGCCAAGCGTGAGTGAGATGTCGCGCAATGGGGGATGATGTTCCAAGTAGGTCGGTTTCTCTTCGAGTAATTCGTCTCGGCGCATTAATTTGAAGAGAGACGGAAGCGTATGTTGGGCAATCTCCTGCGGAGAACTTATTGACGGAACACCGGGCGCGCCTCGAATAGTTAGAATCGTTCCCTGCGGCACTGTGAGATCCGACGTCATGACGCACGTTGATCCGCTCGACGTGGCTGGCAGGCATGTCATGAGGCACGAGGAGCACTGTCGCCGCAGGGCGTAGGCGCCCGTCGTGGTAAGTGTGTCGGCGCCGATCAGCCGTCTGCCCTCCGTGTAGAACGTGGGCGACGCGAGGCTATCATTCGTTCCGAAGATGGCGGGGTTGCGCACGAAACGTCGCATGTCGCACCGCGGGTTCTTGGAAAAGGCACAGCTCTTGCCGGGAATGTCGATATTTGTTTTTCCCATGCGCATGAGGAAAAACGCGTCTTCCGTGGCTGCCCTTACGCGAGTGTCGACGGAGGGGGAATGCATTGTGCCAATGGTGACGGGCCCGATGCCGTGTGCGCGCGGTTCGAACATCAACGATCCTTTCTCTTCGTCCCATTCGTCTGACGACCGTTGTCGGTTGAGCGCGACTATCGTCGCATCGCGGATCGGCACCGAGGCATCCAACGGTTTAGCGATGCGCTCGTAGAGCACGAGTCGCTGTGGCCATGGAGACGACAGCGAGAGCCGGGCGGGCGAAGAATGCAGATATGTTTGTTCGGCGTGGTAGGAGCCGTTATTGCCCGTGAAAGATAGTGTTTGCACCGTTCCTTTCGCGTTGTCCGCGATGATGGCCGTCGGATTGTCGATGCCGTAGCTGACGACTTGATACCTGCCGGGTAGAGGGTTGACGAGAGGAGGTTCGATCGATTGCGGTTGATAGACCGGAAGGTGATAGGTGTCGACGGTTACGTTCGGAAGGGCGAGTATTTCGACTCTCCCGCCCGCGAGAGCGGTGACTCCTTTCAGAGAAAGAGGCTCCGTGATGGCGTATTGCCAATCAGCGGACGACGCAATTTCTCTCTCATATCCGTCTGCCGAAACGCTGGTTCGAGGCGATCGAACAGAGCGAATCCAAATATCGTATAAGAGTCCTTCGCGCGACGGCGTAACGGTCGCGCTGCCGTTGTCGGAGGCATAGAGCGTCGCGTCGTTATCGATCATGGATACGACGGGCGGAGTGATTCTGTTGTACCCGGCGTCCGTCAGAATCGCATATGTCGTACCAGCTCGAAGGCGGATCATGTCTACTGGTATCGTCTGCGCGACCAGTTCCTCACCGGGTGTTCGTTCGATTTGGAATTCCGGTATCGATGAATCGATCACGCGCACGGTGAGCACGCAGCGCGTTTCACATGCGCGCGCGGGTATCGTAAGGAGGGCCGTGCCGTCTTTCGTGGGCGTGAACGTCCAGGAGGGTTCTGCCTCGCTCCTCGAGAGTATCGTCAACGGTATGGCAGCTACGACCGGTTGCACGGGAATGGCGGAGATGCGCTGCACTCCGTCTCCATCAGGAATGCGCATCGTGTGTTCCGCGCTTCCGAGTGACACGTTTCGTACCGCGTATGTGCCTCGGCCGATAGGGGTGGTTTCGAATGGTTGTTCGTCGATGAGGATTAGCGGAATGCCGACGACGCTGTCGGTCGTCATGTAGATGTCGTAAGTGGTATTGCGCCAGTCGTTCGTCATGAACGCCGCAGGTTCGTTTCCGACGGTTGTCGCATGCACGCCGGCCGAGCCTGTGTTTAGTTTGCGCGCGACAATACCTTCGAGGCGGTTCGTCGGTAGGACGCTCGTCAGCTCGATGGCGAGGGGCGATTGCGGTCCCACGGGGAAAGCTCCCAATCGGACGAATGTTTCGGCTGGATCGAACCGCGCGTCAATCGATAGGAGCGTATTCGTTCCGAGTGCGATGGTCGCCGACATGCCGTCGTCTCCGTGGTTGAGAAGGAACAATTCAACGGTATCTTCGAAGTTCGATTCGACCCGCATGCGGGCGGTGCACCCGACGGTTTTCGTTCGCAGGACCGTTCCCGTGGAGATGAGGGGGGCCCGTCCGTCTTTTTCCCAGCAGTCATCCGCATCGTCGATGGGCACGAACGTACCGTTAAATCCACGATCGATGACGCCTAGTTGCGCGGTGCCGTTTTCAATGCGCTTTCCTAGCCCGGGAATCGAGTATCCACTCATTGTGTATCCTTCCGTCAACGCGGACAGTGCCCGTGTCGGCAACGAGCCGACGTCTATGCCGTCGATTGATGCATCCCAACTTGCGCGCGTCGGCGCCCCGGCGCTGGCGAGTGTTGAACCCTCGAGCGTGCCGTCGATCACATACTCAAACTGCACGATTGTTTCGCCGCTTCCGTCAGCGTGACGAAGCAAGGCTCGGTTCAATGCGCCGTCTTCCGAGCGCCCGAACGCCAGGATGACGTAGTGTTCCATGATATCTAAGAGCGGAGCGGAAGCCGCCCGCTGCTTGAAGAATGCGGTGACAGATGCCGGCGTGCCGTTCGCGCCTACGGCGGCGCGCAGTGACGATTCGATCTCGCTGCCGGGCGTATCGGGCAGTGTTTTTTGGGCAAGGAAGCGTCCCGCCGCCGCCCGCATGTCGGCGGTCCAATCGCGTTCCGTCACGAGTATGGTCGGGACGCCGTCTTCCGCTGCGGACAAGGCCGCTGCGATTCCACCGAACGTCGCGCCCGTTACGAGAATTCCCGTTGTGCGTTCGTCGGCGCGTAGGTGCTGCGTGAGGCGGATGAACGTGGCGTCGTCTACGACGAGCGACGAAAGAGGGTCTATCCATGCGCGCGGATCCCGTGCTTCGTCTTCGGGGGAGTGTATGTTCGACGCGTTTTCGAAGAATCCCAGCGGCAAGAATATTGGCGGCGAGCTGCGCATCACCCACTCGCGATACAGCACTAGCGAGCAGCCGATGACGGCGATGAGAGCCAGTGCTCGAAGATGTCGACGCATCTCATGATTGTACCATAATTTCAGCATAGGCGCCATATCCAATCGTATCGTGATTCGATGCTGTGAAGAAGGTTGAATTTCTGCTATAATAAAAGGATTTATGCCTGCCGATTCCTCCATGGACGATAGTCAGCATCCGGCAATAACGGCTGTGGCTGATCGTGCGGATGAATTGACGATTTCGGAGTACGCGGAGGCCGTCGCGCGTGCGAGTGCGACGTTGGTTAGTGTCATCGTACCGGTGCACAATGACCGACGCTTTTTATCGGGATGCTTCGATCGCATCGCCGTAGCGTTGAACGGCAGCGGGTATGAGTATGAAATTCTCGTGGTCGATGATCGTTCCCGCGACGGCACGGAAGATTTCGTTCGATCAGCTTCGGCAGCGGTACCCGTGCGGTACGTGCGCAACCAGGGGGTGAAGGGGCGCACGATGTCGATCAAAGAAGGGTTGGATCAATCGACGGGCGGCATCGTCGTGGTGATCGACGCGGACCTGCGGTGTCCTCCCGACGCGTTTCGGGCGATGATTGCACGGCTCGACGAAGCGCAGATCGTCGTTGCAAATCGCGCCGCGTATCCGTTTCTCGCGTACAAAATTTTCAGTTCGTTCTATCGGTGGATTTTCGGTCATATCTTGCTGTCGGTCGATGCCGACGTGCGATCGGGTCTGAAAATGTTCCGGCGCACATTACTCGATTCGCTGCGTTTCGATCCGGAGTTCGATCATCGCCTTGGTTTCGATTCCATCCTGCTCTATCACGCGCGTCGCGTCGGATGGACGATCGCGTCGATGAAAGTGGCGTACACGCGGTCGATGTTCCATCACGGCGTGTGGGGGTCAGTCTCATCGCGCACGTCGCTCGCATTGAGCATTATTTCTCTTAATGTCGCGCACGTTGCTCGCATCATTTTTCCGTTCCTCTACCCCCCGCAGCCACAGGAATACTTCGAGGCCGGTTTTACGAACATCAACGACTACCTCTTTCTCGCGCCAGAGCAAAGCGCGAAGGGGCACCTTACGCGCGAGGTGTATTTCCTAATATTTTATGCGTTTTTCTTTGTCATCGGGTACTTTTGGCTTATCAATGAGCTTACAGGAAAGAGCTTCGCGTGGTCGATGTTCTTCCACATTGCGATCATCCAGTTCGCGCTGATCCTTTTCAAGGTATACGTCGTGTCGATCACGTTCCGTTTGCCGCCGCAGCCGCCCAAAGGATTGTCGGATGAGGACAAGAAAGATCTTCCGGTTATTTCGGTGATTCTTCCGGTGTACAAAGAAAAAGAGGTGTTGCCGCAGCTGTGTCAGCGCATGGCTGACATGGATTACCCGGCGGACAAACTAGATCTGATATTCATTTTCGAATCCGGTGACGACGACACGATCAACGCATTTACCCAGATAAAAAAGCCCGCGTACTTCAAAGGGCTCGTCTCGCCTGACGTGCAGCCGAAGACGAAACCGAAGGCGCTCAACGTGGCGTTGCGCGAAACGAAGGGGGAATTCCTGGTGATTTTTGACGCGGAGACGCTTCCCGAGACAGACCAGTTCATGAAGGCCATGGCGGCGTTCAAGTACAGCCCCCACCTCGATTACGTGCATTGCCGCATCGACGTGTACAACGCCAGTACCAATTGGCTCACGAAGATGTATACCGCGGAGTTCGCATTCTTCTACAACTTTTTCCTGCCGGGCCTCGCCACGGTAAAATCGCCCACGCCGATTTCCGGCCACAGCGTGTATTTCCGTCGCGAGCAACTCATCAAGGTCGGTGGATGGGATGCATACAACCTCGCGGAAGATTGTGACATCGGCATCCGCATGTTCCGCAACGGGTACAAGAACGCCTCAGTGCTCGATTCGGCTTCATGGGAGCAGTCGACCACCAGGCTTGGTGACTGGATCAAACAGCGTACTCGCTGGATGCAGGGGTTCGTGCAGACGTCCATGGTGAATCTGCGCTTCCCTGCACTCCTCTGGAAGGACCTCGGCGGACTTCGTAACGTGCTTATGTTCATGTTCCACGTTCCCGGAGGAGTGTTCCTCAATGGTTTGAACCTCGTGCAGTGGATGATGTTGTTTTTCTGGTACGCGACGAACGACCCCATCATGCAGACGATCTTCACCGATATCCTGCTCTATTTATCGGTGATGTCATTCTTCCTCGCGAACCTCATGTTCACATATTTCAATTTTCTCGGTCTTTACTACCGAAAGTATTATTCGTTCGTGGGCCTTGCTCTGTTCTCGCCTATTTACTGGCTATTCCTCAGCTACGCAACACTTCGCTCTATCCTGCGGTTCTTCCGTCAAGAATCCACGTGGGATAAGACGAATCATCCGGTTATGAGCATTGTTTCTGCGACGCCCATACCGCCCTCGGCATGATGTTCTTCAGGCGTCATCCATCGGCCCTTCCTACGCTGCTCTACGGCGCAGCTGCCATCGTGTCTGCGTTGTTCTTCGCTTACCTGCAGTCGCATGGATTCGTGAATGCCTTTACCGACGCGAAATCGCACCTGCTGCAGTCTATTCAAATGGTCTATAGCCTCACCCCGGGCATCAGCCAGTTAGGCTTCTGGCCGCCGCTTCTGCACGTGCTGCTCCTACCCGCGATCATCCTGCTGCCGCATTCGGTTTTGCTTGTCGCCGGAGCATTCATCACAATGCTCCCGCTCCTCCTCCTGGGTGCTCATTTTTTGTACGGTACGTGCAGAGAGTGCGGCGTGTCCGCCCGAACCTCGCTGCTCGCACCCGTTCTTTTCCTCATCCATCCGTTCGTCCAGTACTTCGCGTCGTCCGTCATGGCGGAATTGCCGCTCATCGTTATGGTATCCGGCGTCGCGTATTTCGCGCTTCGGTGGTCACGGACGTTGTCGCTTCTGGACCTGTCATTGTTCGGTATTTTCGTGTCACTTGCGTCATTGGCACGTTTCGAAGGTTTCACGCTCATTCCGTTGTCGATCTGTTTCGTGGTGATTCGCTGTTGGTCGTTAAAGATGTTGTGGGCGCAACTGCAGGCGATAGTTCTCACATTTTCTTTCGTTGCGTTGCTTGGAACTCTCTTCATCGTACTCTATAGCACGGTCTACGCAGGGTCTCCGCTTGCTTTCCTCTCGCTCGGTACGGAGCGGATCGGCGAGACCGCGAGCTCGCTCCGCCCCTCGCGCTTCTCGTTTGATGTACTGCTCTATAGTCTTCAAAGGTTGTATCTCGCTTCCGTGCATATTCACGGTCAATGGTTGATCGCGGCATTTGCAGCCGCGATACCGATAGTGTTGGTGGTGCGTCGACAGTGGACCGAGGTCGTCATTGTGCTGTTCTTGTTTTCACCTGCACTGTTCATGCTCCTTACGATGATGCTCGGTCGAAGCAGCATCTCGGTGCCCGAATTGCCGCGGATTGGCAACGAAGGGGATCCGTACGGACTTTTCTATAACGCCCGTTTTGCATTGACGTGGGTAGGAGCATCAATCGTCTCCATTGTCCTCGCGATCGATGCGCTCATGCGCTGGCGCGCGCTTCGGGCGGTGACGGTCGTGCTCGTCATACCTGCCGTCGTTCTTGCCGCCGTATGGCACCTGTCGATGGTGCTGTTCGACAATAACTTCGTCGTTATCCGGCACGATGAGCAGGCGTTTGCCGCATTCTCCAGCGATCCTGGTACGAGCAGCAGTGACTGGCTGTCGGATTACGATGGCGGTCGCGTGCTGTTCACGCGCTTTTACAGCGAAGAACGCATGCTCCGTTCCACTGTTCCGCTTCCTGCGTTCGTATACGAAGGAAATTATCGGTATTTCGACCAAGCGGTGCGCGAGCCGTGGCTCTTTGCTCGCTGGGTGATCGTTCGCCATGCGCTGCCTGACCAGAGAGGAGCGAACGTGAATACTACGAAGATTTTCCGGATTATGCTTGAAATGGAGGCCATGCCGGAGTTCAAGCATTATTACGAATTGGTCCAAGAGACGACGTTTCTTCGCTATTACAAACTGCGCGAACACGTGCTGCGCGACCAAGCCGTTTCGCTGGGATACGATCCCATGAAGATTCCGTCGTTGAATCCGAGCGCTTCGTGGAAGCCTCAAACGATTTACGAGGAATTGCAAACACCGCGAGAGCGATAATCAGCGTGCCGTATGCCACGCCTTCTCCTCATATTCCCCGATGCAACGGTGCGTGTTGAACGTCGCCGCGAGCGTGATCGAGCGCTTCATGCGGTCTGCCCATTTTGCGGGATCCGCGAAGCAGGGGAACACTTCGAGCTCGAGCTGCGTGTAGAGGTCTTCCGCGTCGAGTTTCCGCATCTCATCGTTGTCGGCGACTTCGCGCTCCGGTCCGATGCGCCAGCCTGATTCCGGGTCTTGCGCATAGGCCTCCGCCCACCAGCCGTCGAGCGTCGAGACGTTCACCGTGCCGTTGAGCGCGGCTTTCATGCCCGACGTGCCCGATGCTTCTTTGAGGCGCATGGGCGTGTTGAGCCAGACGTCCGCGCCCGCCACGAGGAGCTTTGCGAATGTAGGATCGTAGTGAGGCACATAGACCACGGGCAGCGTCGAACCGAAGCGGTTGCCGATGTCGTGCAGGTGCGCGATCACGCCGCCGGAGTACACGTCGCCGGGGAACGAGTTGCCGCTGTGGACGATCTGCAGCTTGTCGTCTCCCACCTGGCGGAGCCGCATTTCGTCGGCATAGAGAAGTTCGTGCTGTTTGTAGGGGACGATGCGTCGGGCTTCGACCGCGATGAGTTTGCTTGGATCGAGTGTGCGCCCGGTACGCTCGCGAATGGCTTCGATAAGCCGTAATTTCGCTGCTTTATGCGCCTTCAGCAGGTCGTCGTCGGGCAGGACGTGCGCGTGGGCGAGGAGCTCCGGCCGCGCTTCCCATCCGGGGATGTGCGCGTCGAAGAGCGTGTGCATCTCTGGGCTGGCCCAGGTCGGGTGGTGGATGCCGTTGGTGATGTGGTCGATGGCACCGTTGCCGAGCATCGCGCGTGCGACGCCTCCGTGAAGCTTCGAGACGCCGCAGGTGTAGTGGCTCAGGTTCATCGCGAGGAGCGTCATCGAGAGCGCATCCTCGCCCGCGAGTTTCTTGATGTGCCATGGCAGCATGTCGCCGAGGATCTTTCCAGCGAGGTCGTAGGGGAATACGTCGTGGCCGGCTGCGACCGGCGTGTGCGTCGTGAAAGCGCAGGACTGCCGGACGGCATCGTCGTTGAAGCTGCGCTCCTTGAGTAGCTCGAGCGTCAGGAAGGCGCAGTGTCCTTCGTTCATGTGGTACGTGCCGACCTCGGCGATGCCGAGTGCCCGGAGCAAACGGATACCGCCGATACCGAGGATCGCTTCCTGTTTGATGCGCATCGCCTGGTCGCCGCCGTAGAGGTTGCGCGTGATTTCGCGATCCTCCGGGCGGTTCACAGGAAGGTCGGTATCGAGGAAATACACCGGTAAGACGCCCTTCGCGCCGTGCAATTCCAGCATCCAGCATCCCACGTGGACCGCTCTCCCTTCGATGTGCACGATTACGTGTTCGTTCAACGGCGTCAGTCCTTCGGCTGCCGGGTCCCACGCATACTCTTCGTGACGCACCGTGCCGTCGCCGTTCAGCGTTTGCCGTTGATATCCGTGTTGCCAGCGCATCGTGACGCAGGCTGCGTTCGTACCAAGGTCGGCGCATGACCGCATGAGGTCCGCCGCGAGCATGCCGAGACCGCCGGCAAACGTCGGAAGACGTTCCGAGAGACCAATTTCCATCGAGAAGTACGCGACGTCGAGGGTGCGAGTCATAGGATGTGTGTGGTCTTGATTATAGCATTTTTTGCTGTGCCCAGCCATGTTTGTTTGAGCGGGCGTAGTCGGCGTCTGGCATGCTTTTCGCATGGTCCGTGTTCGATTCGCGCCGCTCGCCCTGTCCGTCCTTCTGGTCGGCTGCTTCGCGTCGGACGGCGAGCAGGACGTCGACGTGACGCCGCTCGCCGCTACGGGCGCGGTCGTGCAGCTCGCTCCGTTGCCGCCCATTCGTTTCGGTGGCGATCCGACGCGCATCGGCTTCGAGCCCATTCCGCTCGAAGGAGGGGAGTTTCCCGTTCTCACGAGTTTCGCGTTTCTCCCGAATTCCGATGAGTTCCTCGCGCTGAACCGCTACGGGAAAGTGGGCCACTTCCGCTTGGAAGCGAACCGTGCGGTCATGATCGATTCGTTCCAGATTCCTGCCGTGTTCGTCGGGGGCGATTGTGCAGCCAGTTCGATCATCCTCGATCCAGATTTTGTTTCGAACCGTCTTTTCTACGTCGGCTACTGCATCGATGCGCAGTATAACGTCGTCAAGCGGTACACGATGTCGAGCGTCGATTTCGGCGAGACGCTGTACACGGCGGCGAACGTGCTCGCGGTTGGCGATCCGAAGGCGGACACTCCCCAGCACTCCATCGGGACGATCGCATTCGGACCCGACGGAGCGATGTGGGCGAACATCGGTGAGCGTCATCGTGATGTGAACGCTCAGGATCTTACGAACGAATTGGGGAAGGTCGTGCGTTTTGCCCCGCTGAAGAAGGCGAACGTGAGCGGGTACGGCCTCGTGGAAGGCAACGCATTCCCTAACGATCCGCAGCGCAGCGGGCTCGTCTATGCGTATGGATTGCGTAATCCCTGGCGTGGTGCATTCGATGAAAAGGGTCGCTATTGGGTGGCTGATGCTCGGTCGACGTCATACGAAGAGGTGAACGTGGTGACGAAGCCCGGTCAGAATTTCGGATGGCCGATGAGCGACGGGCCGTTGTGCCGCACGGGCAGCTGCGCGACGTTCACGGCGCCCGTGCGACAATGGGACATGTCGGCGACGCACGCATTCATCCTCGCCGATCCATTGGCAAAGGAAGGGTCCTCATTTCGGTCCGCGTGGGTCGGCATTGAATACCGCCCGGGGGAGCAGGACCGCTACAACGGATTTTTGACGGGTAAAATGCTCTACGGTGATTTTTACCTCGGGTTCGTCCGCGGCGTGGAGATCAGCGCGACGGGCGCGGTGATCTCGGACCAGCACCTCGGTCATCTCGATCTTCCGGTCGCGTGGCAGCAGGGCCGTGATGGTTACCTGTATGCGGGAACGATGTTCGCTTCGTATGATCGCGATCGCGACAGCGAGGGTGACGCTAATCTTCTGCCGCAGGCGCAGCAAGGGCAATTATGGCGCGCAGTGCCGTTGCCGTGAGGGCCGAAAAGCGATTATCGCCAGTCGTGCTCGGTGATGTGCAACAGCGGCTTGGCGAACAAGTGCTGCCATACCGAGTTGACGCGGTAGATGAAGAGCATTTTCCAAAACCCCTCGGCGTTGAAACGCCGTCCCGAAGATAGTGCTGACATTCGCGGGTCGTACGCCGTTTTTCCAAACTTCCGGATACGCATGAAGGTGTCGACGTCTTCTCCGTAGAAAAGGATGTCCGTGTTAAAGCCGCCTGCGGCCCGAAGGGCGGGCATGCGATAGACCGTGTTCCCGCCTCGAATGAGTTCTGTGTGCTTTCCCATGATCCGCTGCTCCGCAAGGATGAGCTGCAGCAAGAAGCGGATGATGAAATTTTTCCACCGCGTGAGGTCGTAATAACCGTAGGGGCCCGACAGCGATACGATGTTCGGATCCTGGAAGCGGCGCTTCACAGTCGCTAGCCACTGTGGCGATATACGCACATCTGCGTCGATGGCGGCGTACAGATCGCCGGTGGCTATATCTAATCCTTTTTGCCTTGCCCACGTTATCCCTTTGTGCGGCTCGCGCACGACTGTGACGCCGGGAACGGAGCGAGCGATCTCCGCCGTTCGGTCTGTGCTGGCGTTGTCGACGACGATGATCTCATGTATCGCGGGATCCTTCAGCGCAGCGATCGAGAGCACACAATCCTTGATGTAGCGTTCTTCGTTGTGCGCGGGGATGACCACGCTGATGCCCTGCGTCTTTTCGGAAGAGGTCGTCCGCCGTGAGTCGCTGAAATCCCTACTCCACATCCTTTCGCGCAGGTATGAAGCTGCCTCAAGAATCTTCAGCCGACGCTTGGGGGCGGGTGTCATGGTTTCCCTCTATTATATCAGAAAAAAGCCCTTTTTTATACCCCCCCATTCGCCTCGCTGTTTCGTGCATATTGTTCCATCGAACGGTGCCAGCGGTTTCTTGTCGTCATCAGAGTAGTCCGGCCTGGGTGTCGAGGGACTGGCCGTTGATTTCCCATCGGAGTCGAATGCCCACGTCGGGCGACGTATCCGAATGAAGTGACAGCCGCAGAGGCCCCTTCGTGCACTGGATGGGTTCGAAGAGCGGCAGGTATATGTGCTCCCAGTGCGTAGGGGGGGCGAGTGGAGACGTCGAGAGCGTTACCCCCTTTGCCAGGGTTGTTTCCCACCACAGCGCGATCCCGTATACCGTCGTTTCGGTGTCCATCGTCCATTCAATCGCCGCGTCGCGTACGTCAGAATTTTCGGCGGTGAAGTCGATGTTATCCCATGCCTTCGCGGCTTTTCCGCCATCGAGTAGGTCGGTTTTTTTCATCTTTTTCACGTACATGTTTTGCAGGCTGATGCGCCGTGCGGCTTCGAAATCGAGCCCGTAGCCGACGCCCCACACATCGATCTCTTCCTGGATTCGGGGCGATGTGACGGGGCACGCGAATTGTATGAGAGAGGAGGGGATCAACGAGCCTCCTTTTTTCAGGTATTCCCGTGCGCCGTTCATCGTACTGATGATACCCTCCTCCAGCGCGTAGTTTCCGAGCGTTTCCGACACGATAACGTCCGCTGTCGGCAGAGGGACATCGCCGGAATGTGCGTGCACGAACTGGCAACGTTTCATGCCGTTGTTCTTTGCGAGCACCTCTGCCAACGCTCCGACGTCGCCGCTCTCCACGAGCCAGCATTCCTTCGCGCCCAATTGCTCGGCGAGGAAACTGAGGAAGCCCGTGCCCGAACCGACGTCGAGCACGATGCTTTTTCCGGGCGAAATCGCATTTTTCAATGCCGCATGGAAGGCTTCGTTGCGTATGCGGTCCCCGAGGAGCTTTCGTTGCAGTTCGAGCATGGCGAAGCCATGGTACAGGAGTCGGTGTAGAGGGACGATTACCGGTACTTTTCGCAGCCGTACTTTTCCCAGAATGTCGTGAAATTAACGTTTTGCTCGACAATCGAGGGGGAATCTCCCCTAAGATCATGTGCTAAATCCACGAGGGTGATCGTGCGATCGACAAGTTTGTAGAGGAAATATTCGTTCCCCCTAACCACGACGACGTTTCCGTTGTCGTACGGCTGTGTCAGAACGTGGCAGTTTTCGTAGTCCGAAGGCTTCGTTTCCCCGCGCAGCCGCCATGCGAACGATTGCGCAGACGAGGTTCCGTTCAGCAGGTCGAAGATTGTTCCCATGATATCGGTTTGCGAGAAGCGCTCCTCAGCGATGGAGCCCCTGTCGTAGCCGGCCCTGCCCGCCGGCGGCACGTAGAGAAGGTTCACGAGGAAGTTTTCCGGCGACGCACCCGTCGAGTTGAACGTGGAGCCGTTGTATCCGGACGGCCAAGAGTGATCCGGCATGATGAAAAGGTGCGAGCTCTCAGGGGCGAATGCGTCGTACCCCTCCATAAACACGCCGAGGCATTCGTCTTGTGCGGCGATCGAATTCAACAGATTCTCACGGAATGTGGAAGGGTGGGGGAATGGCTTGCTTCGGGCTTTTGTTTCGTATCTGAAGGGATAGTGGTTGGAGACGACTTCGACATAGACGAACGTCTTACTCCTCTCCGTCGAGACCGATCGCAGGTGTTCGAACGAGCGCGCATAGAACGTGCAGTCGTCGTATCCAAAACTACCAAAGACGTCATCGGGTCGCCCGATGTCTTGATTGTGAACTGCCTCGAAACCGGTCCTGAAGAGGAACGCTCCTTGGTTCGAAAATTCCAAGTCATCCGACCGGTACGCGAACGCGTCGTAGCCCGATCGTTCGAACGCGTGGGGGAGGCACGTACCTATCAGGTTTTCCAGCTCGAACGATATGGCTACCTGGACGTTCCGCACAACCCTGCAGAGGATCGATTCCTGCGCGCGGTTCGTCATCATGGCGTTGCCCCAGAAAAGTGGGAAGAACACGCCTCGCTCGGTGAGTGACGAGAGTACTGGGGCAATTGTTCTCCGGAACGTCGCGTCCGGCGTGGCTCCATCAAGAGTTCCTTCCAACGCCAATGCATTCACTGATTCAAGCTGCACGATGAAGACGTTGTCGTCACTCTTGGTGGAAAAACCGCCATTTTCTGGAAATATCATCGGGATATCACGTCGGATATTGTTCAATTGAATGTCGTTCGTCATGCGTTCCGGCACGCGACCAAAGGCGAATATGAGCGTGATACCGATAGCTGCGCATGCGATGGTCGTGACCATCACTCTACCGCGCCGCACACGGTTGAATTCGTTCGCTCGCCGCAACGCGGCGCGGAACAGTGCCAATGACCAGAGGGCGATCGTAGAGAGTGCCACGAAGACTAGGATCATTTTCGGCATTCCGAGAACGGCGATCGCCGCCGGTATCGCCGCGGAGTGGGAATCGAGTATGAAGTGCATGCTCGGTGCGAAGCCCGCTTTTAATTCATATGCGCATAGGAATGCTTCAACGGTGTAGGACAGCGTCATGGCCATCGCGACGGCGGCGCGCGCATGGACATGAGAAATGGCAGCGCCGAGAAGTAACCATCCGAACATCGCGAAGCTGTAGTGTGCGAGCAATTCCGGCAGGGGGCCGATGTCCTTGTACCACCGGATGACCGACGGCACGAAGATGAAGAGGGCGATCAGTTGGATGAAAACCGTAGATCGCCAGATCCGAATGAGCCGTTTGCGTGTGTGTTCGTTCCAACGGGGGAACATGCGATCATCATAGCATATTCAGGCCATTTTATCCACTTAGCACACGTGTATTGGCATCACCCGTGAAGGCCGAAACTACCGCCTCATCCACTTCTTCACTTTCCTGACATTCTTCCACACCGCGAAGGTGAACCCGATTTTCGGGACGAGCATCGCGATGCCGGTCGCCGCTCCCCAGAGGATTCTGCGGCGTGCCTGGCCTACAGCCGCCGTACCGCGGAACTGGGCGTACGAGCGCGGCGAGACCATCATGCCCGCATCGCGCGCGTAGACTTTCGTAAATTCCGCACCGAGGAACATCGCTTGTGCCGAGTAGTTGATCCAGAGAAGGAGGACGACGATCGACCCCGCGACGCCGTAGGCCGAGGTGAAGTCCCATTGGCCGAGCAGGGTGCCGAGGATCACCTTGCCGAGCGTGAAGAGCAACGCGGTGAGTGCGGCACCGGGCGCCACGGCTTTCCAGGGGATTTTGATGTCGGGCAGGAATTTGAAGAACACGGCGAAGAGGAGTGTGATGGCGAGGAACGAAAGCAGCACGTGCGCTACAGGAAGCAGGATGGCGATGGTCGGGATCTGGTTCGAGACGAATTCGACCGTGATGCTCACGACCGCGGAGAGCACGAGCGAGACGAGCAGCAGGAACCCGAGCGTCAGGATCATTCCGAGCGAGAAGAGGCGCTTGAGGAAGAGGACGAGAATCGTGTTCACGTGCGGATGGGTCTCGATCTTCCAGATGTGGTTGAACGAGTTCTGGAGCGATGCCATGAGCCCGCTCGCGCCGAAGATGAGGATGGCCAATCCTACGACGGACGTCGTCGTGGAATGAGGGCTGCGTTCCGCGGCGTCGAGCATCGAAGCGATCGCGCCCATGCCCTGTTCGCCGACGAGCGCCTGCATCTCCTGCAGTAGATACGCTTCGACCTCGGCCTCTTCCAGTAGCAGGCCGACCAGGGAAATGACGAGGATGAGGAGCGGGGCGATCGAGAAGACGGTGTAGTACGCCGTCGACGCGGCGAGCTGCCCGGCATTGTCGCGTTTCCACTCGGCGATGCTTTCGTGAAAAAGCTTCCAGAACGACATGGTCCTGAGTGTACTACAGACGCGCGCGAATCACATCGCGGAGTCGTGCGCCGTCCGGGATTGAGGCTCCGTTCTCGCGGAGTAAGCCGAGGATGTTGCGTTCTTCCTCTAGCGCGAGCGCGAGTTTGCGTTCCCAGAACTCGTCCGTTTCGCCTTCGGCGCCTTTGTGCCGTTCGCGCAGGTCCGCGATGCGGTCTTCGGGCGTCGCGATGCCGTGCGCCATCGAGCTGAGGTCGATGAGGTGCACGAGGTGTTCGCCGATTGTGGCGTCCAGGCCTTCCAGCCGCGGCAAGCCGGCGGGTTCGGTCGCGTTCAAGAGATGCCCCTTCGGATCGTGTTCGTTGAGGAACCGTTTCGCATAGGTTTCGGCAAATTCACGTTCATCGTTATTGAACGTTCCGCCGTCTTTCGTCAGGCGCTTGTTCCAGTCGTGGACGAGACCGACATTCACGATCGCTTCTCGTTCTTCGTCCGGTAGGCCGAGTAGTTCGGCAACGAGATCAATCGCGCGGCCGACGTCGATGCAGTGCTCGACGACGTTTCTCCACCCCCTGCCTGCGGGTGCGCTTTTATCTCCGGTGTCGTCGAGCAGTTTTCCGCCGATGAGCGGCTCGAGCGCTGTGCGGTGCGCGCGCATGAACGCGTAGATCCTCTCGACGTGTTCATGCGAGAGGGATTCGTGGGCCTGCGGATGCTGCGTTTCGGACATCGGATCATTATAGCATAAAACGTGCATCGCTCCCATATGATGCCGTGAAAACCGAAAGGGGAGCGCATTCTTGACTGCCTATCCCTGTTCGAATATCATTAAACCATATGGTTAAATGTTCTTCCGACGAACTCGACGCCGTGTTCGGTGCACTGGCCGACCCGACGAGGCGCGACATCCTGCGCCGCGGCTCGACGACGCAGATGTCGATCGGGGAGATTGCCAAACCGTACGGCATGTCACTCGCGGCGATCTCGAAGCATATTCGCGTGCTCGAAAAAGCGAAGTTCGTCACGAAGACGCGCGTCGGCAAGCAGTACTTCGTGAGCATTTCCCCGTTCGCCTTTGAGGAAGCGTCGAGCTATCTTAAGGAATACGAAAAACTCTGGAACGATCGCTTGGATCGTCTCGAGAAATTCCTGTCGTTCCTTCCCGGCAACCGCGGTCAGAAGTGACCCGAGCAGCCGTCACCCCTTTCGTCTTTTTCTTTCCCCCTCTTCCTATGGCCACGACCAAAGACGTCCACATCGTCCGCACCCTCGACGCCCCCCGCGAGCGCGTGTGGGAAGCGTGGACCAATCCCGACGACATCAAGAAATGGTGGGGCCCCGAAGGGTTCAGCGCGCCGAGCGTGCAGCAGGACCTGCGGACCGGCGGCAAATTCGTCTACGCCATGCAGGGCCCTCCGGGGTCCGAATGGGATAAGGTCACGTACAGCGGCGGCGAGTACGTGGAAGTCGTTCCGATGGAGAAAATCGTCGCGACCGATTATTTCTGCGACGAGAACGGCAACTGGATCGATCCTTCGACGATCGGCATGCCCGGCGAGTGGCCCGAAAAGATGAAGGTCACGATCACGTTCGAGGACGCCGGCGAGGGAAAGACGAAGCTCACGGTGCACCACGAAGGACACTCCGTTGAAATGGCGGAAAACGCCGAGGCAGGCTGGTCGTCGTCGCTCGATAAGTTCGCGAAGATCCTCTGATCTGCGCTCTCTTCTCTACATTCCCCACTCTCATTCATGCCTTCCATCCGTAACGACGCCGAGCGTTCCCTCATCATCACCCGCACGGTCGCCGCGCCGCGCGAGGTCGTCTGGAAAGCCCTCACCAACCCCGCTCAACTCGATCTTTGGTGGGGTCCGGACGGCTTCCGCAACGAGACGCATTCGATGGATTTCCGCATTGGCGGCTCGTGGACGTACACGATGCACGGTCCCGACGGCACGGACTACGAAAACCTCATGGCGTACACCGATGTCGTTCTGCTCGAGCACATCGCGTACGACCATTCGGACCCCACGACCGACGAGCCGCCGTTCCAGGCGTCCATCACCCTTTCGGACGATGGTGACGCGACACTCGTCACGTTGAAGATGGTCTTCCCGACCCTCGTAGAGATGGTGAAGCAGGTCGAGGAAGTCGGCGCCATCGAAGGGGGTGAACAAACCCTCGGCCGTCTGGCAGACTACGTATCGAACCTTTAATTCTTTCTCCTCATCCATATGTCCTACATCGACGGATTCGTCATCGCGATGCCCAAGAAGAACCTTCCCGCCTACAAGAAAATGGCCAAGGAGGGCGGAAAGATCTGGATGAAGTGCGGCGCGCTCAACTACGTCGAGGCGATCGGGGAGGACCTGGGCGTCGCCAAGAAATGGGGCAACTTGCCGTTTCCCACGATGGTGAAAGCGAAAAAGGACGAGATCGTCGTCTTCTCGTACGTGGTCTACAAATCACGGAAGCACCGCGACGCTGTGAACAAGAAAGTGCATGCCGCGATGGACAAAGCGTACGCCGATACGAAGGATTTCGAGATGCCGTTCGAGATGCAACGCGCGGCCGTCGGGGGCTTCGAGGCCTTCGTGGATCTGTAGTCGCAGCCACATTCGGCGTCTGTCCCGGCCGCTGTGTTAACCCTTAGCCGTGAAAGAATTCGTCGAAGATCGCCTTCGCGTCCGCGAGGGTCTCGGTATCGCGGTAGGCACGAACCGTGAGCTTCGGGTTGCCGAGCAACATGGCTGAGAGCATGCGCCCCTCTTGCTCGCGGTAGAGGCAGAGCACGCGCTTGCCCATGGCGTCCGCTTGGCCGATCTCGTAGCCCACGCCGAGGCTGACGCCAGTCACTTCCGCGACCACGACATCGGCCGCGGTGAGCCACTCCATGTCCTGCTCGTAGATTGATCGCTCTAGCGTCGCCGGGTCGAGGTGTCTGTCGGCGTTCTCGTGGAAAATGTGTTCCGTGAGCACGTCGCCGTACCCTTGCAGCACTTCGATAAGTCGCAGATACAGTTCGCGATCGTGCGTGCCGCCCCTGATGGATCCTCCGAAGTAGATGCGCATGGTCTTCACGCCTTGGATTCGACGTACTTCTTGAAGTTATCCATGATGGATTGCCAGCCCTGGCGCTGCATGTCGGGCGCGTTCTCCAATTCCGGGTCGAACACTTCGGTGATGTGCGTGTGGTCGCCATGGCCGTCGAACAGGACGCTCACCGTGCGGCCGTCGTCCATCGTGTAATCGATCTGCTTGTGTTCGACGACCGTCGTGTATGTGCCGCCGAAATCGAAGCCGACCGAGCCATCCTTCGCTTCCATGCGACTGACGAATTTCCCCCCTTCGCGTAGGTCGTTTTCGGCAGTGGGCGTGTGCCAATCGTCCGACGCGGCGTTCCACCGCGTGATGTGTTCCGGCTGCGTCCAACAATCCCATACTTTCTCGACCGGGGCGTGGACGGAGGTCTCGACGGTGATCTGCGTCATGGGAGGTGGGGGAATGCGAAACGATCATACGGGAAGACGACCGGTGCGGAACATCCTTTCGGCACTCTTATCGATAATTGCTAAAAGTTGAAAATAGTTTTATCGTATCCATAGTTCTTTGACACTCCGGCCCTATGGTTCGTCCGCGTGGACGACGATATCCGGGACGACCCTCGCATCCGACAGGCTCGTTCGACCGTAGAACGGGTAGCTCGGAAGGAGACGTGCACATGACAGCGACGACGGCCTCAAGTTCCAAGAAAAAGAGACAAAAGATCGATTGTACGCACGCGAAATCCGCGATGCTTTACATGAGATTCGCGATTTTGCTCGCACAAGCCCTGCAAGACGCGGGCATGTATTCTAATCTGCGCACGGAGGAAATCTGCGCCGACAGAAGGTTCATCAGGAAGATGGTGAAGGTTTTCCGGCGACGGTTTCTCCGTCCCACGAAGGATCCGTTCGATATGGTCGAAGAACCCCCAGGCCGCGCGTTCGAAACGACGCATCGGCGAGGGGGGCCGTTCATCGACATGATCAATGCGCAGTTTCCCGGGTCGGATAAATGGACCCTCAACGAACTGCCCGGCATTTGTGGAGGATATTTATTACAGCATTCCAGCGATCTCCCGGAAAACACTCCTCTCGAACGGGAATTCGCGGTGTGGGAAGTGCTTCAGGTGATCGACCGGGCGGAGCTGTGCACCATCGTGCGGGTGAAGGGGTACTCGCAAGCGTATTTCTATGACCTCGTCCGAGTGAGAGAGTGGAAAACCCCGTTTCCGCTCTTCGCGCTCGGAAGTGCGACGACCGAAAAATGCAACGCGTTGTTGCATACCAAGAAGTTGGAGTTCATGCATCGATACAACCGCATGCAACCCGGTGACCGAGTGTTGGTCTGGAGGGAAAAGAAATCAGTCGAGTGAGCAGCGAAGACGTTGCTCGAAATATCTTGGCGGCGGCCCTTCATGGGTCGCCGCTTTTTTTGCGTGCGGCGACCTGTGTGTCGTTCCGTCCGCAGCCGGGGCGAAGCGGGGTGGAGCGGGTAGCGGGAGTCGAACCCGCGTCACCAGTTTGGAAAACTGGGGTAATAGCCGTTATACGATACCCGCGGAGATGTGAACCGGACGCCGCGTGATGGTACGCGATCAGGGTTTCTTCGGGAAGTGCTCATCGATGGCCTGGAGCACCTTTTCGTCGCTCGGTTTCCGCCACGGGTGGCACGTGAGCACCCTACCCAGGGCGAGCACGGAGCCGACGATCGCGCCGCGCCGCGTAACCGTCTCGATCGCGTACTGCGAACACGTGGGTGTATGAATACAGACGCCGTACGGATAGAGGTGCCGCAGCGGGCCGTGGTCCAGCGAGAGCGTCCGCTGGTATGCGCGCACGATCAGCACGATCGTATTGCGCGGAAGGTGCCAGATGTTGCGGGGGAGATTGCGCATGTGCGTGGCGTTCAGTACCGTAGTCTACCGTATGATGCTCACAGCTGATGACGTTCTCACGGCCCTCCTCATTCTGGTTGCCGTTATGCTCGTGGTGGTCCTGTACCACGTGCTGTTCATCGTCGTGGACCTGCGCAAGATCATGAAGCGCGTGCAGAGCGTGTCGGAGCAGGTGGAAGACGTGATCATGAAGCCGCTTGTGATGACCGACAAAATCCTCGAGTGGGTGCTCGAGTACGTCGAAGCGCTGGATAAGACGGGGAAGAAAGACCACGACAAGAAAGCGATCGACGTAGAATAAGTCATGGCTCGGTACGCTGCTTGTCAGGCCGAGTGATTTTTGCCGTGCAAAAATCGTATCGAGGCCTACCCAATCTGCTGTCGATCGATGAACACTTTCACGAACAGCCTCTTCAGCACGTCGTACGAGGCCTCCAGCAAGTCGGCCAGGAGTGCGTTGAGATGGCGGATTTTCGCGTACATTTGCGCGAGTGCGTAGGCGGAGCCGGGCTTGCGTGAGCGGATGATGAGTTTCGTCTGCTTGCGGAGTTGCTTCACTTCGGCGCGGATGTGTTCCTCAAGCTTCTTCTGCATTTGCGCGGGCACGGGCAAATTGGCGAGCGCGTGGTCGCGGGCGGACGTTCCCTGTTGTGTGCCCGTCGTTGTCATTGTCGTGCCTGAACCAGTGGCGGGACCGTCGTTTGTGGGGCCCGAGCCGGCCGTTTCGCTCGGTAGTTCGTTGATCTCTGCCACGAGCATTGCTAAGCCTTCCGCCTTGCTCGGTTGGAGCACGGCTTTCGACCCTTCGAGCGCACTCGATGGAGTGTGGAGACCCTTCTCTGGAGATGAGGGATTCACATGCCTATTATCCTCCTTTTTTGGCCAAAAATCAATGTTTTAGGCCATTATCCCTGCGTTGCCAGATGGGGCTCTGCGGGGTGCGTAACGGGCCCAGACTGCATGGAGCGTGCGGCTCGGATGAGCGAGAGGGCGAAGATGATCGCGAGCGTTGCCATCACCACGCACTGACTCCAGGCGATGGTGAGCGCATCCATGCCGAACACCGTGAGCGCAGTGGCCTGCGTGACGACGAGAATGACGGCGAAGCCGAGGTGTACTCGCTTCGTGACGACGTTCAGACACGAGAAATCGAACATGATGGTCGAGTAGCACGTGAGCGCGATGAAGAGAGGGAGAAGGACGGGCCAGTCGATCGGGATCTCGCGTCCGGCGAGTATGTGCAGCGTGGGTTGGCCGATCACGGCGAATGCTCCCGCGAGTACGGCGGCCGTTCCTACAATGAGCGCATACGAGGCGCCGATGACTCGTATGCCTCCTCCCGAACGTAGCGATACCGTCGTGACACGGGCGGCGCCGCTCGTAATGATATAGAGCACGACTGCGATCATCGCCGCCACGGCATAGGAACCGGCCTTGGCTTCGGGCAACAGATGCCGCGCCCAAAGGATATCCATGCGCAGCGATAATCCGAGCAGGAGGCTCGCAGCCATGAGCGTGCCGATTTCCGCGAGCGACGATGCGTGCTCCGTGAAGGGCTTTCCCCCACGAAGTGACGTCCAGTCGACCATCAGGAAGTTGAGACAGCTGATCGACTGGCTGCCGAGCACGATCAGGCCGGCGTCCATGCCGCTCATTCCGTCGCGCAGGAGGAAGATCGCCAAGAGGAAATTCGTGAGCGGCACGAGGACGGAGCTGACGGCGAGCGCAGCGAAGCGTTTTTGCACGTTCAAGATACCTTCACCTGCCGACGCGAACATGCCCGGAATTGCCGCGATGCCGATGAGCACGAAGGAAAATGATGATTCAAGGTGCAAGAAATCGCGCAGGAAGGGTGCAAGGATCGCGAACAGGCCCGCGATGCCGAGGCCGACGAGACTAGCGAGGAATGTGCCGCGTTTCGCGACCCCCGCGAGGCGACGTTCATCGCCGGCTGCATGGATCACGACGTAACTGGCCGCCGCGCTGCGCCCCGCAAGGAGCAGGAACATGGCCGAGAGGGTCGATTGCAGTGCACCGAACGCTTCCGTGCCGACGCGCAACGATATGCCGTAGAACCCCGCCAAGCAGAGGACTGATCCGATCGTTCCGAGGTACGTCACGCCCGATGAGTAGAGGAATCCGCGCTGCGTCATCGATTCTGAGTGTATACTGGAGCGCATGGAAAAGACTATCTTCCACCGAATCATCGACCGCGAGATCCCGGCGGGCATCGTGTTCGAAGACGACGCAGTCATCGCGTTCAAGGACATCCATCCGCAGGCGCCCACGCATGTGCTCTTCGTCCCGAAACAGTTCCTCCAATCGGTCGCGCACGTCGACGCCGACACGTCCCACATTCCCGCGCTGCTCATCGAATCCGCCAGGCTCTTCGCTGCGGAAAAGGGGATCGACGGCTATAAGCTGCAGTTCAACGTCGGCAAAGAGGGTGGCCAGGAAGTGCCGTATATCCACCTGCATTTTTTGAGCCAGAAAGCGTTACCCCAGGAGTGACGCGAGCCGCTCGTCGGTGAGTTCGTCGAAGTGACTGATGTGCGTATCCGCCTGCGAGAGGTCGTGTTCCCCATTGTGGTCGGAATGCAGCGCGATGCAGTGCATGCCGGCGGCTTTGGCTGCTTTGATGCCCGTGGGTGAATCTTCGATGGCGATGCATTCCACTGCCGCCATGCCCAGTCGCTTCGCTGCCAGTACATAAATGTCGGGTTGAGGTTTCGCTCGGCCGTGCGGTACGTCATCGCCGGTCACGATGATCGGGAAGTATTTCTCCAGGTCCAAGCGTCGCGCGGTGTTCACGACGAAATCGCGCTTATTCGACGACGCGATAGCCGTCGCCATGCGGCGTGCATGCACCAATTCAATGAACGCCGCGACCGAAGGCATCGGCTGGACGACCGTGTCGTAGATCTCGCGCGCGCATGTTGTCACGACCTGTTCATACTCGGCATAGGGCATGGACAAGCCATATTCGCGCACCATGATGTCGTGGCAGTTGGGCAAGCTGTGCCCCGTGAATGTGCGGCGCACCGCGTCGGTAAACGGCGCGCCGGAGATCCGCGTGAAGATGCGCCTGCCGATGTCGGGCCAGTAGCGTTCGCTGTCGATCACCACGCCGTCGAAGTCGAAGATGAGTGCCTTTTTCCCCATGGATGGATACTACGAAAAACGCCCCGGATGGCCAGGGCGTTTTCTGAGAATCGAGAGGGGATCAGGCTTCCGTGGCTTCCTCTTCATCTTTCTTCTCTTCCTTCGGTTCGGCGTCCTTCTTCGCGTCTTCCTCGGCCTGTTCGGCCTGGATGCGCTTGAGGGTCGCTTCGTCGATCGGCTGGAGAGCCTTGATCGAGAGGCCGATCCGTCGCTCGTCGACGTCGATGTTGATGACCTGCGCGTCGATCTTCTGGCCGATCGTGAGGGCCTCGGACGGATCGGTCACCTTGTGGTGCGCGATCTCGGAGAGGTGCACGAGTCCGTTGATGTCCTTCTCGAGGCGGACGAACGCGCCGTAGTCGGCGAAGCGGACGATGCTGCCGGAGACCTTCTTGCCCACCGGGTAGCGTTCCGCGACCTCCTCCCATGGGTCCTTGGTCAGCTGTTTCATGGAGAGCGAGAGCTTGTCGCCGTCGATGCCGATGACCTTCACGCGGACCTTGTCGCCCATCTTGGCGTGCTCGGCCGGGTTCTTCACGTGGCCCCAGGCGATCTCGGAGATGTGCACGAGTCCTTCGAGGCCTTCGAACGTCACGAACAAACCGAACTTCACGAGGCCCGACACCAAGCCGTCCTTCTCTTCGCCGATCTTCAATCCTTCGAGGGCCTTGGCGCGCTCTTCGCTCATCGCTTCGCGCTCCGAGACGACGATCTTGCCTGATTCTTCGTCCATCGTGACGATCTTCACCGTGAACGTGTGACCGATGAATTTGCCGAGGCGGTTGATGATCTCGCCGGCGTCGGCGTTGTTCACGCGCGGGTAGTTGAGCGGGGAGAGCTGCGAAACCGGGAGGAAGGCGCGGATGCCGTCGATGTTCGCGATGAGGCCGCCCTTGTTGGCTTCCTGGGCGGTAAACTTCATCGTTTCGTCCTGGTCCGTCAGTGTGTGGAAGCGTTCCCAGGCCTTCTTCTGGCTGGCCATGCGGAGCGACAAGACGACGAGTCCCTCGTCGTTCTCTTCTTCGAGCACGAGCGCGGCGACGTCCATTCCTTCCTGGAGTTCGCGGAACGTGTTGAACGAGTCGCGGAGTTCGCGACCGGCGATGATGCCCGTCGTGACGCCGTTGAGGTCGATCAAGATCTTGTTCTTTCCTTTGTACACGACACTACCCTCCACGAGCTCGCCCGGACGGGGGCGGAACACCGGGGGGGACGATTTCATGAGTTCTTCCATCATTGCGGTCTGTGCCGCGGTTGAGGCTTTTGCCATAAAAAAACTGGGGTGCGAGGGGAGAAGTAAGGGGAATCGAGTTCTCGCACGAGCAACTCGAAAGCCCGCCTAATCTACGGATCATGGGCGAAATAGTCAAATTGTCCTTACAGCGTCGCTTTCTCGGTCTTCAGCGAATCGAGGTCCGCCGGAATCTTCTCTGTCTGCGACGTTTTGGGGTTGTAGACCTTGTACATCAACTCGATGAGTTCGCGCGTGTCGAGGCGCTTGGCGTGGAGGCCGATGTTGGTGAGGCCGGAGAGCACGAGCTCGCAACGTTCGTTGAGCTGCTTGATGAGCCCCGGGAATTCGCGATTGCGGGTCGTCGCTTTGCCGAGCGTGTCGTCCAGGTGCATCCAGTCGAGGAACTGTTCAACGATCGTCTTCTTGCGGACGCTGTGGTCGAGTGGGATCACGACGTAGAAGCGTTTCTCCATGATGTCGGCCACTTCGATCAGCTTCTGCATGAACGCGACGTACGAGTCGGTCTGGTCGCGCAGGAGCTGGCTCTTTTGTTTGCTGCCCGATTCCTTCACCTTCTTGAGGTATTCATCGATGTTCGTCTTCGTCGAGCGGATCGAGATCTGGATCGGGAAGTTGAGCGAGTTCACGAACGATCCGTAGCCGGACACGATACCTTGCTGTTCGGTCTCGCTCTTGAGGTTGAAGTTCAGCGCCTCGACTTCGAGCACCGCGCGCAGGCCGCCGTTTTTCAGCATCATCGCGTTGCCCCGGATCTCGGCGATCGGGAGGAATCGCTGCGTGGTTGCGAGCGACTGGCGTTTGCGGGCCTGTACGGAATTTTTTTCAGGCATGGGAGGCTGGCGGGTGGAAGATGTCGTGGAACACTTTTTGGCCGTCCGTTCCCTCAAGGTCTTCGATGTTTGCCTGGAGGAGCGGGCTGACGGTGATGCGTCCTTTCTGCACCGGGCGGACCGGGACGTTCGATCCTTGCGTCGGTTCGATGAGGGTTTCTTCAAGCGGGAGCGCGTCCGGGGTTTCCTGCTCGTCGTGGCTCGCGGGGCGGACACCTTCATGGTCGAGGAACGCGCTGAGTTTGCCGATCTCGCCTTCGGCCTGCGGTTTCTGCGCGAGGACTTTCTTCGAGTTCGCCGTCGGGACGTTGAAACTGCGTGAGCTCACCGCGAGGCCGCGGCGCGGGCCGTAGATGCGCGTCTGTGGTTTGTTCATGCGTTCGAGCAGCAGTAACAACAGATGCGCAAGCGAGAGGTCGTTGATCTTCACGAACGAGAAGATGACCGCGAGCGCGCCGGGAATCCACACGATGATCGTAAGGGGGAGTGGCACGGTCCCCTGGACCTTCGCGATGCTCGCCCAGATGGCGTAGCTGAAACCGATGCCGAGCATCGAGATGATGATCTGGCGGAGCGTCAGGGGACCGACGATGCGGTCCTCGATGTAGACGTTTTGCGGGATTTTGACGGGTTCGATGGGCATTGGTTTTTATGTGGGGGTTTCGTTTAATTATAGCAGAAAACGGGGATTTTTCCCATATGGATGGTGTAGGGGCATAGCATGCTATGCCCCTACACCCTTTAGGCCACGGAAACCGCCTCTTTCTGCTGTTTCTTTGCCCTTTCGCCGTGGAGGAATTCCAGGTCGTTGTCGTTCTTTGCGATGACTTCGATGAGGTCCCCGGGCTTGAACATGCCCTTGAGGATCTGCTCGGCGAGTTCGTCTTCGATGCGTTCCTGGATGATGCGACGCACGGGGCGCGCGCCGTACGCCGGGTCGAAGCCCTTCTCGGCGAGGAGGTTCACGGCTTTCGCGTCGACCGTGATGTCGTAGCCTTGCGCTTTGAGGCGCTTTTCAAGTTCCTCAAGGTGCACGCCGACGATCTTGCGAATGTGCTGCTGGTTCAGCGCGTTGAAGACGATGATGTGGTCGATACGGTTGAGGAACTCCGGGCGCAGGTTGTCCTTCAAGGTCTTGAGGACTTCTTCGCGTTTGGCTTCGTATGCTTCTTCTTCGGCGACTGCTTCGTCCGCGGTCTTGAAGCCGATCTTCGCCGCCTGCTTCGTCAGCACGTCGGCGCCGAGGTTAGAGGTCATCACGATGATGGTGTTCCTGAAGTCGACTTGTTTGCCTGCTCCGTCCGTCAGCGTGCCGTCTTCCAAAATCTGGAGGAGGACGTTGAAGAATTCGGGGTGGGCCTTCTCCACTTCGTCGAAGAGGACGACGCTGTACGGCTTGCGGCGGACTGCTTCGGTCAGCTGGCCACCTTCCTCGTAGCCCACGTAGCCCGCCGTCGTGCCCGTGAGGCGCGAGACGTTGTGGCGTTCCATGAACTCCGACATGTCGATTTTGATGAGCGCGTCTTCGCGGTGGAAGACCTCGCGCGCGAGCGTGCGGACGAGTTCGGTCTTGCCGACGCCGGTGGGTCCGAGGAAGAGGAACGAGCCGATCGGGCGCTTCGTGTCGCCGATGCCGACCCTGGAGCGGCGGATGGCGCGGGCGACTTTCTTGATCGCGTCGTCCTGGCCGATGACGTGCTGCTTGAGGTGGAGCTCGAGGTTCGCGAGGCGCTTCTGCTCGGGCTTGAGGAGCTTTTGGACCGGCACGCCCGTCATGCGGGCGATCACCGTGGCGATGTCGTCGGCGTCGATCGAGACGGGGGTCCGTACGTCGCCGTCGGCGTTGGCCAAGAGACGATCGCGCTTTTCCTTCAGCTCCTGCTGCTCCTGCTTCAGCTTCAGCGCAGCGTGGTACTTCTGGTCCTTCACGGCGTCCTGCTGCTTCACCGCGATCTGCTGGAGTTTCTGCTCGACCTGGTCGAGCTCCGGCGTCACGCGGGCGTGCTGCAGGCTCTTGCCGGCCATCGTTTCATCGAGCACGTCGATCGCCTTGTCGGGCAGGAAGCGCTCGGTGATGTAGCGCTTGCTCAACCTGACGGACGCTTCGAGTGCTTCATCAGAGATCGAGAGGTGATGGAAGTGCTCGAACGAACCCTTGAGCCCGCGGAGGATTTCGATCGTGTCTTCGATCGTCGGTTCGCCGACTTGGATCTGCTGGAAGCGGCGCTCGAGTGCGCGGTCCTTTTCGATCGTGCGGTACTCGTCGAGCGTTGTGGCGCCGATGACCTGGATGCCCGAGCGCGAGAGCGCGGGCTTCAAGATATTTGCTGCATCAAGCGATCCTTCCGCGGAGCCCGCGCCGACGACCGTGTGTAATTCGTCGATGAAGAGGATGACGTTCCGGTCGCTCGCGGCGGCTTCCTTCAGGATGTCGTCGAAGCGTTGTTCGAATTCGCCACGATACTTCGTGCCGGCCACGACCGAGCTGAGATTCAAGACCAGCACCGTCTTGTTCTTGAGCGAGTCGGGGACTTTGCCCGTCGCGATGCGCTGTGCGAGACCTTCGACGATCGCCGTCTTACCCACGCCCGGTTCGCCGATGAGCACGGGGTTGTTCTTCGTCTTGCGGTTCAGGATGTGGATGACGCGTTCGATCTCCGGATCGCGCCCTATGATCGGGTCGATCTTTCCTTCCTTCGCTTTCGACACGAGGTCGTCGGTGAAGTAGTCGAGCGCGGGTGTCTTGCTGTTTCCCTCGGCGCGGCGCTTCTTCAGGCCTTCCGGTTCGCCGCCGGTCGTGCCGGGCTGCATGCCGGAAATGGCTCCCTGAAGCCCTTGGAAGAATGCCTCGAGCGACTGTTCGACGCTCTTGTTCTGCTGGCGGAACGTGCTGATTTGGCCGAACATTTCTTCGACGTGCACCTTCAGGGCGTCGGGGTCGACCTGCATGCTCTCGAGGATCACGGTCGCGCCGCTCTTGCCACTCGAGACGAGCGCATAGAGGAGATGCTCCGTGCCCACGTTCGCATGGCGGAACTTATGCGCGGTGACGACTGCCTGCTCGATGACCGTGTGGAGGAACGTCGAGAGGCCGTGCTTCACGTGCTTGCCTTCGAGCGCCGAGAGCTTGCTCGCCTTCAGGAGAATGCGGACGTTTTCGAGCGTCACGCCGGCTCCGGTGAAGATGGAGAACGCGAGCGACTTCGGGATCGAGAGGAGGCCGAGCAGGAGATGCTCGGTGCCGATGTACTGGCTCTGCATCGTCTTCGCCTCCTGTTCGGCGATCTGCAGCGCGAGTTTGGCGTTCGGAGTGAATCGGTCGAAGGGTTGCATAAGACGGATAGGAATAAGGGGGAACTGTTCGCAGCTATCACTCTAGCATGGAGAGTGATAATTTGTCGAATGTTCCGGAAAGTATATCAGGGAAGTGTGTGTTGGACGAGTGACAGGAGCCCTCGTTTGCATGTCTTGTATTGTATGACGAGCACAAAAATTGTACAAAAATAATCCTGGCCACGTTGAATGAAGCGTGGCGTAACACTGTGGAAAACTAGTTTTACCTATCTCAAAGCCTCGTTCTCTTGCGCCAGTCTTCGAGGAAGATCGTGACGATCGTCGTGACGGGTACCGCGAGGAGCAGGCCGAGGATCGGGTGGATGATTTGCGGGAAGCTGAGGCCGGAGAGCATCGCGAAGATGATTGCGATCGGCGAAAGGCCCACGGCGCGGCGCATGATGAGCGGGACGAGGAGGTTATTTTCGCACCACTGAATGGCGTAGTAGACGACCGCGATCCAGAACGCCCACATGAAACCGCCGGTCGTGACGCCGATGAGGACGGCCGGGATCGCCGCGATGAACGGACCGATGTAGGGGATGAACTCGGTGAAGCCCGCGAGCACCGCGAGCGTGGCGGCATATTCCTCCATGCCGAGGATGAGGAGCGCGATGTACACAAGGAGGCCGATGCAGAAGCCAAGGAGCAGCTGGCCACGCGCCCATTGGCCGATCTTGTGGTGGACGGCTTCTGTTTTGTCGTCCAAGTACAGGCGGCCGCGCGTGCCGAGGAAGCCGCGCACCCACTGGCGGATGTGTTCGCGCTCCATCTGGATGAAGAACGCAAGAACGAGGACGATGATGAGCTGCGCGAAGAAGCCTGCGACGGAACCGGCCAAGCTCGTGACGAAGAGTACGCTGCCGACGCCCACGGACGACATGTTGTCGCCCAGGCTCTGGAGCGCTTCGGTGAAGCTGTTGATCGACAGGTTGCGGAGCGTCGCTTGCACCACGTCGGCCAATTGCGCCTGCACATCGGCCGAGACGAGCGGTAGCCAGCTGAAGTCCGGGTTCGCGAGGAAGAGGTTCACCTGCGTGTTGATGAGGAACGCGATCTGTTGGAGCTGTTCGGCGATGATCGGAATGAGCGAGATCATCAGGAATACGAACACGAGCAGTGCGAACACGTAGTGGATAAGGATGCCGATGCCCCGCGGGATGTTCCACCGTTCCATCATGCGGATGCCCGGATCGATGACGGCGGCAACGAAGAAGCCGAGGAGGAGCAAGATGATGACGTTGCGCAGCCACACGAGCAGCACAAGCCCGAGCGCGACCGCCACGACGACGAGCGTTGCTTGTAGGATCGACCACGGCGAGAACGCGACGGTGAGGATTTGTGACGAATCGTTGTCCGCGCCCGCGGGAGCGTCGCTCGTTTCTTCTTTCTTCCTCCGTTTCTGCAGCTCGCTCGATGCGCGCTGGATCAGGTCTTGGGCTTTTTTACCCAGTACCCGAAACGACGTAAATGCTTCGTCGGACTTTTTGCGTTGAGCCATAAGAGAGTAAGGGGGGATCGTCGGATCAGAGTCCGATGACCGTGAGGACGAGATCGAGGATCAGGTACGCGCACGACGTGACGATGAGTCCGATGATAGACCAGTAAATGCGGTCTTTTCCCTTGCCCTGGTCGCCGTCGAGCGTTCCGATCGCATACTGGTAGCCGCCGATCATGACGTTGATGACGAAGATCGTGCCGACCAATGCCATGATGAGCTGCACGAGGTGGCCGATGAACACGGGGATGCACGCAGCATCGAGCTTGCCCGTGACGAAATCGCAGCCCGTAAGGTCACTCATGATGACGCCGAACTGCTGGGCCGAGGCCGAAGCGGGCAGAAGGGCGATGAAGAGAAGGGCGGCGAAACGCATGGCCACAGTGTGGCTGGACGCGTAGGATGCCCGCTACTGGAGCCACTTCGTTTCGGCTCGCAACCACGCTATTCTGTGGTGTAGATATATGACCAATTTCACCTGGGAAACAGCGGCCCGTCCCATGGTCGCGCTCGCCCCGATGGCCGGCGTGACGGACGCGTCGTACCGGCAGCTCATCAAGAAGATCGCGCCGGGGGTGATCGTCGTGACGGAATTCCTCAGTTCGGATGCCCTCGCGTACGGCGCGAAGCGTACGATGGAGATGCTCTCGTTCGACGCGTCGATCGAGCGGCCGTTCATCGTGCAGATTTTCGGTGATACGCCGGAGCATTTCCTCGCGGCGGCGAAGATCATCGAGGACATCGGCGCCGACGGCATCGACATCAACATGGGCTGTCCTGCGGCGAAGGTTGTCTCGAGCTGCCACGGTGCGGCGCTCATCAAGAACCCGAAGCTCGCGGCCGAACTCGTGCACGCCACGAAGAAGGCGGTGAAGATCCCGGTCTCGGTGAAGACGCGCCTGGGGTGGGACACGGCCGACACGCTCATCGCTTTTTGCAAAGGGCTTGAAGAAGCGGGTGCCGACGCGTTCGCGATCCATGGCCGCCGCTACTGCGACAAATTCACGGGAAAGGCCGACTGGAGCCAAATCTACGAGCTCAAGAAGGCCGTGAAGGTGCCGGTGATCGGCAACGGCGATGTGAACAGTGCGCAGGACGCGCTCGACAAGATCGGCAACCTCGATGGCGTGATGGTCGGCCGCGGGACGTTCGGCAACCCGTGGGTGATGGCGGAAATCTGCGATGCCTTCGCGGGCAAGGCCGCGCCGCAGGTCCCGAAGACCTACGCGGAAAAACTCCCGATGATTCTCGAGCACTGCGAACTCTCGGTTGCGATCAAAGGCGAGCGCCTCGGGATGCTCGAAATGCGCCGGCATCTGAGCAGCTACGTGAAGGGGTTCGACGGCGCGTCGGATTTGCGCAGCAAACTGGTGCGCGTCGAGAAATTGCAGGAGGCGAAGGCGTTGTTGCTATCGGTGGCATAAGAAAAACCCCTGCTGTTGCCGACAGGGGTAAGGTCTCCTTTCATGGTTTCAGATCGAATGAGAGTGTCGCTTGGATGCACAGTTCGAGTGCGAGACGGAAGCATTCGAATTCGGCCCAGGACGATAATTTTTTGAATGCGAGCCGAACGTCCGGGTCCGCATCGTTTTCTTGCAACGTGTCCGTGTTCACAATTTCGTAATTGAGGATGGTTAGATTTTTATATCGAAGACTCTCCCTCGCCCTGTCGATGTCGTCGTGTAATACAATGGTGATTGTTGCCTTGGTTTCGCGGCGGGAGTTGTTGATGGTTCTGATAATAAGCACGTTAGATTCCCTATGGTTGGTGTTCGAAACAGGTTCCACGGTGGCCGCTCGTGACGCGCCGGGGAGCTACCCCCCGGAATTACGACACAGTTTTACGACGTGATTTGGTCGCACCGCTTCGGCTGGTGAGGCGTCTGACGTAGTCAGAATTGTTGGGATTTCCTACGCAGCCTTCGGGCGCGGTCGCGTTGTTCCCGCTCGATGTTCGTCGCGTTTTGCTTGCCGTCGTGATAGAGGTCTATCGCGTCGTTCAACATCGCTTCGAGCACCGTGCGGAACGCGGGGATTCCGAGGAGGGCGTTGAGCGTTTGCCGCGCGCCATCCTCGTACCGTTCGTCGAAAGCCACGTATGTAGGCCCGTTCCTCCGCGTGAGTTCGTCATCGTGCGGCCCGGAGATGCCGTCCTTTCGGTCATCGGTGCCGACGAGGTGCACGGTGGCGTTGCGGCTGTTGTGGAATTGTTCGATGTACATCAACATAGTTTTTCTCTCTCGATTACGTGGGCAGTGATGTGAATGGACTGAACACACTTTGCCAC